>JAYTUG010000283.1:0-6907 GCA_043744695.1 Gemmataceae bacterium
GGCACACTCACTTCGTCACTTCGGCGTCGTTCAGTGTGGACGGTTCGCGGGTGGTGACGGGAAGTTATGACAAGACGGCGAAGGTGTGGAACGCCAAGACCGGGGCCGCGGTTCTCACCCTCAAGGGGCACACTGACTTCGTCACTTCGGCGTCGTTCAGTGTGGACGGCTTCCGGGTCGTGACGGGGAGTTGGGACAAGACGGCGAGGGTGTGGGACGCCAAGACGGGGGCCGAACTCCTCACCCTCAAGGGGCACACTCACTTCGTCACTTCGGCGTCGTTCAGTGTGGACGGTTCGCGGGTGGTGACGGGAAGTTATGACAAGACGGCGAAGGTGTGGGATGCAGGGCCGTTTGAGAGGCAGGCACCGTCGGTTCCTTCAACAACCACATTACCAAAGCTGCAAACGGCATTTGGTGTTCACACCGGCTCGGTCGTCGCCCTGGGCTTCAATTCCGATGGCTCCCTCCTCGTCACCGGGGACTCGGAGACCGCCCGCGTTTGGGACGCAAAATCTGGCAAGGAGTTGTTCAAACTCGATACGCCTGCCCCCATTGCTCGCGCCCAGTTCTGCTCTCTCAACCGCCTCTTGACTGTGTACGAGTGGGAGGCCGTCGCCCGTTTGCACAGTGCGACCACGGGCCAGCCGATCGGCGACTTGCGGCCAAACAGGGGCCTGATGCGCGACGCAAGTTTCGCCCCGGACGGCAAGCGTGCTGTCTGCATCAATGCCACGGGTGCCATGACCGTCTTTGGCCCCGACGGCAAACCCATTCACTCATTCGCCGCCTTCGGCCCTACTGATCTGGTACTCAACGGGTTAGCAATCAGTCCGGACGGGAAGAAAGTGTGTTCCCCCGTCGGCAAAGGGAACCAATGGTTCGTGAAGGTTTGGGATTTGGATGCCGGGAAGGAGGTCCAGAGTTGGGCCGCATCCGACAAGCCGGTGTGGGATATTGCGTGGAGTGCGGACGGCAAGTGGATCGTTTCCGGCGGCGTGGATCAAAAAGTGAAGGTCTGGGATGCGGACACCGGCAAGTTGTTCAAGACGCTCGCCGGCCCGGAGAAGACGGTGGCTAGAATCGCCATCAACCGCGAGGGGAACCGAGTCGCCGCAACATGCTTTGACGGCATCGTACGTGTTTGGGATCCGAAGACGGGTTCGCTAGTCAAGACCTTCAACATGGAAGTGACCGGCGCAGGCAACGTCGCATTCAGTCCGGACGGGAAGCGACTCGCGGCCAGCGCTCCGGGTGTCGTGCGGATCTGGGATCTTCCCCAGTGAGTGACCGTCTCCGCGTTGTTGTTCATCTCGCCAATTTGACTTTCCGCAACGGGATGTGAAACTCCCCAATCCCGTGCGGGCTTCGCCACCCTTCCATGTCCCGCCTGTCGACTCCGATTGTGCCGTTGCCGAAGCATGGCCGGTCTGGTCATGCGACGCTTCGCCGGAGGAACCAGCCACGACACGACTTGCGACCCGCGAAGAAATGAGCGCGACCAGTACGACCACCTGCCGATCGTGCGAAACGCTTGGTTTCAAGGCATTTCCGGGCTCCAGGACCGGAATAATATTCCGAGGCGAAAGCGGTCATGGCACTCTTTCCCCTTCTTCTCCCCCATATCCCTTCCACACCCATCCGATCGCGTGCTGGGCTTGGTCCTCGCCGGGATCGCCGTGCAGTTCGTACTCAACGGCCTCGCGGCCGCGAACTTGATCCCAAAGGCATGAGCCAGGGTTTTGTAGTCGAGCTTCCAGATTTAGCTGGTGGGTAGGGATTTTATTAGCCCGACGCGCAAGCGCGTCGGGCTAGCGGTCCTTTATCCCTGGACGACCACTTCTTCTTCCGGCGCGGGAGCCGCCTCTTCGTGAACCTCGGCGTTCTTGCCTTCACCGAAGATCAGCAGCAACGGGGCGGCCACGAAGATCGAACTGTAAGTGCCGACCAGCACGCCCACGACCATCACGAACGCGAAGAGGTGGACGCCTTCGCCGCCGAACCAATAGAGCACGGTACTCACGAGGAAGACGGTGGTGGCCGCGAGGATGGTTCGGCTCAGAGTCTGGTTCACGCTATCGTTAATCATCTGCGGGGTGAGGGCCGGGTTCTTGCCGCGCACCTCGCGGATGCGGTCGAAGACCACGATGGTGTCGCTGACCGAGTAGCCGACGAGCGTGAGCAAGGCCGCGACGGCCGGGAGGTCGATCTTGAAATCTTCGAGGCGTAAGAGCCAGCCGATGGGCGTGTCGAAGAGGAAGTGGCACGCCGCGATGCAGCCGAGGGTGAAGCAGAGATCGTGTACGAGGCAGAGGACGGCGGCGAGGCCGAAGGTCCAGTTGCCGAACCGGAACCAGAGGTAGAGCATGATCGCGACCCAACTCGCGATGATGGCGTAGAACGCCTTCGTGCGAGTCTCGGAGGCGAGCGTGCTATCGAAGACTTCGAGGCGTTCGGGCACGGGCCGGCTTCCGAACTCGCGTTCGGTCTTCTGCAGAATGGTGCGAAGCGATTCGAGTTGTGCCGCCGTCGCGGGATCTGCCAGCGACTTCGCCAGGGTGAGTGCCGCGGCCGAGCCCGCAACAGCGGAACCGCCGACGCCGCCAGCCGAAGCCGACAGCACGAGCTTGTTCAATGCCGAGAAGCGCGGGTTCTTCGACACGTCGAGCTTCATCGACTTGAAGCGGCCTTCTTTATCGGGTTCGCCGACGCCGGTGAGCAGGAACGAGGAGTCGCCCTCCAGGGCGTTCTCGCTCGCGAACTCGCGATGGAGCAAGTCCCTCGTGTAGTTCGGCGACGTCGGCTTGTCGAAAGTGAGGTCGACAATCGGGCCAGTCACGGCACCGATGGTCATGGTCGTCTTGTCCATCAGCGGGCCGACCTTGTCGTCGTTCAGTAGGCGGTCGAGGCTGATTTGAACGATGTCGCGTTGCCGCTCCGTGGTGCGGACGGTGAAGTAGCGGCTCTTGCCTTGCGAGTAGCTTTCGCCCGAAAGGAAGATCTGCTCCACGGAGGCATCCGGGAGGCGTCCGGCACGATCCTTCACGTTGGCCTCCATCTGCTTCTCGTCCGCACCGGCGGGCTTCTCCGTGAGGCTCACGGTGGCCTTCGTCTTGTCCGCGTACGCAATCTCGTAGATGTAAGTGCCGACGGCGTTGAAGTCGCCGGAAGCCGGGCGATTCACCCATCGCACGGAATCGACCTTGAGCCGGTCGCGCTGCTTCTCATCGGAGAGCAGGTCGCGAAGACCGGGCTTGTCGGTCGCGGTGAGGGCGCGTTCTTCGTTGTCCTTGAGGCGACCGCCGTAGACGGTGCCGCCGCGGAAGTCCACGTTCAGCACCGATTCGCCTCGGAGCAGGAACAGCGACAGGCCGAGGATCGTGAGAATGCTCGTCGCCGTGAAGAAGTGGAATCGGTACTTCATGGGGTTGTAAGAAGGGCGCTCGAAGATGCGGAGCATTTTCATTTCGGTGAGCCACCGCTTGTGCTGCCAAAAGTCGAACAACAGACGGGTCATGTACAGCGAGGTGAACAAGCTGATGATGAGCCCGACGGTGAGGCTGATGGCGAAGCCCTTCAACTGATCGTTGCCGAAGGTGTAGAGCACGATGGCGGTGAAGATACTCGTGAGGTGAGTATCGATGATCGTGGGGAAGGCGCGGTCGTAGCCGTTGCGGATGGCGGTGGCGAGGTTCGCTCCTTTGTTGCGTTCTTCGCGCAGGCGCTCGTAAATCAGCACGTTGGCATCGACGGCCATACCGAGCATGAGCACGACGCCGGCCAAACCGGGCAGCGTGAAGGCGGCGTGGACCGCGACCATGAAGCCGACCGTGAGCAGCAGGTTGGCCAACAGCGCGACGCAGGCGACCATCCCGGCGAACCGGTAGTAAAACACCATGAAGATCATCACGACGAGGAACGCCGCCCCGACCGCCTCGGTTCCCTTGCGAACGGTATCGGCACCGAGGGTTGGCCCGATGGTGTTTTCGCTCACCGGCTTCTCGCGAAGCTGAGCGTTCAGCGCACCGTTGCGGAGGATCTGAACCAATTCGTCGACGTGCTTCTTGTCGAAGTTGCCGCTGATTTGCCCTGCGGAACCGATCACCGAATTGATGGTCGCGTTGGACATGATGCGATCGTCGAGCAGGATGGACAACATGCGAATGGTCGCACCGCTCGGCTTGTTGCGTTCGGTCATACGGCCGAACTCGCGGCCACCGGCCCCGTTGAAGCGGAAGCCGACCACGAGGTTGCCGTTGCTGTCCGGCTCGGCGGAGGCCGTGAGCGAGACGTCGCCTTCCACCTTCACGTTGTCGACGTTCGAGACGCGGGTGAGCACGTAGTACTCGACCTTCTTCGGGTTGAACTGATCCCCCTTGCCGTCCTTATCGAGGCGGTCCTTCTCCTGGGCCTCCTGCGCGAGGATGGCGGGGTTCTTCACCTCGCGGCTGAAGTAAAGGGCCGAGGAACTGCGGTTGCCCTCTTTATCGCGCGAGGTGTGCGTGAAGGTCTTGTTGACTTTCCGGGCCGCTGCCGCTTCGGGATAAAGCCAACTTTTGTCGCGACCGGGAGGCTGCTCCGCGTACTCGTTGCTCAGCCCGAGGTTCTTGCGTTCCTCCCGGCTCAGTTCGACCCAGGAGTAACGCACGGGGGCATTCTTATCGCCGGCCGCTTTGACGTCGAACGGCTCCTCGGGAGCGGGCGGAACCAGACCGCGGACGGCCCACTCGTCGAGTTGTTCGGAGGAAGCCGAGTCGATGATGGCCTTGGCGCGGAGAACGGCGGGGCCATCGTCCGATTCATTAGCCAGGATGCGGAACTCGAGTACGCCCATCTGCGAAACGAGCCGCTTCACTTCTTCGATTTCTTCCGAGGTCACGTTCGCGCGATTGCCCTGCGACGACCCACCGGTCGGCATGATGATTTCGATGCGCGTACTGCCCAACGGCCGCACCGTCACGTTCTTCAAGTCGGCGGGATCGATGCGGCGCTTGATCTGCGTTGCCAGCTTGAGCATGTCCTCGCTACTGAGGCCTTCGATAGTCGCCGCCTGCTGCTTGGCGGCGGGGTCGTCCGCCTTCTTCCGCGCGTCGTTCAGCTGCTTGGTGCGTTCGAGGTTGATCTCGTAGACGAGAATCGTGCCGCCCGCGAGGTCGATGCCGAGCTTGTATTTATCCGGTTGGAACGCGAACACCGCGGCCGCGAGGCACGGAATCAGGCAGATCAGCAACCCGCGAAGATAATTACGTTGCATGGCTTCCGGTACCGGTTGAATGAAATTCGAATCGCGAAGCCGCAAGCGGCTAGCTCTTGGCCGCTTCCGCCGTATCCGTACCGATCACTTGGCTCACCGTGCTGCGCTTGATCCGCAGCTTCGTATCTTCCGAGCGAATCACGATTTCGTCTTCGCCGTCCTTGATGGTGACGACCGTTCCGACGATGCCGGATGAAGTCAGGATCTTGGAGCCGCGGGAAATGCTCGACAGCAGTTTCTCTTGGTCTTTGCGGGTTCGCCGGCTCATGGGCAGGATCACGACCACCCAGAACAGCAGCATCAACCCGAGCATTAAGAACATCGGGTTGGTGAAGGGCGAACCGGCACCAGCGGCCGGTGCGGGATCTTCAGCGAGGAGTGCAGTGTACATGTCGAGTCTCAAGGCGCGGGCGGCAGCGAAATCCGAGCGGTCATACTAGGAATGCGGCTCGTACCGGGCAAGCACACCCGCGCGGAACGTCTCGAAACGGCCTTGAGTAATTGCGATCCGGGCACCTTGCATCAGCCGCAAGTAGAACGCGAGGTTGTGGATGCTGAGCAGCGTCGGCCCGAGCATTTCCTCCGCGGCGAACAAGTGGTGCAGGTACGCTCGGCTGAAGTTCGCACAGCAGTAACAGCCGCAATCGGACGCGACCGGTGCCGCATCTCGTCGATGAATCGCGTTTCGCAATCGGATCGGTCCATTCTCCGTGAAGGCGAGAGCGTTGCGGCCGTTCCGAGTCGGCATCACGCAATCGAACATGTCGATACCGGCCGCGACCCCGGCGAGCAAATCCTCGGGCCGACCCACGCCCATAAGGTAGCGCGGCTTCTGCTCGGGAAGCAGCGGCGCACAAAAGGGCAATGCCGCGTGCATCGCCTCGGGGCCTTCGCCGACGCTAAAGCCACCCAGGGCGTAGCCGGGGAAGTCCATCGCCGTCAGCTCGCGTGCACATTCTTCCCGCAAGGCGAGGTTCGTGCCTCCTTGCACGATGGCGAACTGAGCCTGATCCACGCGCGTGTGGTGCTTCTTGCAGCGCTCCGCCCAGCGAATCGACCGCGTGACGGCAGCCCGAATCACCTCCGGCCCGCCGTCCCCCGGCGGGCATTCATCGAGCACCATCGCGATGTCGGAGCCGAGGTTCTGTTGAATCGCGACGGCCCGTTCGGGCGTGAGTTCCAACGGCGAACCGTCGATGTGGCTGCGGAACTTCGCGCCGTGGTCCGTGATCTTGACCTGCGTGGCGAGGCTGAAGACCTGGAAGCCGCCCGAATCCGTGAGAATGGGCCGTTCCCAGCCCATAAATTTGTGGAGCCCGCCGAACTCCGCGATGAGTTCGTCGCCGGGCCGCAGAGCGAGGTGGTAGGTGTTGCCGAGAATGATCTGGGCGTTGACATCGCGGAGCATCTGGGGTGTGAGGCCCTTCACCGTGGCCTGCGTGCCCACCGGCATGAACACGGGCGTCTCGATTTCGCCATGCGGTGTGGCGAGCCGCCCGGCCCGCGCAGCACCATCGCGATGTTCGACTGTGAAGCTGATGGCCATGAATCAAACCCGGAGGTCATCCATGCATTTTGGTAAGAGCAGTATCTACCTACAGAGCCTACCGAATTCTTCACCTCTCCCCCGCTGGGGAGAGGTCGCCATGCCGA
>JAYTUG010000284.1:0-6905 GCA_043744695.1 Gemmataceae bacterium
TTGGCACCTGATTGGAGTTGGGGCGATTGGGGAATGCGGGTTTCGAGATGGAGTCTATCAGATCAAGCAGCTGGACTGCAAACCATGTACTGCACCCGCTCAACCACGTTCACGAAGCTTCGCGTTGGCAGGGCGGAACCGTGGCGGTATGATCGCGGCTCCGCTGGAGGTGGACTGATGCTGGTCGGAATTCTGATGTTGGCTCTGGGTGCGCCGCCCTCGTGGGAAGCCGATGCGCTGCCGCCACGGGTGCCGGAGCTTCGCAAGGATGCACTGGCGCGGTTCGGGGCGGGGCTCTGGCAGGTTCGTCGCGAGCGGTTACTCACCGCGATCCAATCGCTCGAATCGGCCGCGAAGCAAGACCCCGATTCAACTGCGGCCCTGAAAGAACTGATCGGAGTCTACGCGAAGATCGGTCGCGAGCCGGAGGCGATTCGCGCCGCGCGGATCGTATTGGAGAAGGATCCGCACGACGCCGATACGGCTCATGCACTTTCGCGCTTGCTCTTCGATTCGGGCGAAGTCGCCGAGGCGGTGACGTTCGCGAAGATCGCGGCGGAGTATGTGGATGCCAGCACGCGGCCCGAGAAGGCGCTCGCCGTCTACCGGGACTTGGCCACCCTGCAAGACCGCGCGGGAAACGCGGGCGGCTCGGTCTCCGCTCAGAAGCTGGCCCTCGAACTTCTCACCGCGAAGCGCAAAGCCATCATCGCACTGGCCGCGTTCACCCCGCACGAAGTGGATGTGGAAGCGGCGGACACGTACGAACGGCTCGGCAAAGCCCTGGTGAAGAGCGGTTCGACCGGCGACGCAGCCGAGGCGTTCCGAGCGGCTCACAAACTCTACGCGGATCCCAAGCGGCTCAACGATCCGAATGCAGCGGCTCGGCTCGACTGGAACCTCTCGGCGGCCTTCGCGGAAATAGAGCCCGCGACCGCGCTCCGCCACCTCGAATCGTTCTTGAAGCTCCAGCCACAGGCCGTCGAACCTTACGAACGATTCGTCTCGCTCCTCAAGCATACCGATCGCGGGGCCGAGGTCGTTCCGGCGCTGCAAAAGTACGCGGATCGGGAGCCGAAGAATCACGCCTTGCTGGCCGTGCTGGCAGCCGAGCGAGCCCGCGAGCCCACCGCTCGGCCGCTGGCGGATACCGCGTTCGCCGAACTTCTCGCCGCGACCAATCAGGCCAAGATCGTTCGAGTCGTCCTCCGCTCGTCCATCGAAACGGATCGCCCCGTTCGCGCGATCGAGATTCTGGACGCAGCCTATCTGGTGCTCAAGGACGAAGAAGCCAGGGTGGATGCGAGCCGGACCTTCGCAGCGGAGAAGGCGCGGACCGTATTCGAGATCCTCGCCGGTGAGCCGGAGTGGGCGGCGGCCGTGCTTCGCGCGGCGGCCGACGACCTGCGAAATGGCGTTAAGCGAACGTATCGAACGTGGCACGCGCTGGGCGTACTCGCGGCGCGGCACAACAAGCTCCCGAGCGCGGTCATCCAGTTTCAGCAAGCCGTGAGCACGGCACCGATCAACGCTCAGGGCGACGCCTACACGCAACTCATCCACGTGCTGCGGTTGAGCCGCAAGCCGGCCCAGGTCGCGTCGGTTTGCCGCGAAGGGCTTCGTTCGACGATGCTGTTCCCCGCGTTCTTCAACTACCATCTGGCGCTCGCGCTTGCGGACCTGGGCGAAGCCGACGAGGCGATTGCCACGGCCGAGAAAGCGATCGCACAAGCCGGTGCGGCGGACCGCCTCGCCATCCGACTTCAAAAAGTCTCGGTCTACCGCAGGCTCGAACGCTGGGACGACGCGATCGCGATGTGCAAGAAGTTGCTCGGTGAGTTCGAAGACCCCGTGGATCGCATTCGGATCCGGTACGTGCTGGCTTCGTCGTATTGGGGGGCGAAGAAACTCGCGGAGTCCGAAGCGGAGCTTCGCGGCATCCTCGACGTCGATCCCGATCATGCCGGTGCCTGCAACGACCTCGGCTACCACCTCGCCGAGCAAGGGCGGAATTTGGGCGAAGCCGAGCGGCTGGTTCGGCACGCCGTCGCCATCGACCGCGCGGACCGCCGCAAGGGCGGCGACCCGGAACTCGAAAATTCCTCCTACCTCGACAGCCTGGCGTGGGTGCTGTTCCGCCGAGAACGCCTTTCTGAAGCCCGCGAACTTCTCGAGAAAGTCGCGACGATGCCCGACGGGGCGAACGATAGCGTGGTCTGGGATCACCTCGGCGACGTGCGGTTCCGAAGCGGCGAGAAGGACAAAGCCAAGGTGGCTTGGGAAGAAGCCGCCAAGCTCCTCGCGACCGATGCCCGCGGCATGCGCGACGGTCGACTCGAAGACGTGAAGCGAAAGCTCAAACGCCTGCCGTGAGCTTGGGCCACCGCGTAGTCTGGGCGATTTTTGCCAGGTTCTATACTGACTTCAGAAGTGTTCGAACGTACGTTTCCGAGCCGTTCCCGATCCGAGGTTTCGTTCGCATGGCAGGTCACAGTCACTGGAAGAATATGGCCCGTCACAAGGCCATCGTCGATGCCAAACGCGGCAAAGTCTTCAGCAAACTGAGCCGCTACATCATCATTGCGGCCCGCAACGCTGGCGGCGACCCGACGATGAACCTGCCGCTCCGCTATGCCATCGACAAGGCCCGCTCGGTCTCGATGCCCAAGGAGAACATCGAGAAGGCGATCAAGCGCGGCACCGGCGACCTCGAAGGCGTCAACTTCGACGAGATCCTTTACGAAGGCTACGGCCCCGGCGGCCTCGCCGTCCTCGTCGAAGTGATGACCGACAATCGCAACCGCACCAACGGCGAAATCAAAAAGGTCTTCGAACGCGCCCACGCCACCATCGGCGTGCCCGGCAGCGTCGGCTACATGTTCGACCGCAAGGGCTTCTTCGCCATCGAAGTCGCCAAGCATCCGGACGAAGACGCACTCATGAGTATCGCTTTGGAGGCCGGGGCCGAGGACCTCCAACGCGAAGGCGATGTCTTCGAGATCACCTGCGAACCTTCGAGCTTCACGGCGGTGCTCGAAGCCCTGAAGGCGGCCAACATCGAGACCGCCGAATCCGAGGTGAAGTACCTGCCCAAAATGCAGAAGGAAATCGACGTCGAGACGGGCAAGAAGGTAATCAAGCTCATCGAGGCCTTGGACGACCACGACGACGTGCAAAACGTGTACACCGATGCGATCCTGACCGAAGAGATGGCGGCGGAATGAGCCCCCGTAATTGGTAGTCTGCTCCCTTCTTTCCGAGTCCGGCCTGAATTCTGTTCTAGGCTGTCGAGGTACCCACACTTTGGAGTGCCGACATGCCGGCTGAGGCCGAGACTTCGACGATTCGCCGCCTCGCACTCGGTGCGGGCATTCTGATCGTGCTGGCGCTCGCCGGCCTCGTCGTCGATCGGCTCTTCACAGGAACCCTTGCCGCTCCCTTCGACTTCACCGAATACTGGACGGCCGGGCGGCTCAACGCGAACGGCGAGAACCCGTACGACGGCACGAAGATGCGCGACCTCCAACGCAGCCTCGGCCTCGACGATACCGCCATCATGATGTGGAACCCGCCGTGGACGCTCACGCTCGTGATGCCGCTCGGGTTGCTGCCGTTCCGGATGGCCTACGGTGCCTGGGTTCTGCTTCACGTCGGATTGATGCTGGGGTCGGCGGAACTCCTCTGGCGCGGTTTCGACGGGCCGCGAAATCAGCGGTGGATCGCGTACCTGCTGGCGCTCGCGTTCGTGCCCACGATCTTTCTCATCGGTAGCGGCCAGATCACGGCAATCGTTTTGATCGGCCTCGCGGGTTTCCTCGTTTGCATTCGCGCGAATCGGCCGCTGCTCGCCGGGGCCATCGGTGCCCTAACGGCCGTGAAGCCGCACTTGCTGGTGCTCTTTGCGCTCTGGTTGCTGCTGGAAGCCGGTCGCGACCGGTTCGGACGCAAGGTCTTGATCGGCGGCGCGATGGTCGGGCTCCTCGCGTGCATCCCGCCGACGCTGGCGAATCCAGAAGTCTGGTCGAATTACTTCCAGGCGACGACCGGCACTTCGTCCGCGGATCACCACAATCTCGCGCGGTGGACTCCGCCGCTCGTCGGCTGGTGGCTGCGAACCGCCGTGCCGGGGCAACCGTTCTGGGTCCAGTGGTTGCCGCTCCTGTTCGGCGCGGCCGGCTTCGTGATGTGGTATTTCCGAACGCCTCGCGAACGATCCGCTGCGCGAAACCTTCCCGCGATTGTCGGCCTCTCGCTGCTCCTCGCGCCCTACGGCGTCTGGCAGCACGACCTCGTGTTGCTCCTCGTGCCGATCCTCGTCACGGGTGTGAAGTTGGCCAAGACGCCGCACGCCCTCGCCCGATCATTTGGTGTCGGAAGCCTGGTTCTCGCGAATGCCGCAATGCTCGCGATGATGGTCGACTACACGTCGTCCGAATGGTACGTCTGGGTTACACCTGCGATTCTGCTCGGCTGCTGGGGTTCGGTTCGCCTCGCGGATTGTTCGCCTTCTCCCACTTCGGTTCCACTCGTCGCCGGAGCCTGAGCGATGGCGCGGATTGCCAGTGCGACCCTGGGAGCGCGGCCGTCTCGGCCGCTTCCACTGAACCTTGAAGTGCGCTCATTGCGTCCGCCGAACCAAGCGGCCAGGATGGCCGCGCTCCCAGGGATGCTCGCGCTCCCAGGGATGGCCGCGCTCCCAGGGATGCTCGCGGCCGCGGCATTGCTGCTCGCGTATTTCTGGTGGCAGGGCGAACGCTTCCTGGAAGCGAATGGCCCGACCTTCGACGAGGGCGCTCACCTTGCCGCCGGGTACGGGTACTGGCGAACCGGCGACCTGCGGATGAACCACGAAGATCCTCCGCTCTTGAAGTGGTGGTGGGCGTTGCCACTGGTGGTGGGTGAACGACCGCCCTACCCGCAAGCCGTGGCCGAGGCCACGAACCGCGATCACTGGCACGTCGGTATCGCCTTCCTCTACGACTCGGGCGTGCCGTATCAACGCTTGTTGAAACCGGCCCGGCGAATGAACCTGACCCTCGGTTGCGGGATCGTGCTGCTCGCGGGATGGTGGTCGTCTCGGCTCTGGCAGTGCCGGCTCGCTGGCCTCGCGGCGATGGCGTTCGCCGCATTCGATCCCAATCTGCTCGCACTCTCGTGCGTGTTGAGCACAGATGCCGGGTTCGCGTTCTTCGCACTTCTCTCGGGCTACCTGCTGTGGGAATACGCCGCGCGGTCGACGCGCGGGCTGCTCTTCGCCGCCGGAATCAGCCTCGGCCTCATGCTCGGTTCGAAGCTTTCGGCCATCGCCATGGTCGCGGGATTCGGGTTCGCGGGAACCGCTTTCGTAATGCGAGGTGGCGTGCTCGCACTCCCGGGTCGAGTGCTACCGCAAGAGGGAGCGGGGCCGCGCCTGCGGGCGTACTTCGATTTGCTGTTCCGGCTCGGCGTCATCGCAGTCATCGTCTTGGCGGCAACCTACGGCTTCCTGCACTTCGACGAGTGGGGCCGCGGTCTGAAATTCCAACTCACGCGGGCCGACCACGGCGACGGCCGCATGTACCTGAACGGTGAACTTTCAAAGTCCGGCTGGCTCCACTACTTTCTCGTCGCCTGCGCGGTGAAAGTGCCTTTGGGACTTCTCGCAGCCGCATGTGCCTCTGCAATCATCATGGTGAAGGAACGCGGATCGAGGCGTTCCATTCTCGTCTGGCTGCCTCCGCTGGTCTTCTTCGCCGCGGCGTCGTACTCGCGGGTGGATCTGGGCATCCGAGTCGTGCTACCCGCTCTGGTCTTTCTGCCGATCCTCGCTGGCGGGCTGGTAAACAGCATCGGGTGGCACCCAAGAAGCCTTTGCTCTGCCTTGCTTCTTGCGCTGCTCGGTTGGGCCGGTTGGGCGTCCTGGCAAGCGTCGCCGCATCAGATCGCGTACTTCAACGAGATCGCGGGCGACCGCGGGTTGGGCTTCGTGGCCGACTCGAACGCGGACTGGGGCCAAGGCTTGCCGCAGTTGAAGCAATACATCGAGCGCGAGAGAATTGAAGCCGTCTACCTTTCGTACTTCGGTACCGACCGGCCCGAAGCCTACGGCATCCGCTACCAGTCGCTTCCGGGTTACGGGCGGGTCGGTCCGGCGGGTGGAGAGTCGATTCCGCCCGATGCCGCGCGGCACGTGCTCGCGATCAGTGCCAACAACTTGCTGGGAATCTATCTGGACGACCCCGCGACATTCGCGTGGTTGCGAAGCCGAAAGCCCGATGCGATTCTCGGTGGCTGCCTCTTGATATTCGACCTCACGGGAGACGCCGAAGCCATTCGCAGGCTGCGAGCCAGCCCCTAAATCTCGCGAAGCTCGATGTTTCCCCTTCCCATCCAGCCCGCTATAATAGCAATTCGCGCTTTGCTCTCCGCTGCGACTCTTCGAGCGTGCCGATGCCTTCCGATTCGATCGCTGGCTTTTTGGATCGCGCTCGGGCCAGCCGGGTGCTGTTTCCCGATCAGATTGAACTGTTGATCCGCCAGCCGGACCTACCACACGCGAACCTCGACTCGCTTTGCGTCTACCTGGAAGACCGTGGAGCGATCACGCGATTTCAGGCCGAAGCGATTCGCAACGGCCGGGGAGCAGACTTGAACTTCGCGAACTACCCAGTGATCGAGGAACTCGGGCCGTGCCCCGGCGGGATGGCCTATCGGGCACTGCATCCCTCTCTGCGGACGCCGATCGAACTGCGTCGGTTCCGCGCCGAGTCGCTCTTCCCCGCGGATTCGCCCTCGGCGCTTTTGCAGCGGGTGCAGTCCGCGGCAGCACTCCATCATCCTTACCTGGTGACCGTGCTGGACTCTGGGCAGGAAGGCGACGAGTGCTACGCGGCGATCGACCTGCCGGCCGATTCGGGACCGCTCGA
>JAYTUG010000285.1:0-1800 GCA_043744695.1 Gemmataceae bacterium
CCGCTCCTCGAAGGCCTTCAAGGCCGCATCGTTCGCGAATAAACTGCTCGATCGGCTCTTCCCGTTGCACACGCGTCGCCGCACCATTTTGAAGTCGACGACGCGCCGGCTCACCAGCATTCCCGCGGCCCTGCTCTCGCGCCGGCGGGCCAAGAACGGGCCACCGCCGGACGAACGCCACCTCAGCGAATGCACCCCGCCGGACGAGTACCAGCGCTGGATCGGCAAGCACGAACCCGACGCGGCGGAAGTGAAGCGACAGCGGTCGCACCGCTTCTCGCGCTCGCCGAAGATCAGCATCGTGGTGCCGGTGTTCAACCCGCCGATCGAATTTCTGGAGGCGATGATCGCCTCGGTGCGCGAGCAGACGTACTCGAACTGGGAACTCTGCCTCGCCGACGCCAGCCCCCTGACGCACGTTCGCCCGATCCTCGAGAAAGCTGCCGCGAGCGATGCCCGCATCAAGGTCGAGTTCCTGGCTTCTAATGGTGGCATCGTCGGCAACTCGAACGCCGCCGCGAGCCTCGCCACCGGCGACTACCTCGGCCTGCTCGATCACGACGACACGCTCGCGCCCTTCGCGCTGAACGACATCGCGGCCGCCCTGAACGAGAACCCCGACGCAGACTTCCTCTACTCGGACGAGGACAAACTCGACCTCCACGGCGACCGCGTCGAGCCGAACTTCAAGCCGGACTGGTCGCCGGAGACGCTGCGCAGCCGCAACTACATCTGCCACTTCACCGTGCTGAAGAAGGATCTCTTCACGCGCATCGGCGGCTTCCGGCCCGGCTTCGATGGCTCGCAGGATTACGACCTGGTGCTGCGGGCCTCCGAAACCGCGAGGCAGATCGTCCACCTGCCGCGCGTACTCTACCACTGGCGGATGCATGCCGCGAGCACCGCCTTCGCCAAGGGCACGAAGAATTACGCCTACGACGCAGGCAAGCGAGCGGTCGGCGAGCACCTCACTCGCCTCGGCATCGACGGCTCCGTTCACGATGGCCCGATCCTCGGCACCTATCAAGTCGTGTATCACCTTCGCACGCAACCGTTGGTCAGCATCGTCATCCCGAGTCAAGATCAGGTCGGATTGCTCGACCGCTGCCTCGAGTCGCTCGCTCATTCGAGCTACGCGAATTACGAAGTCGTGATCGTGGAGAACGGCAGTCAGCTTCCCGAGACGCACGCTTATTACCGCGAGTTGACGAAGCAGCCGCACGTGCGAATCGTCGAGTGGACGCGGCCGTTCAACTACGCCGCAGTGAACAATTTCGCGGCCGCCCAGGCACGCGGCGAACTGCTCCTCTTCCTCAACAACGACACCGAGGCCATCAATCCGGACTGGCTCGAATCGATGGTGAAACTCGCCGTACAACCCGGCGTCGGAGCCGTCGGCGCGAAGCTCTACTACGCGGACGACACCATCCAGCACGCGGGCATCGTGGTCGGCATGGGCGGCGTCGCTGGCCACTCGCACCTGTTTTACCCCCGGCAAGCTCAGGGTTACATGCAGCGCTTGCGGATCACGCAGAACGTCGCCGCCGTCACCGGGGCGTGCCTGCTCATGCCGCGAACGGTGTTCGAACGGGTCGGCGGATTCGACGAAGGCTTCGTCCTCGCCTTCAACGATGTCGATCTCTGCCTCGCGGTGTTGAAGTCCGGGCATCGCGTGGTCTGGACGCCCGACGCCGAGTTGTACCACCTGGAATCGAAGACTCGCGGCTACGAGGACACGAGCGAGAAGCAGGCTCGCTTCAAGCGCGAGTACGATCTCTTTCACTTGAAGTGGTCCGGCTT
>JAYTUG010000286.1:0-25923 GCA_043744695.1 Gemmataceae bacterium
GCGGGATCAAGCGAAAGGGACGGAGGCGACATCGCCCCAAACCCTACCCGAAACGAGGCCGAACGATCGAGAGCAGTTCAGAAGGCTGAAGGGTTACGACTTCCCGTGTCTTCCTTGACTTTGCTGCCGAGGTACTTCCAGTCCGATTCGGGTCGCGTGTGGCCGATGAGATCGGCGATCATGAGGTGGCGAAAGCAAATCCCGCCAGTTGCGGCTTCCCGAGTGAAGTGCGCGATGAGGTGCCATCCGCTGTGGCCGTTGTGGCTTTCCCCTCCTTTACCGAGTTGCGTTGTCGCTTTCACTTCGAGCCCACCGAGTTCCCCTCCCGCACTGTCGAAGCACATGAGATCAGGGTACTTTTGAGCGGAGTAGTGCTTATAAGGTGAGCAACGATGCAGCGAATCGCATAAGATGTTCGAGACGATACCGCTGAAGTTGTTAGCTTGGATGTAGCTCGAGAGAGGCTCTCCACCCGTAGCCGTCAGCATGGCATTGATCAAATGCACGAGGCGCTGCGTTTCATTCATCGCACCTTCTAAATGGGCTGCTGTGAGTCGTGGAGGAAGAGGGACATTGTGACGAAAGAAAGCTGGATCGATGCGATGCGGAGGCGTCTTCGATGCAGGGCCGAAATACGACTCGATGACGAAGCGGGGGAAGCTCAAGCTCATCGCGTTGCCGATATTCTCCACGACATCGAGTGTGATGTTGTTCTTTCCACTCTCCAGTGTGGACAGGTACTGATAAGTGATACCGGCTCGAGCCGCGAGTTCCTGCTGAGTCATGCCGAGTTGTTCCCGGTTCCAGCGAACGAATTGGGCGATTGCAGCATTCGCGTTCATCCGAACACGATAACCCTTGACGATTCAAGCGTCTTTCAACTATAGTTGAAATCATGTCATTCGCGCTGCATCGACGGGATTGCGTTCCCTGGCTTCGGAGCCAGCCGCCGAACTCGCTCCATGCGGTCTGCACGGACCCGCCCTACGGGCTCGTCGAGTTCAGTTCGAAGGAAGTCGCTAAGCTGCGCACCGGTAAGGGCGGCGTCTGGCGAATCCCGCCCAAGCTGAACGGCTGCGAACGCGAACCGCTGCCGCGATTCACGATTCTCACGTCGGAACAGAAGGAGCAACTCGGAAGCTTTTTCCAGGAGTGGGGGCAGGCACTGGCCGCGCCACTCGTGCCGGGGGGCACGTTCTCATCGCATCGAATTCGACTCTCCAGATGTACGTGCAGCGGGGCATGGTGCTGGCCGGCTACGAGATGCGAGCGACGATCGTCCGCGTTTATCACGGCTTTCGCGGCGGTGATCGACCCAAGAACGCCGAGAAGGAATTCCCGTCCGTCTGCGTGACGCCGCGCGGCAAGTACGAACCCTGGCTCCTGTTCCGCAAGCCGATTTCGGAAAAGACCGTGGCTCAAAATCTCCGCAAGTGGGGAACGGGCGGGTTGCGGATGCTTGCCGGTGATCGTCCGCTTCCCGACTTGATTCCCAGTGGCCGAACGCCGCGCCGGGAACAAGAGATTTCAGATCATCCTTCACTCAAGCCGCAACACTTGCTCCGCGTACTCGTGCGGTCCCTCCTGCCATTGGGGGAAGGAGTTCTGCTCGACCCCTTCATGGGATCGGGCTCGACGCTCGCCGCCGCCACCGCCGTAGGCTATCCCTCCATCGGCATCGAACTCGATCCGATCTACTACGAAAGCGCGGTAGCCTCGATTCCTCAACTCTCGATGCTCTACCCGATGTTTCGAGGCGAAAGCCTGCACGACCCCGAGGCGATGGAACCCGCTGCGCTCGGTCAAGCCGCACGAGAAGCCCCAACACTCTTCAGCTAGTACCGGTCTCCTCCTTGCATCGGTTCCCGATCCCGTCTAAAGTCAGAACATGCTGCGAATCCTCGGCTCGCCGAAACGACTTTGCCACGGCCCAACGCGGCGCGACTGGCTCATCGCCGGTGGCCTCGGCTTCGCCGCGCCCGCACTGGGTGCGACCCCACAACCCAAGCCCGCTGGCACCGCCAAGAACGTCATCCTCCTCTACCTGTTCGGCGGCCCCAGCCAACTCGACACCTTCGACCCAAAGCCAGATGCCCCGACCGAAGTGCGAGGCGAGTTCAAGTCGATCCGCACCCGCGTGCCCGGCCTCGACATCTGCGAGAAGCTGCCGAATATCGCCCGCGTCATGGATCGCGTCACGCTCTTGCGTTCGCTGAACCATCCGTGGAACTTTCACGGGATGCAGTACGCCACGACCGGCCTTCCGCAGGGCGCGATCCCGATCGAAGAAACGCAACTGCACCCCGAGCAGTGGCCGTTCGTGGGGTCCGTGTTCAGTTATTTGAACCACGAGCGCAACGGCCCAAAGCCCAAAGGGAGCCTGCCGGACAATATCTTCCTGCCGTGGCTGCTTTCTTCCAAAAGAACGATGCCGCCTTACGGCCGACCGCACGCCGCGTACCTCGGTGGCGAACACGATCCCATCGTCGGCGAGTTCCGCGGCCGAGCGACTCGCAGCATCACGCGAACGTCTTGGGGGCCGGCGGAAGAATTCCCCGATCCGCATCTGGGCATCACGCCGGAGAGCCGCTTCGAACTCGCCGCCGGCACCGCACTGACCGATGGCATGACCCTCGATCGGCTCGACACCCGCCGCTCGCTGCTCGATCAGTTCGATGCGAGGCGTTATGAAGCGGACCGTTCCCGAACCGCTCGACGGCTCGACGAGAACCGCTCGCTCGCTTTCTCACTCATGGATTCGCCGAAGGTCCGCACGGCACTCGATCTGGCCCGCGAACCGGACAAACTCCGCCAGCAGTACGGCATGACGCTCTTCGGCCAGGGCACGCTCCAAGCTCGCCGATTGGTGGAAGCCGGTTGCCGGTTCGTCACGGTGGTGTGGGATGAGTTCGGCCAGTTGAACACAGGTTGGGACACGCACGTCGATCAACGAAACCGCCTGAAGAACGACCTGCTGCCCGGCTTCGACCTCGCCTTCTCGGCACTGATCGAAGACCTGACGCAACGCGGGATGCTCGACGACACCCTGGTGTTGGTGCTGAGCGAGATGGGCCGCACGCCGAAGTTGGAAGGCGATGGCCGAGGCCACTGGGGCCGGGCGTATTGCAACTTGATGGCTGGGGGCGGCGCGGCCCGTGGCCGCGTGATCGGCAAAACCGACTCCATCGCCGGCTCGCCAATCGACCGGCCGCTCAAGGCCAAAGACGTACTCGCCACGGCGTACCACCTGCTCGGCATCGACCACCACACCACGGTGATCGATCGCCAGGCACGGCCCGTCCCGCTCTTACCCTACGGCGAAGTGATCCGGGAAGCACTGGGGTGAAGTCTTGCCCGAGGCACGTCTCACCCCCCGATTGCGTGCATGGTCCGCTGGGGTTTCACGAACTGAGCCGAGTTGATTTCGTGCCCTTCCCACTTCGACCAGACCGTGCGGCGAATCGCTTCGGCCAGTTCGCCGTCGGCACCTTCCGCGCGGAGCAAGCCTTTCACGTCCACTTCGTCGAGTGAGAAGAGGCAGTTGCGAAGTTTGCCTTCCGCAGTGAGACGGAGCCGATTGCAAGTCGCGCAGAAGGGCCGGCTCACCGAGGCGATGATGCCGACGCGGCCGATGCCGTCGGCGTAGTCGTAGTTCATGGCCGGTGCCCGCGGGTCGCGGTTCGGCGATTCCACGAGCGGTGAGATTTCGCGGCCCAGCACGTCGAGAATTTCCTGCGCGAAGTAGACCTTCTCCCGTTCCCATGAGTCCGCCCCGATCGGCATGTACTCGATGAAGCGGAGTTCGAACCCGAGCTCGCGGCAGTACCGCGCCAGGGGAACGACATCGACATCGTTCACGCCGCGAATTGCGACCGCGTTCACCTTAATGGGATCGAAGCCGGCTCGCTTCGCCGTTTCAAGGCCTTCGAGTACGCGGTCCAGGCCATCGCGACGAGTCAGTTCGCGGAAGCGGCCCGGGTCGAGCGTATCGAGCGAAACGTTGAGCCTCCGCAACCCGGCCTCGAACAATTCCTCCGCCTGATCGGCAAGCAGAATGCCATTGGTGGTGAGGCCGATGTCCGCGATGTCGGGGATTGGCACGAGCAGGCGAACGAGGCGGTGCAGGCCTTTGCGGACGAGCGGTTCGCCGCCGGTGAGCCGCACTTTGTTAATGCCTAGGCTCGCCGCCACGCGGGTGAAGTGGGCAATCTCCTCGAAGCTGAGCAGTTCCGAACGGTCGCGGAAGACCACGTCTTCAGGCATGCAATACGTGCAGCGTAGGTTGCAGCGATCGGTGACCGAGATGCGCAGATTGTTGTGCCGTCGACCGTAAGTGTCTTCCAGGAATGCGGAGTGCGGAACGGCAGAATTCGCACGCGATTCCGGCTCGGCCGACAGTTTCAATGGCACGCGGCTCGTCATGGCGTTTTGGGTGGCGGCAGGAGGCAACCTTCGCCGCTCAGGTGGCGGTCGTCGTTCCACAGCATGATGGCCGGCTCGTCGAGGGAGCCGTGATCGAACCAGAGGATGCTGATCGAAGATGTTCCGAGCAATAGGTGCCGGGCGAAGCCGAGGTCGGCACCGCACCAGCGGGCGGCCAGCACGCGCAAGTAGTGGCCGTGTGCGAAGACCAGCACATTCCCGGAGAGCCCGCGCAGGCGGGCCACCACGCGGTCCGTGCGCTTCGTAATCTCGGCCGGGGATTCGCCCCCGGGGGTGCCGTCGCGGAACAGATCCCAGTCCGGCTTGCGGGCGCGAATCTCGGCCGACTTCAAGCCTTCCAATTCGCCGTAGTCCCACTCCATGAGATCGTCGTCCACCTCGGCAGTCGGGAACCCAGCGAGTTCGCACGTCCGCTTCGCACGGCGCAGCGGGCTGGTGAGCACGTGACTGAACTTGAGGTGGGCCACGCGGAGGCCGATGAGCCGAGCGTCGTCTTCGCCGTGAGCCGTGAGCGGGATGTCGGTACGCCCCGTGTGCTGGTGCGTCTTCGTCCACTCCGTTTCGCCGTGGCGAGCGAGGTAGATCCGGGGCAACTCGTTCGAGCCGGTCATGAGCAGGCCTCGGGGTGAATCCAGTCGCCCGTTCCAACCGATGCGAGGTCTTTCTTCCAGATGGGAACGACTTGCTTGAGGGTGTCGATGGCGAAGCGGCAGGCCTCGAAGGCGGCATCGCGATGCGGCGCACTCACGGCGACGGCCACGCTGATCTCGCCGACGCCGAGGCGACCGAGGCGATGCACCATCGCCACCTCTCCGAGTTTCCAGCGACTCCGAACCTCGACTTCGATCTCGGCCATCTTCTTCTCCGCCATCGGCGGGTAGGCTTCGTATTCGAGAAACTCCGTGACCTCGTCGCCGGTGAGGTCGCGGACCGTTCCGAGGAACAGGGCGACGGCTCCGCAGTGCGGCGAGCGCACGGCTTGCGTGAGTACCGTGAAGTCGATGGGATCGTGCGTGAGGCAGACCATGATGGCATTGTATCAGCGCCCGTCTCGCAACTTCACGATGCGTTCCGGACGCTTTCAATCGTTCACCACAAAGGCACCAAGATCACACGAAGAAGCACAAAGACGAACCGAACTGAATTCCTGACTCTTTGTGTTTCTTGGTGGGAACTTGGTGCCTTTGTGGTGAGTTCTTTGCTCACGCCTCGAGCCGCAACCGAAGTTTGGGTCTGCCAACGTGACAGACTCGGTTCCGAATCGTGGCAGGTTCCCCTCAGCTGATTTGGACATCCGGATCGAACTGCTCTTGCACAATCGACCGCATCTATTGCACAATCTTAGAGTTACACTCTCGACCGCACGCCGACACTCCATTCGGCACCTCGCTTGCTTGCACCGTCTGCCGGGTGAACCCGATGCTCACCGATGCCGGCCCCGAAACGGGCCTCCCCACTACCGAACAACGCGAACGGACCGTTCCGCACAACCGGTTCTCGATCCTCATTGCCGACGACGACCGCGGGAATCGCGAGGCGCTCGGCGAGGTACTCCAGAATCGCGGGTTCGATACGGTTCTGGCCAAGGACGGCGGCGAGGCAGTCGAGATCGTCCAAGTGCAGCTCGTGCATCTGGTCCTCTTCGACATGCACATGCCGCGACTCTCGGGCCTCGAAGCACTCAACCTGCTTCGCCAGACGCTGCACAAGGTGCTACCCGCTGTGCTCATGACGGCGGACGCGAGTTCGGAACTGATGAAGCAAGCGTTCCTGGCTCAGGTTTACAGTGTGATTCCGAAGCCGGTGAACAAGAACATCGTGCTGCACACACTGGCGCGGGCACTCGAACAAGTGTACGGTAAGCTGGCGGAGCCCGCGCCTCCGAAGCCACCCGAAACGATTCACTAATTTCACCAGGAGAGCCGAGCGATGAAGATCGTGCCGTTGAACGAGAAGATCGTGGTCGAGCGTTTGGAAGCCGACGACCGGACCGCTGGCGGTATCATTCTGCCGGACACCGCCAAAGAGAAGCCGAAGCAGGGGAAGATCATTTCCGTGGGCGACGGCAAGTTGCTCGACGACGGCAAGCGAGCCGCGTTTCAGGTCAAGGTCGGCGATAAGGTGCTCTTCTCGTCTTACTCCGGCAACGAAGTCACCGTAGACAATAAGGAATTCCTGATCATGACCGAGGACGACGTTCTCGCCGTGGTCGATTGAATCTGTTGCCGCTTCGAGCAAACCCCGGCAACGATGCCGGGGTTTTGTCGTTCTGTGAAAGCGAGTATACTGGCAGGCATGGACCTCCCCATTCGCTTTCCGAACAATGCCGACGTCATCGCCGAGGATGCGGCTCGCTTTCGCGCGCTGTCGCCTGAGAAGCGGGTTTACGAACTGAACGATTGCTTTCGCCTGTATCGTTTCCTGAGAAATTTATCGGGCCGACCGGAACATATCGATCGGCTCGCCGAGGACGAAAAACGCCTCGAGTGGAAGGCGATCCTGGAGTTTTCCGCCCGTCATGAATGAATTGGAACTGGCCGAAGGTGTGCGCTTGCTCGCCCTCGCGTTCGAGCGGCACCAGATTCGTCATGCCTAGATCGGCGCTCTCGCTGTGGGTGTTCGATCTCGAGCACGGGCTACAAAGGATGCCGACTTCATCCTCCAAGTTCCCGCACTATCCTTTCCGGGCTTGTTGGAAGACCTCGTGGCGGATGGCTTTGAAATCGATGTCGTGGACATCATTCGCCGTTGGTCGGCGGATCGGTTCATCGTCTTTTATCGCGGCGACGTCCGGATCGATTGGATGCAACCCGTCGTTGCGCTCTATTCCCATGTCCTCAATACGGCGGTTAGCGAATCTTGGCTCGATGCTCGGTTGAAAGTTGCCACTGCCGAAGGATTGATTCTCACCAAGATGGTCGCCTTCCGCCCGCAAGATCAGGTCGATATTGAATCTCTCCTCATCGCGAACCGAGATACGATCAACCTCGATTCGATTCGAACGGAATGGGCACCTTTCGTACCGATGGAACAAGAACGGAATGCGTGGTTGGAACAATTGATCGGCCGCACGATCCCTTCGCCCTCGTAAGGCTTCACTCCTCGCCGTTCAGCACGTCGATCAATTGCCGCAGGCGGCCCACGGCGTGGCGGTCGAAGCGGAACTTCAAACGCGGCATCTCCATAAGTGCCGGCTCGTTCGCCTCCTCGGGCAGCGCCGCAACTTGCTCGAAGCGCCCTCCCAAAAGCACGTCCGCGAACGACGATTGAATACCCTCGAGTTTCTCCTCGGAGAGCCGACTTTGGAGGCGCAGCACGAGGTCGCCGCGGACGTAGCGCATGCTGTGGTACTCGCTGTAGAAATTCGTCACGCGGCGCACGGCCTCCTCGACCGAGTCCGTCACGAAGTAGAGCGAGCGATCGGCGGGCGAGATGTAGCCGCGATCGACCAGTTCGCTTTCGATGAACTTCTGCCAGTTCTTCCAGTACGTGCCGCCGGGTTCGTCCACGAGCACGATGGGGAAAATGTGCGACTTGCCCGTTTGAATCAGCGTCAGGGCCTCGAACGCTTCATCGTGGGTGCCGAACCCACCGGGGAAGAGTACGACCGCGTCCGACTCCTTGATGAACATGAGCTTGCGGGTGAAGAAGTACCGCAGCGTCATGAGCTTGGGGTCGCCGTGGACGATGGGATTGGCGGATTGTTCGAATGGGAGCAGGATGTTGAGGCCGAAGCTATTGTCGCGGCCGGCCCCGACGTGCCCGGCTTCCATAATGCCGCTGCCGGCTCCGGTGATGACCATCCAACCAGCCTGCACGATCTCGCGGCCGAACGCCTCCGCGGCCTGGAATGCGGGATGGCTCGGCTTCGTTCGCGCCGAACCGAACACCGTGACTTTGCGCTTGCCGCGATACGCCGCGAACACCTTCAAGCAGTAGCGGAGTTCCTTCAACGCCACGGCGAGCATCTTGACGTCGCCGCGGCTGGCTTGATCGCGGACGAGTTTATCCGCTGTGATCCTGATCTGGTCCGCGTACTCTTCGACGGTCGGCGGCGGGGCACTCGGCGGGCGTTTGCCGAGAACCTCGGCTGCTTCCGGTTCCGTTAGGGCGTCGAACGGCGTCTTCGGTTTCGGGACGGGGATCATGCGGGAGAGGCTCCAGAGCGGGCGAATTGTGAACCGAAGTGGGAGAATAGCAGGAGCCCGGCGCGACGGCGAGGTCTCTCGTCCGGCGCGTCGGGCTCGGGGTGTCCGACGAGGCGTACTCAGTTGCCTGCGGGAGCGGGCGCGCCCTCGCCCAGTTTCGAGAGCGCGGGTACCTTCTCGGAAGGAGCCGCCTTCTGGCCGTACTCGTCGAAATCGAGGTACAGCAACGTGCAGCCGATGGCGATGGCCACGAACGTGATGAAGGCCATCACCGTGTAGACCGGTTCGCCTGGAGCGTGTACCGTCTTGGCATTGTCGGCTTCGCGTTTCTTCGCCACGACTATTCTCCCGGTTCGTTCGCTTGCGCGTTACTTCTTGAAGCTGAGCGGCCCGCTGACGCCGACCTTGCCCACGGTGTCGCCGACTTTGGGAAGCTCTTCGGCTCGCAACTTGTTCACCGATCGGCCATTCGCGGGCTTGAAGGTCGCCACGGCTTCCTTCGGATACACGCGTTCGATTACGATGCTGCCGAGGTACTGCCCGCCGCCTTCGGAGCGGAAGACATCGAGCACGGCACCTTGCGTGAGCCCGGCGTCGATGCCGATGGAGATCTGAACGTAGCCGTCTTTGTAAGCGGTGATGGTGCCGCGGATGCCGTCGGGCAGCGGGGCCGGAGGCTTGCCGAAGCTGTTGAGAACGAGGGCGCTCGGGTTGCCGCCCGCGGCTCGCAACTCGCCGATCTGTGTGGTGAGGCTTTCGATCTTGCCATCGGCCAGGAGCTTATCCGAGATGGCCTGCTTGGCTTGGTTCTCGTAGTTCTGCCGATCCTTGAGCGCGATTTCCTTCGCCGTCACGAGTGCGACGCGTTCCTTCTCGAGGTCGTTGTTGCGGTCGCGGGTCTTCTTCGCTTCATCAGTGAGCGATTGCAAAATGGCCTGAATTTCCACCGCTCTCACGTCTGAATCGTTGATGACCTTGTTCAACCTCTTGATTTCTTCGAGAACGAGGTTGTTGGATCCCGTCAACTTCGCCGCCTGTTCGGCGTAGCCCTTGCTTTGGGTTTGAGCGGCGGCGAGTTGGCGTTCCATCGCGTCCTTCTCGGTGCGATACGAGTTGAGTTCCGTCGCGCGGGCGGTCTCGGCGTCCTTATACGCCTTCTGCCAGGCGTCGCGGTCGGTCTTCCAATTGGTGCGAGCCACGAACACCGTGGCGATGAACCACATCGCGGCGATGCCCAGAATGAGTACGAACACCGAAAGAATCTTGCCGATCCAGGTCATCGCTCGACCCTCCCGCGAAGTTGGAACGGAGCATCGTCGCGCCCCGCTCGTGCTATTATGTTCTAAAAGCGACCGCGACTCAAGGCCCCGGGTTCGCGGGCGTCCCGCCCGCAACCCCAAGAAATCACTTATCCATGGCCTGGAACGGTGCGAGCCGGTCGATCAGTTGCTGACGGCGGCGCGTGAACGTATCGCGGTTCAAAATCGCATTCACCTCAAACGCGGACAAGTACGTCGCCTCGATGACGAGCTGATCGCGGATGTCCCGCTGTTTGTGAATCTGCGTTTGAACCGCGACAATTTGCGTTCCGAGCACGCTGAGTTCCGCTCGCAGTTTCTTGCTCAGGAACGCTTGCGTCTCGGCCTCGGCACCGTCCTTCGTGAACTGATCGAGCAGCGAATCCGTTCCCTTGAGCGGTTGATCGTCCGGCCCGTGAACCACGACTTGCTTGAAGGTCGCGGGGTTCGTGAGGTCCGGCTTCAGATTGAGCAACTTGGTGGTGGAATCTTCGACGAGGTTGAGGAAGCCGCCGCCGTTGGCACCGGGATAATTGCCTTCGTGGCCGTGATCGAGGAGTCCTTTCGTGGTGGCCGTGGGCCGGGTGCCGTCGCGGTTCTTGCCGTACATTTGGACGAAGCGCGTGGCGCGAACGCCTTCCGCAGCCTGGAGTGCCTTGTTCTGAACGCCCCAATTCGAGCCGGCGAGTGCCGCGGACTTCGTCTGCGCGTCGATCTCCTCCGCGAGTTGCTTGAAGGTCAGCGGCGAGTTGCCTTTGTCGAAGCCGCCGACGTCTTTGTAGTCTTCGAACCACGTTGGCCGCTGCGTGTAGAGCAAGGTCGCGGCCACGGCCATGCCGATCCCGCCGATCAGGATGAGGAAGACCAGCAGTTTGCCGAAGATCGTCATCGTCGTCCCTCAGCCGCGAAAACCTGTTTCGAGCCTCTACTTTTTCCGTTCGTAGCGGTCGCGTTCTCGTTTCCGCAGTTCTGTTTCCATCCGGTAGATGTCTTCGAGCTTCAGGGCGATCTCGCGTTCGATGGCGAACAGTTGCTGTTCCACGAGCGTCTGCTTCGCCAGCAAATCGTTGACCTCGGCCCGCACTGCCGTTCGCTGGGCGATGAGATCGTTGAGTTGCAGCGTCCGTTGGTTCACGAGGTCCTGATCTTTTTGGGCCTGGATCGTGAGTTGGGCGCGAACCTCGGCCATCTGCAAAACCAGCCGCGTGCGTTCGATCGCCATCACGCGCAGTTGGCCGTACTCGCCGACGAATCGTTCCTGGTCGGACACCGTCCCTCGTTCGACGCGGTCGAGCATTTCCTTGAAGCGGCTTCCTTGAGAATCGACCGACTTCACGTACTCTTTGAGGCCCACGATCAGCGCCGTCCGCTTCTGCCACGAGGCGGCCTGATCGAGGTGAACGAGCAGGTGGGAGATCCGACGACGGAGATCCGTTGCATCGTTGTCCTTCGGCGGGTTCGAACGCCGACGATCGATCTTCCGCGTGAGGGCACCGGCCTCGGCCTTCTTCTTCTCGGCCTCAGCAGCATTCCCCGCCGCTTCCGCGTCCGCTGCGGCCTTCTTCGCCGTCTCGCGTTCTGCCTCCAGAGCCTTGATCCTCGAATCGAGCGAGCCCCACAGATCGGGATTGAGAGCGGCGGCCTCGACGAGCTTAGGCGCGACGCGGTGGAACTTGATGTCCAGCGCGTGCGTGAGTTCGGCTCCGTTCCCCTTCGCAATCCACTCGTTGTAATCGGCTCGTTCTTCAATCGTTTCCGCCTGGTTGAGCAGCCACGCCCCGGCGAACTGCGCTTTGGCGGCATTGCCTTCGGCCTTGTCGATCGCAGCCTTGATGATGGTCCAGACGCGCTTCACTTCCGCCATTTGGCTGGCAACGGGAATCGTCCCGGCGAGCGAACTGCCGACAGGTTCACCTGCGGCCTCGAAATACTTGTAAAGCAGTTCCGGGCTCACGCTGGTGGTTTTCACACTGCCGGGCCCGATCACTTCAAACGGAATCGGATCGGACACGAAGTCCATGTAATTATCGTCGGAAGAGGGCACGCGCGGTGGAATCGCATCCGGCCCGCCTTCGAGTGGAATGCCCTCGAGAGCGAGAATGTGGCGGATGCCCGAGGCGGTGATGGCCTGACGGCCCCGCCAATCCTGGACCGCGAGGAACGCAAACCCGCCGACGGCGAGCAGGTTCACAAACAGCAGTATTTTTCCGAAGAGGCCCATGACGAGCGGTTTCCGTCTTCAGGTGCGGATCGGGATCGCTATTGGAGGATTGTGACGGACGCCGCGAACTTTGCCAAGCGATGTCCGGCATTAAACGGCGGGAGATCGGGAATCGGGAAAGGCCACGCCGATCTTGCCGATTGCACCGGGCCGCGCCGTCCACCGAACCATCGCCGTCGAACTCGGACTCGAGGTTCGGAGCGGATCGAACGATTCCGCCACAACCTGAGAATTGATCCTAAACGGTAGAACCCGCGCACGCAAGGGATCGAACGAAACCTTCGCCGCCGTTGACGTAGGCCGACCGTTCGCGTTACACTCCACCACCGGACGAACGAGGGGCAGACATGAGTTTTGGCGATGAAGCTGGCATCGGGCTCGAAACCGCGCGCGGCGGCGACTGGCCCAGCGTGCGGCAGTACAACGTCTTCCTCGCCAACCGGATCGGGGCGCTCCTCGATCTCGTGCGCGCCTTCGAAACCACCGACGTGAAGATCGTGGCCCTCACGGTGGTCGAGACGACCGACTGCGCCATAATTCGGATCGTGCCGAGCAATGCGGATCGGGCTCACGAGATTCTCGAACGGGCCCGCATGCCGTTCACCGAGAGCGAATTGCTGGTGGTGAAGTTGCCGGACAACGATCAACCGCTGCTCACGATCTGCAAGGCGTTGCTCTCGGCGGAGATCAACATCCGGTACGCTTACCCGCTGATGATCGGCGTCGGTCCGATGGGCAATACGGCCATGGCCTTAAACGTGGAAGATCTCGAAACCGCCGTCAACACGCTCACGCTTCAAGGCTTTACGGTCTTTTCCGCGAGCGACCTGGACGTGTGAGCTACTCGTCGCCTTCTTTCTTCCATTCTTGAAGTTTGCGGTAGAGGGTGCGTTCGCCGATGCCCAGGAGTGCCGAGGCATCTTCGCGGTTGCCTTTGGTCAGGTCAAGCGCCTTCTCCATGTAGTAGCGTTCGACCTCGGCGAGGGGCCGACCGATGAGCGTATCCGGACCTCCGGCGTGACTCGAACTTCCCGAGAGGCCGGAAGGCCGGATGCCCGAATCCTCGGGCAGGTCGTCGAGCGTGAGTTCGCCATCCGCATCGAGTACGACCATGCTATCGATGAGGTTCCGCATTTCGCGAACGTTCCCCGGCCAATCGTAGCCTTCGAAGGCCTTCCAGAGTGCCGGCGCGATCCGAGTCACGGGCTTGCCGTGCTTCTTCGACACTTCTTTGAGGAAGTGCGCACCCAGTTGTGGTAGGTCTTCTTTCCGATCTCGGAGCGAGGGCAACCTCACCGTACCGACCTTGAGACGATGGTAGAGGTCGAGCCGGAACTTGCCGTCCTTCACGGCGGCATCGAGGTCGCGATTGGTGGCCGCGACGATCCGCACATCGACCTTGATCGATTCGTTGGAACCGATGCGGACCACTTCGCTGTTGTCGAGTACGCGGAGCAATTTGGCTTGAAGCGCGAGCGGCATGTCGCCGACTTCATCGAGGAAGAGCGTGCCGCCGTTGGCGAACTCGAAGCGGCCCTTGCGCTGGCCCTTGGAACCGGTGAAGGCTCCGTCTTCGTGGCCGAACATTTCGTCGTCGAGGAGGTTCTCGTTGAGCGCGGCACAGTTCATGGCGACGAAGGGCTTCGCCTTGCGGGGGCTGTTCGCGTGGAGCGCGTGGGCCGCGAGTTCCTTGCCGGTGCCGTTCTCGCCCAGGATCAGAACCGAGGCGATCGTGGGGGCATAGGCCTTGAGCAATTGCAGCACGCGCTGCATCTTGGGGCTGTTGCCGACCACCCCTTCGAAGCCGAACTTCTCGTCCAATTGACGGCGCAGATCGCGAACGGTCTTCACGCGTTCGGCGGATTTATCCACGACGGCCCGCAGTTCGGCCAAGTCGATCGGCTTCTGCAAATAGTGGGAAGCGCCGAGCTTCATCGCCTCGACGGCGGTCTTCACATCCGCGTAGCCGGTGATCACGAAGACTTCGGCATCGGGAAGGTGCCGCCGAACTTTCTCGACGATGGCGAGCCCATCGACATCGGCCATGCGAAGGTCGGTGAGGACGACGTCGAACTCGCCCTGCTCGATCTTGGCGGCACCGGCTTTACCCGTGGTTGCGACCGTACATTCGTGGCCGCGACGCTCCAAGCTCTCGGCAAGGGTCTGGGCCAGATTCTTGTCGTCGTCCACGACTAGGATTTGCAGCGGTTCGGTGGCGGCAGACATGGGAGCGCTCGGCAATGAACGAGAAATCGTGAGTAGTTAGTGTATGCCTCTCGGGGGAAGGGTGTGCCAATTGATTTTGGCATTGCGAATCGCTACAGAGTGAGCCCGATTTTCACCTCTCCCCGTCGTGCAGAGCGGGTGAGGGGTCTTACTTTCTTAGTGATGTTGTAGCGCCCCTCACCCGGTTTGCGAACTGCATTCGCAGTTCGCAAACACCCTCTCCCCAGCGGGGAGTGGGGATTAGAAAGCATCCAACTCACTCGGCCGGAACCACCTCGCCGCCGTTCTTCGTGACCAGAGCAGCGAAGGTCTGCACCGCGATCGACTGGCGGACGAAGCGCACCGAGCCGTCGCCGAGCAGTGCATTGATGCCCGTGCTGTGGAACGAGTAGGGAGCGCTCGTGCCCTCCGTGCCGAACGGTGCCGCGTTGTAAGTCGGGTAGTCGAAGCCGTTCGTGCAGTTCAGGGCGCACGGGCCGTTGATGGCCGAGCCGTCGGACGTCGAACCGTAGAAGTCGAGGTCCGAGGCAGGCCGAGCCCATCCGCCGCCGTTCAGGTGTTGCGTGGGTGCCGTCCCGAAAGCCTTCCCGACGCGATAAATCTGCGGGCGACCCGCCGACTCCACGATGGCGAACGTATTCGAGAGCCCGTCGCCCACCTCGATCAGTCGGTTCCCGGGTACCCGGTTCTTTTCCAAAATTCCCGGTTGCAGGTAACCCGTGGAATTGACGAGCGTCGCGGCACCGTGAACGCCCGTCGAAGCGGCGTAGTCCGTCACCGCCACGATGTCCCAGGTGCCGGTCTGCGGGTCGCCGTCCTTGCGGTCCGGGTTGGGCGACGCGGGGCATTGCAGAATCTTGATCTTTTGTGAGGTCGTGGGCAGGTTCGTCGCGGATGCCCAAGTCGTAGTCGTGTCGTACCTCTTCAGCATGTTGTCCTGTTCGATGTAAGGCAGCGTCTGCACGAGCCAGCTGATTCGGGGCAACGGCGTGACGCCGGTGGGCCGAATGCTGCTCGGCAGGTACCCGGTCGCGCTCTCGTGATTGTGCAGTGCGAGGCCCAACTGCTTGAGGTTGTTTTGGCACGACGATCGGGCCGCGGCATCGCGGACCTTTTGGACCGCGGGAAGCAGCAACCCAATCAGGATCGCGATGATCGCGATCACGACGAGCAGTTCGATGAGCGTAAAGGCGTTTCGTTTCCGGATCATGTCGGCTCCAGTGATACATCACCAAGTTCATTGAATCAGTCATCATTACCTTATCGGCCGAAGCTGGCGCAGTCCAGCCATGAAAAGTTACTTTGATGATAAGAATACTGCAAATTGATGTTTTGAAGAGACTTACGGAATTGAATTAAACTTGAAATTCTCGGAATGGAGAGGTTTGACCTCGCTCCGAAAGCCAGCTCGCACCTCGTACGCAGGGAGTACACGCGAGGCGGTGAGCCCGATTCTCACACCCTCGGTATTGGGAAAATCGCGCTGCGCTTTCACGGCTACCCACTCCGAAAAGGAGTGAAATTCCTCCCAGTTCCGCGACCAGGTCGTGCTGAAAAACGCGACCCGAAAGCGCCAGTGTTCCAGCGTTGCCGCCAGCCATCGGTGTTCCGAATCGAGTTCGCGGTACACGGTTCTCCACTGTCCCGATTCCAGAATCTCGATTTCGAGCCGCGACGGTTCCAGATCCGGGGCGACGAACATTCGCCAACCCTGGGCCGTGCCGCAGTAGCGGTAGTAGGGGCCGAACACCTCCTGAATCGGATTGCGAACCCGCAGATAGCGATCGCTCACGGTCCAAAGGCGTTCTTCGAGTATGGCTTCCGGCACGTCGAGTTGCGTTGCCCATTCCGCGAGTTCGGCTTGAACGCGCGGCTGCTTCCAGGATTCGCGATCCGTGTACATTGGGGCCGGCGAAGCCTGCAGGAGCACCGCCACGATGTGAAGGGCGACGAAGCTGGGAATGAATTGCAGGCGGTGGGCAGGACGAGCGGGTGGGACGCCCGCACTCCCAGCGGGGCGAAACAAGCAGATGTAGCAGGAACCGATGATGAGGCTGAACGGCCCGAGGTCCATGAACACGAAGATGCCGGTATGGACCGCGAGGCCGACGGCCACGAACGCACCGCGAAGTGGCAAGCGGTTGCAGAATCGCCGCAAGCGGCCGGGCCGATCCGCCGTGCGGCGAAACCACAGCACGACGAGCAACAGCGGCGCGGTCACCTCCCACAGCCAGGTCAGGGCCGTCGCCGCCTGCGTAAGCGGATAGATCCACGCCAGCCAGGTCATGTCCCACTTCACCCAACCCGGCCGCTGCAAAATGTAGTACAGGGCCGAGTAGCCGTCGGCGGGCGTCCAGTACACGCTCACCTTCTGAATTCCCGCGGCCCAGTAGAGCACGACGAGTTGGAAGATCACGAGATAGCGAGGCCAGGCGGAAACGAGTTCGTCGCTGGTCCAGTGCCCGGTTCGCCGCCGGCAATCGATCGAAAGCGTGGCGGTGGAACGCGACAGCACGAGCAGCCAGAGCATGTTGATGAGCAGGAGGTCGTCGAAGCCGGGTCGATCAATGTGGGTAAGGGCGAGAATCGTTTGAAGTGCAACGAAGGAGGTGAACCGCCCGCCGAGGCCGAGAATTAACAGCACGGCGCTGAGCAGCGAGAACGCGACGACCGACCAAACCGCGAGCGGGTTCACGCCGCCGAGCCAGCCGAAGAGCCACGGCGTGCTGACCGGCTTGTATCCGCCATCCGCGGGATTGAGCCACACCACGGGAACGAGCCCGTGCCGGGCGATACTGCCGACGAGCAGCAGAATGCAGACTCCGCAGGCGATTCGGTACAAGGCCAAGGTGGTGCCGGTCTCGCGCTCGGCGAGCAAGCCGCACCATCGTGACCAGAGAGTTCGCATGGTGGAAGGGTAGTCGAAAGGTGGGTGAAAACAAAGAACCCCGCCGGGTCGGGCCGGTGGGGTTCACGATGGGGAAGCGGTGCGAAGCACCGCCGACCCTGAGTTGGTTCCGCACGCGGTGCGTGCGGATTGATTTGCTTTAGTATCGGCGACCGCCGCCACCACCTCCGCCGCCGTAACCACCACCGCCGCCTCCACTGCTGCCGCCACCGCCGCCGTAGCTGCGACCGCCACCGCCGCCGCCACCGCCGTAGCCGCCTCCACCACCGCCGCCGCCGTAGCCACCACCGCCGCCTCCGCCACGAGGGCGATCTTCGCGGGGCTTAGCTTCGTTGACGGTCAAGGTTCGGCCGCCCAGCAGGGCACCGTTCATGGCGGCAATGGCTTCATCGCCACCGTCCGCCATCTCCACGAATGCGAAACCCCGGCTCCGCCCGGTCTCGCGATCGGTAACAACCTGCGCACTGGTGACCGCGCCGTACTGGCCGAACGCCTGCGTCAGTTCTTCGCTCGTGGTCTGGAACGAGATGTTCCCCACGTACAACTTCTTGCTCATGATACTCTTTCTAAGAACCTCACGGATCCGCGGTCACCGTGACCGCGTAAAGGACAGGGGTGGACGAGTCCGAACTTCACACCCCGGCGCTCGAGCCCGGCCCGACCCGGAACTGCGAGACGACGGGGGAATACAAGAAGTAGGACCGCTGCTGCGACACTGCTTGACGATCTTGGAGCCGTGAGGAAATGCTCAGAGCGAAAAGACCAAGACGGTTCAGAGCCAGGGAGCTGCACTGCGATTCGTCAATCTCCTGAGAAGCGGGCACTGGCCCGCCGTCACCGAATCATACGCCAGTCGCGGAAAGAAAACAGACCAAATTCGCGGAATTTCCGTTTTGTTCGGCAAGCAGATCACCAGTCGTTGCCGAGAACCTCGCCGCCGGCGGGCGTGACCGCGGCCCAGAACGTGGTCGGCGAAACGCCTGGCGCGATCGTCCGGACGCTGCCGTCGCCGAGGCCTGCGAGCAGGCCTCCAGGATACGGCGTTTGCGGAACGCGCGGGTTGCAGTCCGGGATCGCCGGGCGGACCTGGAATGTGATAGTCGGCGTCGAGTTGGGGTCCGGCATCACGTCGCCAACATCTGCGAAACTCGAACGGCGAATAGTAGCGCTAACTTTGAGAATGGGATCCCAGAAGGTCATCGGGTCTTCCGAGTGAAACCAGTTGAATTGAGCGTCTTGGCATTTGAATGCATAGTGCTCCGTCAACCAGAAGGTGTTGGAAAGGCCGTCCGCTATTTCGCCGAGACGCATAATGGTGGTGCGGGAATTGGAATGGACGAACACCCAGGCGTTGTAGGCGTAACTCGATAGTCCCGGACCTCCTCCTGAAGAAAGTGTGGGATCGGCGATACTGATATACGGCTTCATGACATAGTTACTATTGGAGGAGCCATTGCCCGATTTTACCTTGGCGTAGTAATTGCCATGTTCCAGATACGGGAGAATTTGAAAGAACGAGGATTCGGCTGAGCATTGCGGCAACTGACCCGATTTGGCATCCGAGTAATTCTGGATGGCCAATCCGACTTGTTTGAGGTTGTTGGCCCCGTGGATCCGGGCCGCAGCCAGCCGAACCTTCTGGATGGCAGGCAGCAACAACCCGATCAGAATCGCGACGATGGCAATCACCACCAAAAGTTCGAGCAGGGTGAACGCGGATCGAGAACGCATCGCTCGTGCCTCCCCATGAATGTGGGACGGGGACTGTGAGGACTTCACTTGACATCCTTATTGACTGTTGCGGTTTTGAAAGCGGTGTTACTCTTCGTCACCGGGTCATACGTAACGAGGGTTCCATAGCTGTCGTAGTTCGATGGGAACATCATCAGCGTTCCGTCCCATTTATTCAGGGTCGCGGTCACATTGACCGAGTAGAGTTGTTTCGTACCCTTGGTGTCTACGGCCGCGAAGCTGTTGCCGACGTGATATTCGGCAGGATCGAGCACGAAAGTTCCTTTCCCCTGGAGCATCTTAGCCGCGCCGCCGGGGTTGGGAGTCGGCTGACCGGCATCGAAGGCGTTCGAACTGGCCCCCAAAAGGCATGCGAGCAAGGGCAGAAAAAGGGCGATTCCGACGAACTGGCGTTTCATGGGAGTTACTCGTGTAGGGGCGACGGGTTCGACCACTTCCACACCCTGTTGGCGCACGAGAAGCGAAAATGGCGCGCAATCAGCGCAAGAAAACCAAAAACAAGCCCGACACGCTCCCAACAAGGAGTCACTTATTTCGTTCCGTTCCGTTCCACAGTTCCCGGAAGGTATGCTCGGCGCGCCGAAGACGACCCTTCACCGCGCCTCGAGTAATTCCCATCATCTCCGCGATCTCGGTCACGGAATGATCCTCAATGTGTCGGAGTTGGAGCAATCGCGCCGTCGACTCGTTCACCATTTTGGCGAGAATCATGTGGACCCGGTCGCACGATTCCGAGCGTTCGATGTCGGATTCCTGTTCCTTTGCCGCGGGAAGAGCTTCCGAAAGCGGCTCGCATCGCCGTCGCGCTTCGCGGCGCAACTGATCAAGCATCCGGTGTCGGGCGACGCCGACCAGCCAAGCGAACAATCGCTCATTCTCGGCCCGAACCTCGGCCGGAGGTAGCTCGCGCAGCATGGCGAGCCAGAGTTCTTGAAGTACGTCCTCAAGCGACGAATGGGTATCTCCGCTCAGGACGCGGACGAGTCTGTCACCGAAGCACGCGGGCCATTGTTGAAGTGCGGGTGCGACCACTTGCGAGCCTCATGAGGCCGGCCGATGTGGGCGAGCAATTACAGATGATGTCGCATCGACCGGACGAACGCAAGAACATTCGCCAACGTCACACTTTGGACACGGGCTGGAGCAGCCGAATCGAGTAACGACCCAATCGGATCAGCAGGACGCGGTTCAGGTAGCCTGTGGTGGCCCGAGCGCCGACCTTGCCCAGAATCTTGCCCGCGAAGTTCGAGCCGACACCGACGCCGACCACGTTCATCGCCTCGTGGAAGAGTTGATCGTACTGGTCTTCCACCACCTTTTCCCAGTCCGCGCTCTGGCCCGCCAGATACGCATTGAAGAAGACGCGGCCGAGAAGCACGGCGGTGCCCGTTCGCCCCGCCCGCAGGTTGTAAATCTGGCAGAGATCCGCGAGCATCGAGAACGTGTAGAACAGCGACGAACCGCTGTCGACGAGCGCATTCGGCGACACGGCCGTCACCACCCAGATGCGGCTGCCCCAGTATTTGACGCGGGCCTCGGCGAGTGTGTCCAGTTCGCCCTGGAAGCCTTCGCGGAACCGCGCGAACCACTGATCCGACGACGCGAAGCGGGCCGGGTCGAGCAACTCGACGCGGGCATTCCGCAACCGGAGTTGCACCTCGTCCGTGACGCCGAGTTTCAGCAAGGTCTTGCGGTCTTTCTCGGAGTCGAGCGGGAACGTATTCAAGTACACTTCGAGTTGCTGCTTCGCCTCGGCGGACTTGGCGAAGGCCAGCCAGCGGAGCCGCGTTCGCTTGGCGAGTTCTTCCAAACCCCGCACTTGAACCTGGCGATTGCGGCGAAGCGTGGCATAGAGGTACGCGAACCGCAGGAAGGCATAAAGCACGCAGATGCCGAACAGCACGAGCCCCGCGTAGCCGGTGTACTGAGCCCATTCGGGCTGCGAGGCCAAGGCATTGAGAACCGACAGTACCTGATTCGAAACGAAGAGCCCCGCCAAGCCCACCGAACCGACGAGCATCGCGAGAACGAAGGGCGTTCCAAACCAGCCGAGCCAGCCGAGGCCGGTCGGATCGGCAGCGAGAAGCATCTCGGCCTCCGCGAGTTCCTTCGAAGCTTGCTCGTCTTCCAGTTGGCGGAGGCGGGTGCGATCCGCATCCGAGAGCAAGGCGAGCCCGATGGGCACCTGCGGCGGGCGGCCGAGTTCGGTCTCGCCTTCGCGCAGTTCGACATCCGAATCGGGCGACGGGGCTCGCGGCCGCACCGGAGGAGGCATCGCGCCGCCACGAGTCGCGGTGGGCACTCCGATTCGCACGTCGTCTTCCCATTCACTGGCCATGGCAAACGCCCTCGGATGTTACCACGGAATACACGGAAAACACGGAAGCGGAACGGAGCGCCAGAACTACGAAAGTCCTTGAATCGCTTCGTGTAGTTTCTCGGCGAAAGCTCCCGCCTCGTCTGGGTTCATGTCCGCAGGATCGCCCGATGCCGTGATGCAAAGTGCCTGAATCGAACTTCCATCCACCCAGGCATCCGACCGCTGGTACGACCGAAGTGTGGCGTCCGTAACACCTTCTCGGAGTCGATGAAGCAGGTCGGCCAGAAACTCCCGGGTTGCGCCGAGCCGCGTCTCGAATTCCTCATCGTCGATGTGCACGCCGTGACACACCTCGTTCAAAGCATTACAAATTCCGTTCAGTTCTTCCGTCTCGAAGCTCACGAGAAGCCAGGATGGTGTTTGAAGCAGCGCATTCATGAGAGATCGGAAGTTCTTCTTCCGTGTGTTCCGTGTGTTCCGTGGTCACTTCTTTTCACGACCCAGGCAGTCTGGCTGATTGTACCCGACTTGCTCGTGCGTGTCGCCAGACCTAGGATGATCTCGATTCACCGACACAGGAACCGCACGATGTCTTCCGAGCCGCCCGTTCATCAGACCAGTTGGAAGCCGATGACGCTGGCCCTCGCCGGCGTCGGCGTTCTCGCGGCCTGGACCGCCCTGCTTCCCGAATCCGTGCGGCCGTGGAACTTCGCGGCACTCGGTGCCGTGGGGCTCTTCGCCGCCGCTCGCTTGCGGTTCGCACAGGCACTCATCCTGCTCGCTCTCGGCCTGTTGGTCAAGGATGTCTGCATCTTCCTGCAATACGGCTGGAAGCCCGAACCGCTGTCGTGGGTCGCGTTCGCCGTCTACGCCCTCATCGGCCATCGGTTCCTGAAGAACACAGAATCGCCGCTCCGCATCGGCACGGCCGCCGTGGCCGCGAGCTTGCTCTTCTTCCTGATCAGCAACTTCGGGTCGTGGATGATGCAGGCATTGCCCTACGGCTATTCGCTGGCCGGTCTAAGAGATTGCTACGAAGCGGCGATTCCGTTTTATCGAGGCACCCTGGCCGGGGATGTGTTCTGCTCCGGAGCGTTCTTCGCGCTGCACGCCGTGCTGAGCCGGGCGTACTTCCCGGCCGAACGCACGACGACTTCAGAACCGATTCCGGTCATTGATGAGGAGGGCTGGTGAAATACGCCGCGGCCATCGAATACAGTCAGGACAAGGTGAAGGTCGATGCCACCCGCCCGGCCCATCGTGCCTATCTGACGAGCCTCATCGAGAAGAATCAACTCTTCGCGTCCGGTCCGTTCGAGGATGGCTCCGGTGCGCTGATCGTGTATGAAGCCGATTCGCCCGAGGCGGTTGAAGCCCTGATGAAGGCCGACCCGTTTTTCGTCGCCGGTGTGTTCCTGACGTGGACCGTTCGCCCCTGGAAGGTGGTCTTCTTCAACCCGAAGCTCGCACCGCAAGTGTAACCCGCCTTCAATCTCCCATCGAGAAGTAGACCGCCGGAGCTTCGACGGCCACGAGCGAATCGATCTTGGCAATTGCCGATTTGAAGGCACCCGTCTCGGTGTAGTGCGTCACGATCACGAGCGGAATCGGTCCGCTTTCGCCGACCGCTGATTCGTGCTGGACGACGCTCGAGATGCTAATGCGTTCGTCGGCCAGGATGCGCGTGATGTCGGCGAGGACGCCGGGATGATCGCCGACGAGTAGCCGCAAGTAGAAGCGACTTTTCACCCGTTCTGCCGACTCGACCGTGAAGCCCTTCCCCTCGCGGCTCCAGAGTTTTGCCGCCGCAAAGGTACACTGTGCCCGTCCGACCGCGAGGTCGATGAGGTCCGCGACCACCGCGCTGGCCGTCGGCATCATGCCGGCACCGGGGCCCTGATAGAGCGTCTCGCCGGCGAGGTCGCCGTGGACGGTGATGGCGTTGTACGCACCGCGTACCTGAGCCAGCAAATCGGTGTGTCGCAGGAGTACCGGTGCAACGTGAAGCGCGACGGTCTTCGAAGTCGCGGAACCGGTGCGGCTATTCTTGCGAGAGGCACGCTCCCCGTTCTTGGAAGTCGAGGTCCACGCTTCCGCGAGCAACTTGATGGTGTAACCGAGTTCGTGGGCGAAGCGGATGTCCATGGCTTCGAGGGTGTCGATGCCTTGCCGTTGAATTTCGACCGGCTTCGCATCCACTCCGAAGGCAATCTGCGCGAGTACGGCCAATTTGTGGGCCGCGTCCGAACCATCGACATCGAGCGTGGGGTCGGCCTCGGCGTACCCGAGCCGTTGAGCCTCGGCGAGGGCCGTGGCGTAGGTCATGCCCCGTTCGGACATGGCCGTGAGAATGAAGTTGGACGTGCCGTTGAGAATCGCCTGGATCGCGGTGACCTGGTTGGCGGCAAGGCTTTCGCCGAGCGCCCGGATGATCGGCACGCCACCCGCGACCGCCGCTTCAAAACACACTGTCATTCCCGCCTTGCGGGCGACTTCAAAAATCTCGTGGCCCGCCTCGGCAAGCAGTGCCTTGTTCGCCGTCACGACGTGCTTTCCGGCTGCGAGGGCCTCCAGCACGATCTTCTTGGCGGCGGTCGTTCCGCCGATCAACTCCACGACCACATTCACGGCAGGGTCGGCAATCGCGACGGCTGGGTCGGTTCCAATTTGTGTGGCCCCGGCTTCCTGCCGGTATTCGAAGGGAACGGCTCGAACCTTGGCGAGGTCGCGCACGATGACTCGGCGGAGGATCAACGGCCGACCGGCCCGACCGGTGAGTCGCTCGCGGTGATCGAGCAGGATCTTCGCGACGCCGCCGCCGACCGTGCCGCAGCCGATCAACGCGATGCCCAACGGTTCCGACGACATACGCCCCACTCCGGATAAAACGCGATCAGCGGAGTGGTTTTAGGTTTCGAGAGGCGTTCTGGCGATAGCTCTGGGTATCGCTGTCAGGGGTTGACGCACCGTTCGCGTTACCTAAGATAGGCGTCTTCACACGTTCGATGATCGTTTTTGAGGCGAGTCATGGCAGTACCCAAACGACGCACTTCCCGATCGAGGAAGGGCACCCGCCGCAGCCATCACCACATCATTCCCGTGCAGGTTCAGTTCTGCCCGAAGTGCAATGAGCCGATCATGCCTCACCGCATGTGCCCCAACTGCGGCTCCTATCAAGGCCGCGAAGTGGTGAACATGGACGAGGATGCGCAGGGGAAGTAAATCATGCGGCTCGCGCTCGATGCCATGGGTGGCGACCACGGCCCAGGTCCGAATGTGGCTGGGGCGCTGCTCGCCCTTTCCGCCGTTCCCGACCTCACGGTCGTGCTCGTCGGGGACCGCGCCCAACTCGAACCACTTCTGCCGACCCTTCCGGATCGCCTCGAAATCTTCCACGCCTCGCAAGCCGTGGACATGAAGGAGAAACCGGTCGAGGCGCTCCGCAAGAAGCCGGACGCCTCCATCTTCCGCTGCTGGCAACTCATGGCCGAAGGGAACGTCGAAGGCCTCGTGAGTGCGGGTAACACCGGCGCGATCGTGGCTGGCGGCCTGCGACTCAAGCGGTTCCTCAAGTGCGTGCATCGGCCTGGGATCGCTACCGTCATGCCCACGGCCAAGGGCCGTTGCGTGATCCTCGACGTCGGCGCGAACATCTTCCCGAAGCCGCGCCACCTCCTCGAATACGGCGTGATGGGCTCCGTCTTCGCCCGCCACATGCTCGGTTGCGAACGGCCCACCATCGGCCTCATGAACGTGGGCGAAGAAGAAGGCAAAGGCCACGAACTCGTTCAACAAACCTACGAACTCTTCCGCAACAGTCCGTTCAAGGATCGCTTTATCGGCAACGTCGAGGGCCGCGACATTCACCGCGGTGCCGCCGACGTGATCGTGACCGATGGCTTCACTGGTAACGTCGTCCTGAAGTTGAGCGAAGGCGTGTTCGAGTTCGTGATGAACCAGGTGAATCAGGACGTGATCGGCGCGCTGGATGTAGAACGGGACAAGGCACTGATGGCGATGAAAGGTCTGCTCGGCCGCTTCCACTACAGTGCCTTCGGCGGTGCTCCGCTTCTCGGGATCGACGGCGTCTGCATCATTTGCCACGGCTCCTCGAAAGACCGCGCCATCGCCAACGCCCTCGGCGTCGCGGCCAAAGACGTCCGCGTGCAGTTGAACCAGAAGATTGTGGAAGAACTCGAAGCACTTCCACCAAGCGAAGATTGAGTTCTGGAGGCTCCGCACGCAAATGTCTCGGCTTCGCATCCAACATTGCATCATCAGCAATATCACGAGGCAGTACGGCACTCATCCGACGTCCGATCTGCTCGGCGTCGACTACTTCCACACCGTCCCCGCCCATAAAGAGTTTCCCTACTACGTCTCAGGTTTGGAGTTGTTCGTTCGGTTTCTGGGAACCCGGCGTATTCGCGGACGGATTCGGATCACGGTCTCCCAAATCGACGATGAAGGGTTTGGAGATCCGCTCGATCTACGATCAACTCTTTTTGCCCCGACAGCACATTCCGACGGCGTACTGGTCTTGGATAAGGGCTTCAAACTGATCAACATGATGATACCGGAAGAGGGGACGTTTGCGGTTCGGGTGC
>JAYTUG010000287.1:0-1792 GCA_043744695.1 Gemmataceae bacterium
CGCGTCCTCGGCATCGGGCCGCAACCGGGCTCGCCGGATCGCACGCTCGATTGCAGCGGGATGATCGTGTCGCCCGGTTTGATCGACATGCACGTTCACTTGCGCGAACCGGGCCGCGAGGAGGATGAAACAATCGCAACGGGCACGGCCGCGGCCGTTGCCGGCGGCGTCACGTCGGTGGCGTGCATGCCGAACACGGAACCGCCGCTCGATAGCCGGGCCGCCGCGGAGTTCGTGATCCTCCAAGCTCGACGTGCCGGGCACTGCAATGTCTTCCCGATTGGCGCGGTCACGAAGAATCGCGAGGGCAAGGAACTGGCCGAACTCGGCGGGCTGGTCGAAGGCGGTGCGGTCGCGTTCACCGACGACGGTTCGCCGGTCTATTCTGCCGAGATCATGAGGCGGGCGCTCGAATACTGCAAGATGTTCGGACCCAACGGCAAGGCCGTGCTCGTTCACGCCGAGATTCTCGAACTCACGCAGGGCGGCGTGATGAACGAGGGATTCGTGAGCATGCAACTCGGGCTCCGCGGCATGCCCGGAGTGGCCGAAGACATCATGATTGCCCGCGACATCATGCTGTCCGATCTCACGGGCGGCCGCGTTCACATTCTGCACGTCTCGACGGCGGGCGGCGTCGACCTCATCCGCCAAGGCATCGCCAAGGGGATCAAGATTTCGGGCGAAGCGTGCCCGCATCACTTCCTGCTCACCGATGAGACGCTTCGCAGTTTCGACAGCAACTTCAAAATGTCGCCACCGCTTCGAACGCAGAAGGACGTGGACGCCATCCTCGCCGGCCTCAAGGACGGCACGCTCTCGGTGCTCGCCACCGATCACGCGCCCCACGCCCCCGAGAAAAAAGAACGCGAACTCGACCAGGCTCCCAACGGCATCCTCGGGCTGGAAACGTTCCTGCCGCTCTGCATCACGCACCTCATCGAGCCGGGCCACCTCACCTGGCCGCAGATGCTCGCGAAGATGACCTGCAACCCGGCAAGCGTCCTCAGCATCGATCGCGGCACACTGCTGCCCGGCCGTCCCGCCGATGTGACGGTGATCGATCCGAAGGTGAAGTGGACGATCGACGTGAAGCAAACGAAGTCGAAGAGCCGCAACACGCCCTTTCACGGTTGGCCGGTCGTGGGCAAGGCCGTGGCGACGATCGTGGACGGCGAAGTGAAGATGAATGAGTTGAGGTGAGAGAATGGATTGGGATAACTTCCGCTTCACTCGAAGAATTGCCGCACGGGAATGCGGAAGTCGGGGAAGACCCCCGGCAGTGTCAGTTCCTCATCGGCCGTTTTTCGCAACGGGAACTCATCCGCCGTGTAGAGGCCGACGGTGCGCGTCTCCGGGTCGAGGACGCAGACGACGTGTACGCCGGCCGCGAGGTATTCTCCGGCCTTCGCCGAGACTTCCTTCCAGCGATCCGACGGCGACTTCACCTCAATGACCAGTTCCGGAGCAACCTCCGGGTAGCCCTTAGGGGGAGAGTTCTTCGGAATGCGTTGATAACTGAAATACGCCACATCCGGTCCGCGAACGCTGTCCGGATCGCGGCGCGTGATCACTCCTGAATCGTTACAGGTCACCCAGCCGAGATCGCGAGGCTTGACGTAGCTCCCAAGAATCAGCGCGGCGTTGTAACAGACAACCCCGTGCAGAAAGTTCGTCGGCGGCATTTCCACAATCCTTCCTCGAACGAGTTCGGTTCGCCGACCGTCGTCCGGTTGAACCAAGTACTCTTCAGCCGTGAGCAGCCGTTCCGCGGGCGGTGCGATCATCGTCG
>JAYTUG010000288.1:0-6846 GCA_043744695.1 Gemmataceae bacterium
CGGTTGGATCACCTCCTTTCTAAGGATGAATTTCAACATGGCACGCAACGTCCATCCTGGACCTGCGATGCCGACATGTCCCCGATCCCACAACACACACCTGCATCCACTGCCAAAGACATCAACCCCCGTCGCGAAAGCGACGGGGGTTTTTTGTTGTTCAAGACATGTGGCAGCGAGCTTGTTGGCTGGCCTGATTCGGCGCGTTCGGATCGCCGGTAAGTCGCTGATTATCTTGTGTTATCCACGGACGTTCGTATCGCGGTCTGATACCTTAACTCCGTGATCGTTTTCGTTGCGAAAGGGCTTTCGATGTCAAAGACAGTGCGTGTTGCAGTGACCGGAGCCGCCGGCCAAGTGGCTTATTCCATGCTCGCCAGACTCGCCTCTGGCGAAGTTTTCGGCCCAGACACGAAGGTTCGCCTTCAGTTGCTCGAAATCACCCCGGCCCTCGGCGCGCTCGAAGGCGTCGCCCTGGAACTCGAAGATTGCGCCTTTCCCACGCTCTCGGAAATCCAAGTGACCGACGACCCGAACAAAGCTTTCGACGGCTGCAACTTTGCCCTGCTCGTCGGATCCATGCCCCGCAAGCAAGGCATGGAACGCAAGGACCTCCTCGGCATGAACGGCAAGATCTTCGTCGGCCAAGGGCAGGCCATCGCTCGCAAGGCGGCAACGGACGTCCGCATCCTCATCGTCGGCAACCCCTGCAACACGAACTGCCTCGTCGCGTACTCGAATGGCCGGGACATCCCAGTGGAGCGCTGGAGTGCGATGACGCGGCTCGATCACAACCGCGGAGTCGCCGCCCTCGCCAAGAAGGCCGGCGTGCCGAACGCCTCCGTCACCAACATGACTATCTGGGGCAACCATTCGAACACCCAGTTCCCCGATTTCACCAACGCCAAGATCAACGGCAAGGGAGCGACCGAGGTGATCACCGATCGGACGTGGCTCGAGGGCACGTTCGTTCCCCAATGTCAAACCCGCGGCGCGGCCGTAATTAAAGCTCGAGGCCTCTCGAGTGCCATGTCTGCTGCCAACGGTGCCCTCGACCACGTGAAGACCTGGCTCCGCGGCACCCCGGCCGGCGAATGGACCAGTTCCGCCGTCATCTCGAAGGGCGAGTACGGCGTCCCCGCCGGCCTCGTCTTCGGCTACCCCTGCACCACCGACGGCACCACCTGGAAGGTCGTCGAGGGCCTCAAACTCGACGCCTTCGGCCAGGAGAAGTTCCAGGCCACCCTTACCGAATTGCTCGAAGAACGCGATGCCGTTAAGGAATTGCTGCCGACCTGACTATTCTCGTTGCGCGAACAGCCCGCGTCCGACGATGGGTATCGTCGACGCGGACACGCAGCATATTCCGTATTTGACGCCGATGCCGCTTCAACATCCAGCCGCCAGAACCGTCAATCGCTGCACGTCCGACGCCCACATCTCGCTCCAACTCCGCCTCGACTCCGTTCCAAACACCGGACATCGACCGATGCATAGGATGCACAGTCGCGCCCGGCCAGGATGGCCAAACGGCGCACACGAGATCATCAGGAGGCGGTTAAATGGAACGGCATTTCGGTCTCGCGGCGGCGATGGCGATTGGCCTGGCGGCATCGGGGAGCGGACAACCGCCTGCACCCCCGGCCCAGCCCGGGCAATCCGCCCAACCCGCACCCTGGGCCAATAAGTTCTTCCTCCCCAACATCGAGAAGGATCGCGATCAACCGCCGCCCGAGATGATTCAGTTCAACTTCGGCGACGTTCCGCACGGCACGATCTGCACGCGCACCTTCACCATCACCAATATCTACGATGTGCCGATGCAGATCACCGACGTCCGGAAGAGTTGCACCTGCCTCGATTACGTTCCCATGTCCAAGGTGCTCAAACCGAACGAGACCGGCGAACTCACCGTCACGATGAACTCCGGTAAGTTCGTGGGGACGAATTCGCAGACCATTTACGTGACGTTCGGGCCGAAGTTTCTCTCGACGGCGGTGATTCGGGTTACGGCCAACAGCAAGACCGATGTCACGGTGAACCCCGGCGCGGTGATCTTCGGCACCGTGCCGCAAGGCACCAAGCCCAGCCAGTCGGTGAAGCTCGAATACAAGGGCCGGAACCGCGACTGGAAGGTGACGGAAGTGGCGGCGACCCCCGCGGCGCTGGACGTGCAGATCGCGGAAACGAGCCGCGGCGGGCCGCTCCGCGGCGGCGTCGAGTACCTCGTCACCGTCGGCCTCAAGCCCAACGCGCCCGCCGGCACGATCTCCGAGCAGATCAGCTTGAAAACCAACGACCCGGCCAATCCGCTGATTCAAGTGACCGTCACCGGCACGATCGCGGCGCCGCTGGAGGTGGCCCCGGCCCGCGTGCGAATGGAGAACGTGGCCATCGGGCAATCGGGCACGCAACGGGTACTCATCCGCGCGGCGAAGCCCTTCAAAGTGCTCAGCGTGGAGGGCGCGGGCGAGGGTGTGACGGTCGAACTTCCCACGACGGCCGGAACTGCCCTGCCCGTACAAGTGATCACCGTGAAATTCGATCGCAAGAAGCCCGACGCGCTCGACCGCGACCTGCGGGTGAAGACGGACCTCGACGGCGGTGCCACGGTGACGGTGCCCGTCGAGGCGGAGGCGATCAAGTAGCCGGGCGATCAGCGCTTCGGCTCGAGCTTCGGCGGCGTCTCGCCGGACCTCACCTCATTCAGGCGCTTGAGGTACTTGTCGAAGAGCTTCGTCTGCTTGTTCACCGGCTCGAACGGTCGGCCTTCGATGAACACCGAAAGCACCTGCGTCGAGGCTTGAAGGATGTCGCCGTTGGCGATCACGAGGTTGGCCTTCTTGCCTTCCTCGATGGTGCCGAACATCGTGTCGACACCGAGAATCTGGGCGGGATATAGCGTGACGGCCTTCAAGCCTTCCTCGGGCGGTAAGCCGTAGGCGACGGCCATCGCGGCCTCGTAAGGCAGGTTGCGGGCGTTGCTCGAACCGGCGGAACGGATGCAGAATCGCACGCCGGCCTCGTGGAGTTTCGCGGCCGCGGTGTACGCCGAATCGTACTTCTCGCCGATCTCGCGGGGTAGCGCCATAATCGGCCCGAGGATCACCGGCACGTCGCGCTTCTTCAATTCCGCAGCCACCTTCCACGACTCGGTACCGCCGCTGATAATCGGCTTCACTTTCAAGTCGTCGGCCAATTTCAACGCGGCCAAAATATCGGTCTTGCGATCCGCGGTGAACACGACGGGCTTCTCGCCGCGAACGTACGGCACGAGCGCTTCGAGCCGCGGGTTTGCCACAATCGCGAGCCCGGCTTTCTTCGAGGCATCGTAGCGCCGGGCCGTCTCGAAGAGTTCCTTCATGCGCGTGAGCTTCCCTTCGCGGCGGAACTTCGCGGCGGGGCTCTCGGCCTCGTCTTCCGCACCGAACGGGTTGAACCCACGCCGACCCGGTTCGCCCGAATACTCGATGTGCAGCGAGAGCGCGTCGATCACGACCATCTCGGCCGGCACCCAACCGGCGAGGTTGATGAGCGAGCCCTGACCCGGCATGAGCGAACCCGACGGCCGCGTGACCACGGTGGTGATGCCGTTGGCGCGGGTGACCGGGATGAGTTCGGAATCGGGATTGATGCCGACGCTGGCGCGGAGGTCGGGTTGGAAGTCGCCGCCTTCGCGGGAATCGTTCGTCTCCCGGGCCGATTCGATCTCGACGAGACCGAGTACGGTCGCCGAGTCGATCATGCCGGGGTACACGTGCAGGCCGGTGCCATCGACGACGTGAGTGCCAGCCGCCAGGTCGAGCTTGGTGCCGGTCTTCGCGACCTTGGTCACTTTTCCGCTGAGGGCATCGACGACCACAGTGCCTTTGAACGCGGGCTTGCCCGGCGAGTGAACCATCGCATCGCGAATCGCATACGTGCCCTTGGGCAGTTCCGGAAGGGCCTTGAACTTCGCGGGCTGCGGCTCGGGTTCGGCCTTCGCCGCCGCAACTGTGGTGAGCTTCTCGGTGCGTTGGAAGAACACTTCACCTTCGATGATGGTCATCTCGCAACGGCTGAACGAGTTCAACGGGTGGCCGGTGAACAGGGCGAGGTCCGCGTCTTTGCCGACCTCGATGGTGCCGAGGCGGGAATCGAGTCCGAGTTGCTTCGCCGGGTTCAGAGTGATGGCGTGGAGTGCCTCCTCCGGTGTGAACTCGCAATACTTCACGAGCTTGGCGGCCTCCTGGTTCAAGTGCCTCATCAGTTCGTTGTCGTCCGACTTCAAGCAGACGCTCGCCCCCGCATCGCGAAGCAACTTGGCTCCGTACGGGATCGCGTCGAAGGCCTCGATCTTGTAGGCCCACCAGTCGCTGAAGAGGCTCACGCTCGCGCCGTGGGCCGCGATTTCCGGGGCGACCTTGTATCCTTCGAGGACGTGTTGCAGCGAGCGAACCTTGACGCCGAATTTGTCCGCGACGCGGAGCAGCATCAAGATTTCGTCGGAACGGTAGCAGTGCGAGTGAACGCGGAGATCGCCGGCGAGTACGTCTGCCAATGCTTCGAGACGCAGGTCGCGGCGCGGCTCGGAAAGCGGGCTGTCGGTCTTCTTGCTCTTCTCGTAATCGTCCCACTTCTTCTGGTAGGTGCGGGCCTCGGTGAACGAGCGAACGAGTACGGCTTCGACCCCGAGGCGGCTGTTCGGGAAGCGGCCATCGGTGCGTTTCACGTTCTCGCCGAGGGCGAACTTGACGCCGCGAGGAGCATCGGGAACGAGCATCTCCTTGGCCGAGAGGCCGTACTTCATCTTCACGACGGCGTCTTGCCCACCGATGACGTTGGCGCTGCCGTGGAGCAGGCGGGCCGTGGTGACGCCGCCGCCGAGGGCGCGGTAAATCTGCACGTCTTCGGAATCGATGACGTCGCGAACGCGAACCTCGGGAACCACGGAGAGCGTGGCCTCGTTCACGCCGCCGCTGATGGCGAAGTGCGAGTGCGTGTCGATGATCCCGGGCATCACGAAGAGCCCCTCGGCGTCGACGATGGTCACGCCTTTCTCGCTCGGCAGGTTCGCGCCGATGGCCTTGATCTTTCCGCCGCGAACGAGAATGTCCGCCCTCGGGAGCGTCTTGCCGACGAGCGTGAGCACCGTCGCGTTGCGAATGAGGACGTCGCCGCCGGTCTTCAACTTCGGGATGCGGTCCGCTTCGGTTTCAGTGGTCGGAGCCTCGATGCCGTCGAGGAAGGGAATGACGGCGCGGAAGGTGTTGCCGTTGAACGCGGTCCGATCGACGCGGCGTTCAGCCGGCGCGGGAGCCGTGGGAGGCAGCGTCTTGGGGGCTGGCGTGGCTTCATCCGTCTTGGGTTGATTCCGCGGCCCCTTCTTCGGGGCGATCGGCGCGTCTGTCGCGCCGGACCCGGCGGGCGGCGCGGCCTTCTCATCGAGGTCGAACCGCACGCCATCCGAAAATGCGAACTTGTACTTCGCGTTGGCAGCCTGGAAGTCGCCGTCGATGACGACGAGGTGAGCCGAACGGCCCTTGGTGATGCGGCCGACTTGCGGCGCGACTCCGAGGATGTCCGCGGCATCGCGTGTGAGAGCCGCGAGAGCCGCGTCGGCGGGAAGCCCCGCTGCAATGGCCTTCCGGACGTTGTCGCGGAACTTTGCCACCGCGAGGCCGTTGGTCGTGAATGCGAACTTCACGCCCGCTTTGTGCAACTCCGCGGCACAGGCCACTTCCAATTGTCGGATGCGTTCGCGGTCTTCACGCACCCGCACGGGCAAGTCCGATTCGCGCTCGCCTCCGGTCGCGAAGTCGAGTCGTAGAATCACGGGCACGTTGCCGGCCTTCAGGCGATTGGCCACCTTCCACGCGTTGCGACCGCCCACGATGATCGGCTTCAAATTGAACTCTTCGGCAAAGTCGAGCGCCCGGTGGACCTGATCCGGCGAGTCGGCTTCGAAGGCGACCGGCAATTTGCCTTCGAGTGCGGGCCCGAGTGCTTCCAAGCACGGGTCGGCGACGGGTCGCTTGCCGGTGCGACCACGAGCTTCAAACGCCGCCCACTGCCGCTTCAACCAACCGGCGTCGAGCATCGTTTGCCGATTGTGGGCGACGATACCCATGAGCGCGCTGGGGTAATCGCCGCCCAACACGCGGCCGAAGCGAGCATGAAGCGCGACCGGTCCGCGGAGGATCGCATCTCGGGGGACCGCGCCGCTCAGGCTCACGAGGGCGCTCGTTCCCGACAGGTAGCCGCCATCCGGTGCGACGAGATGCGCCGTGAACCCGACCCGACGCCAGGGAGCAACAGCATCTTCGTCGAGCTTCAGAGCGGTCTGAATCGCGAACTCGGGCGTCAGCCCCTTGCGGTTGTCCGGCTTGGTCGCGAGCAGCGCATCGGCGGCGATTTCCTCCACGGCCGGCGGCCCGGCGAGCGAACGGCGCAGTGCCGGGTCGAAGCCGCGCGGACTGCTCGCATCCAAGAACCCCGGATAAACGGTGAGCCCCTTCCCTTCCGTGACGAGGGCATCGGGTGGGATGGCGACATCGGGGCCGACCGCCACGATCAGCCCATCGCGGACCACGATTGTGGCCTTCTCCATGATGGTGCCGGGCTCGACGACGACCCGCGCATCGCGGATTGCGTAAGCCGTCGGCTTCAGGTCGGCGGCATTTTGTGCCGAAACGAACGGGGATATCGCGAGTGCAATCGCAATCGCGAACGAACACGACCGGCGGGTCATGGTGATTCCGGGATGGGGTGATGGAGAGTGCGATACCGTTGTATGCGATTTCGCGACTCGAAGCAGGGTGTGCCACTGGAAGTAGGCACTCTGACCCTCTCCCCGCTGGGGAGAGG
>JAYTUG010000289.1:0-6833 GCA_043744695.1 Gemmataceae bacterium
CTTTTTTTTCGTTCGCGCACAAGCGAAGAAGCGGCCGGGACGGCCGCGCTCCCAGGTAAAAAAGACGACCTCCGCCTTGAAGGCGGAGGCAGGGGGAAGGTTGGTGTTGGACGGGTGTTCGGACGTGTGATCGGACAGGTTCGGGAGAGGGGGGATGTCTCTCCCGTGGCCGCGCTCCAGGGGGATGGAGCATTGCGGCCGACCGTCAATCGCTGCCGGCCGCTGGTTGGGTTCACCTTGGGGGAAGGCTTGCCCGAGCGAACCGGCCTCGAATCGCGACTCGTTGGGGGAAACTCGTCGCGACGGGAAGAGACAAAGCAGCGAGCGTGCCAAAAGGCGTTTGCCGAGTTTTAGCCAATGCGACCGAGAGCCACAACTCATTGCTAAGCCGGTGTTATCGGCGATTGGAAAGTCGCGAATCGCGATTGATCCCAGTGCAATTCCTTCTCGACTCCCCAAGCAATTTGTATTTCTTACCCGCCGTTGTAAGACGTATCCAGGGAGAGTCGGGAAGAACCGACACGACCATTCGCCGGGAGTTGACGCATGTCGGCCGACAATCTCGTTCGCGATCTCACCACCGCCCTCGGCGAGATTCCGCTCATCGATCCGCATTCGCACATCGACCCACTCCGCCCCGTGTCGAAGTCGCTGGACGACATCCTCGGCTACCACTACTACACGGAACTCGCGCACTCCGCCGGGATGAGCCAGGCACCTCTGGCCAAGAATGTCTCGCCGCGGGATCGCGTGCGGGCGATCGTGCAGCACATGGATCGCTACGACAACACGGCACAGTACGGTTGGTTTCTGGACATCGCCCGCACCTTTCTCGGCTTCACCGGAACGAAGATCGCCGCGACCGATGCGGACGCACTGTTCGACGCCGCCGAGAAAGTCTTCGCCCAGCCAGATTGGGAGCAGCAGGTTCGCACGAAAAGCAAGCTCGAGAAGATTTTCCTGACCAACGAGTTCGACGACCCGCTGGAGGGCTTCGACACCTCGGTTTACGTGCCGTGCCTCCGCACCGATACGCTGGTATTCAACCTCGATCGCGCCGACACCCGCGAGCGCATCCTGAAGGCGACCGGCATCCAAATCGTCGATGCGGCCACGCTGCGCATGGCGATCGCGACGATCTTTTTGCACTTCACGCGGAAGGGGGCCAAGGCCTGCGCGATCTCGCTGCCGCCGGACTTCGAGCCGGCCCACTACGACGACGAGTACATCTACGAACAAATCCGCTTCCACGATTGCCGCGACCTCGCGCCGGGCCTGTTCTGGATCGTCGCCGAGTTTTGCCGCGAGTTCCGCTTGCCGTTCGACCTGATGATCGGAGTGAATCGCCGCGTCTACACGAACGGCGTCTACCAGGGCCAAGACTTGTTCGATCAGCGGACGAGCCTCATCCAGTATCGCCGGCTCTTCAACGCCTTCCCGGAAGTGACGTTCCCCGTGTCGGTACTCACGAGTGCGCAAAACCAGGAACTGGTGGCCTATTCGTGGATCTTCCCGAACGTGGTTCCCAACGGGCACTGGTGGTACTCGAACGTGCCACCGTACATTCGCAAGGATCTCACGGAGCGGCTTTCGGCGGTTCCGAAGACGAAGTTGATCGGCTACTATAGCGATGCGTACAAGCTGGAGTTCGTGCTGCCGAAGTACGCGATGTACCGTCGCATTCTGGCGGGTGTTCTCGCGGAGGAATACGTGCGGCCCGGCGTGCTGAACGAGACGGAAGCCGTGGCCCTCGGCAAACGTCTTCTCCGCGACAACGTGAAAGATGTGTTCAAAGTCTGAGCCGCTTGCGGCTTCGCGATTGGTTCTTCGAGAGACTCCTCATGCGTCGCATTCTCTTGCTCATCGCAGTCCTCGCATTCGCCACCGGTTGCGGCAAGAAGAAGCCCGCCCCGCCACCCGTCCTCGTTGAAGAAGCACCCGGCCCCGAGGCACCCGGCGCAGTCGAACCCTCTGAACGCGACCTCCTTCTCGCCACGCTCAAAACGAAGCGCGGCGACGCGCAGCGGGAGGCCGCCGATTCGCTCGCGACACTCGCCGAAACCGACGAAGCGACCCGCGATGCACTCCTCGAACTGTTGCGCGATAAGACCACCGACGGCGCGGGAAAGACGCACCCCACGAAGATCGCGAGCATTCGCGAAGCTGCCGCTTTCACGCTCATGCGAGCCGGGCCGAAGGGTGAAGCCGCCCTCACCGAAAAGGGGCTCTCGGCACTGCGCGAAGGCCTGACGGACAAGGACCCGGCGGTTCGCGAGCACACCGTTCACACGCTCGGCGCACTCGGGCCGCTGGCCAAATCGCTCTCCAATCAGGTACTGCGCGTTTGCAGCGAAGACAAGGATTCGCAGGTGCGGGCCATCGCCTTCGATGCCCTCCGATCCATCGGCGTCGCCGATGTTCCCGGCCTCGCGGCACTTTTGAACAACAAAGAGCCGGAGGTGAAGCGGCGAGCGGCCGAGATCATCTCGACGCTGCCCGAGGTGCCGGCCTACGCGGTGCTGTCGCTGGCACGGGCGCTCGAAGACGAGGATGAAGTGATCCGCGTGGCGGCCGCCACGGGCATCGCGACCGCCGGCAGCAAGGGTGCCTCGAAGGAAGCTGCCGGCAATCTTTCTGCCGCCGCGAAGAAGAGCTTCCCCCCGGAATTCAATCCCGAGACGGCCCGGTCCGACGATCCACAACTCGTCTACTTCACGGCCCTCGCGCGACAAGGCAAACTCGGCACGCAGCCGACCGTGGAACTGCTCAAACACAAGAACCAGTTCGTCCGCTACTACGCCTTGCAGACGCTCGGCGAGATCGGCAAGGACGCGAAGGATGCTTCGGCAGCGGTCCGCGACCTGCTCACCGATCCCGATGTCGCGCTCGAGGCCGTCGTGACGCTTTACCGCGTCGGTGAGGAAGACCTGGAGGCGGCACTTCGCCTCGTGGAAGGCGGCTTCGCTTCGACGATGCCGCGCGTCGTTCCCGCATGCATTGAAGCCGTCGCTCGCCTCGGACCCGCAGGCAAGCCGCTCATTCCTTCCGTACTCAAACAACTCGCTTCGACTTCGCCCGACGCTCGCTTCGCCGCGGTCGGGTTCGTAGGAACGCAGGAACCGGCAGAGGCCGCGAAGCAGGTGCCCGAACTCGCGAAGCTCGCCGTGGATGTCGAGCCGATGATTCGCCGCCGCGTCGGCCTCGTGTTGGAAAAGCTCGGCCCCGCCGCCGCCCCCGCCGCGGACGCAATCGGCAAGGCACTCATCAAGGAATCGGACGAAGGCGTTCGCGATCAGTTCGTCGATGCCCTCTTGGCGATGGGCTCGGCCGCGAAGCCGGCGGTCGTCGGGCTCGCGCCGCTCCTCTCCGAATCGACCGCGTCCGTTCAGTTGAAGATCAAGGTGATTGGGGCGCTCGCCCAGGCCGATCCCGCTTCGCCGGAGTCCGCGAAAGCACTCGTGATCGCGGCGAACGACCGCGATCAGTACGTCCGCAAGGCCGCCGCCGCCGCCATCGGCAAACTGGACCCACTCCCAGACGACGCACGAAACGTACTCGTGAAGATGATGAAAACCGATGCTCGAGCCGAGGTGCGTGCGGTCGCGGTGCGTGGGTTGGCTTCCGCTGGGCCGCGAGCCAAGGGCGCGAAGGCCGATCTGGAAGCGGTCGCGAACGGCACGCTTCCCGGCCCTGCGCTTTGGGCCAAAGTCGCCCTCGCCGCAATCGATGGCGATGTGTCAAAGGCCGGGGCGGCGGTGCGGGCCGGGCTCGCGGGTCGCAACGGTTCCGTTCGCGTGGCTGCGAGTGAGGCGCTCGTGGTGGTCGGTCCCACCGCAGCAGATGTGCCGGCACTGCTGAAGCTTTCTCGCGAATCGACTGCCGGTGCGAAGGAAGCCGCGGCACGGGCGCTCGGGCAGTTGGGTTCCGCTTCCAAGGATGCCGTGCCGCGTTTGATAGAATTGGTAGCCGACCGCGACTCAGACGTGAAGCTTGCCGCGATCGAGGCTCTGGGGCGCATCGGCCTTCCCACGGCGGCACCCGCGATCCCCAAGTTGAAGGACGCGATGCGAACCGACCCTTCGCTTGCCACCACGACGCGGAAGGCCCTCGATCGGCTCGGCGTGAAAGACGATGGCGGGAAGCGGTGATATCTCGGCGAGTCGTCAATTACCCGGCCCCTGACGGGGCTCGGCTCGCCAATGGCTCACCCCTTTTTCTTCTTGGCCTTCTCCAGGAAGCTCTCGAACTTCTCCTTGGTCGTGCGCTCGGTACTCTCGCGGGCCTTGGACAGTTCTTCCTTTGCGCCCGTCAGTTCGCGGTCGAGCACGCCGACGCGATGTTCCAGGCTTTGCACCTCGAGATCGACCAGTTCCTTGGCGAGACCGCGAAGTTGATCCTCGATTGCCTTGCGGTCCTCGTCCTTCGGCGTCGCTAATCGGGCTACCAGCACTAACGCCTTGTTTTCCGCCTTCCAAATCTTGAGTTCGAGATCGTAGCGCTTCGTGTCGTCCTGAAGGTCGGCGAAAAACTCCGTGACTTGAAACGTCTCGCGGAGTTGCTGCTCGTAAGAAGCGCGGTTGTTCTTTTTAAGCTCGTCCAGAAGGGGCACGAGTTCGGGGCAGTGTTTGCGAACGAAGTGCAACGCGGCGGCTTCGCGTTCCTCGGTGAAGCGAGGCAGTGGGTCGGCGGCGAGTGCCCAGCCACTCGCTGCAATGATCGCGAGACTCGCAGTGGCACGGCGGGCAAACATAATATCCTCGGCGGTTATTCGCGCGAGTCGAAGCCCGAGGTGGGCCGCGGCAAGTGAAGGGGATGATTCGTGTGAAGGTTTTTGAAGTGTAGGTGGAGCTTCGCTTCGTTGTCGTGGGTTTTTTCGACGTGTTCGGGCGTGCTCAGGTCGGCCCAAATTTCGGCGGCGGTCCGCGCGTCGTCGAGGCGTTCCGCGGCAAGGGCTTCGGACGCACGACCCTCTTCCTGGCGCGAGGCGCGATTCGAGTCGGGAACGGACAGCGGAGCAATTGCAGCCGAGACCGGAGGTAGTTCCGCGGAGTTGGAAGCCGAATCCGTTCGGGCAAGTTCCAGGCCAAGAACGGTGGCGGCAGCCACGATCGCGGCTCCGATTCCCGCCCAGGCCAACGGGTGCCCACGGTAGACGCGACGGGCCAGCCAGCTCGAAGCGACGCCTTGAATGCGTTCGCGAATCAACGATCGCAACCCGCGATCGGGCAGCGGCAAACCGCGCCCCAATGCCGCAGCGGAGAGGCGTACGGCTTCGGCGAGCGCGTCGCGTGCGGATTGATCGCCGGCGAGCCGAGTCTCAAAAGCTTCGCACTGCGCGGGCGAAAGGTCGCGGGCGGCGTACCGCAACGCAGTCGCCTCGAGCAACAAGGAATCGGGGCGGGTGGGATCAAGCATAATCGGCCTCCCACAACAGTCGGAGTTTCTTCAAGCCTTCGTGCATGCGGGCCAGCGCCGTGTTCAGCGGGCAGCCCAGCGATTCGGCGACCTCGCGAAATTTCTTCCCCTCGAACACCCGAGCCACGATCACGGCCCGTTGCGAGTCGGGCAGTAGATTGAGCAGTTCGCGAATCCGGCGGGCGTCGTCGGCCTGACCCGCGGGATCGTCCCCGGTCCGATCCATCAGACTGAGCAAGGCGAATTCATCGACCTGGGCTGGGAGGCGTTTGGATTTTCGCTTCAACAGCATCGCTTGCTGATGCGCGACCGAGAAGAGCCAACTGCGAAACGCCTCGGGGTTCACATCATCCGCACGACGCAAAGCTTGAACGAACGTCTCTTGCAAGGCATCCTCGGCCTCGTGATGATCGCGGAGGATGCCGAAGAGAAAGCGAAATACCGGCCCTTCGTAGCGCTCGAAGAGCGGATCCAAGGCCAGATCGTCTCCGGCCCGGAAGCGGGTCAGCAGCTCGGCATCGCTCGGTTCGTCCATCGCTTCCCCCTCAATCAGTCGTCCTCATCCTCATCCTCATCTTCGTCGTCATCGTCGTCCTTGCCCTTCTTCTTTTTCTTCTTGGGTTCGTCGTCCTCGTCTTCTTCCTCTTCCACGCCGGCATCGGATTCCTCGAAGCCCGCCTTCACCTTGGGATTTTGAAGCATGATGATCGCGAAGATTCCCACTAGCAGAGGGAGTACGCCCATGACGGCTCCGAGCATGGCCCACATGTAGGAACCGAGTTCCTGCATTTGGCTAGCGCCGAAGCAAATCACGGCACCCCAGAGCAGCGTCATGCAGCCGAGGAGCATCATGACGATGGCTTCTTCGGTTTCTTCGTCGCCGGGGGGTGCGTCGTTGAAGGCGAGCGGCCACATGCCGATTACGAACATGGCGACGCCGCCGAGTGCCGTGAGGAGGCCTTCGCCCGTGAGCAGGTTTGAAGGCATCACGAGCAGCGCGATGGCGGGGCCGCGAGCGCTCTTCTTATACTTGTCCTCGACTCGCTCGAAGGAGACCTTCACATCTTCGGCCTGGTCGACTTCTTCCTGGGTCGGCTGAATGACGCCGTAGCCGCGCTTGATCGATTCGGCGTCTTCTTCAACTTCATCGGCGAAGGGCGACTTCTTCTTCTCGTGTTTTTTCGGGGGTGGCGGTTCGCTCTTCTTGGCGGGCGGCTTCTTCTTGTCGTCGTCCGCGAATTTGAAGGTACCGGCGGCAGCTGCCAGCGGTTTGGCCACTTCCGGAACGGGCACGAACATCTGCTGGCACTTCGGGCACTTCACCCGCTTGCCCGCCGGCACCGCGCTCGGCGTCTTCAACGTCACGCCGCAGTCCGCATTCGGGCAGGTATACGAGACGGCCATCAACGACTCCCAAG
>JAYTUG010000290.1:0-6831 GCA_043744695.1 Gemmataceae bacterium
AGGACGAGGACGCCCTCGCCGCTCTCGTGGGGTGCAGGACGCACTTTGCAAATCCGGAGCCTCGAAACCCGGTTTCTGCTTTGGAAACCGGGTTTCAAATGGCTTGAAAAAACCCGGTTTCCAAAGCAGAAACCGGGTTTTATTGAGTGTCTCACAAACCGAGTCCTACACCCGCGGCGGGGATGAGCAGGATCGCCAACCATTGGAGGAGGTTCGAGAGCGGAGTCGGGTTCTCGACAATGAACGCTCTCGAACTGGCTTGGGGAATGAAAAACGCCATAGGTGCGTATGCTTGTGGCGTTTTCGCCAGAGCCGACTGTGAGACTTGAACTCACGACCTATGCTTTACGAAAGCATTGCTCTACCACTGAGCTAAGTCGGCGGTACTCGATTTTCTATCGACCAAACCTCACTCCGTCAAACCGAAACGCCGCTTTACGAAAGCGGTACCCTACCACTGAGCTAAGGCGGCATCGCGTTAATCCAACTGGGCTAATTTAGCCTTCCTCCTAGTCCTGACAAGCCCAACGAGACGAGGGTTCGCGGAGTTTTTCCGCGTCGAACTGCGGAATCACCTTTGGCCGCGACTCCGACGACAGCTACGCCGCAGCTGAAGCCGCGCTTCCGGCCATTGCCCGCTTCGCGATTCCCGATAATCGCGAAGCCGCAAGCGGCGTGCGGCAATAGCATTTCCCTCGCAGTCCCGCCTTTCCCACACATCTGGAGTTCCGCCATGATTCGGATTCTCGCACTCGCCGCTCTTGCGATTGCCCTGGCACTGCCCGCCACCGCGGAAGACAGCACCAAGCCGATCGAGCCGTTCAACGGCAAAGACCTCACGGGCTGGAAGCCGAAGGACGAAAAGAAGAACCAATGGCGGCCGATGCGCGTGGTCGTGAACGACAAGGAACCGACCCTCTTCTCGAAGTCGACGAGCGAGACCGACCCGTACGAACTCGTCTGCGCCAAGCCCGGCGGCACCGACCTCCTCACCGAGCAGAAGTTCGGCAGCATGCTCCTCGAAATCGAATTCATGATCCCGAAGGGCTCCAACTCCGGCATCTACTTCATGGGCGAGTACGAAGTGCAGATCTACGACACCTACGGTAAGAAAGAACTCAAGGTCGGCGACATGGCCAGCATCTACACCTACGCCGCCCCGAAGGTCGATGCGTGCAAGAAGCCCGGCGAATGGCAGAAGTTCGTCATCGATTTCCAGGCCCCGAAGTTCGAGGGCGAGAAGAAAGTCGAGAACGGCAAGTTCGTCAAGGTCACGTTCAACGGCAAGGTGATTCACGAGAACGTGGAGTTGACGAAGGGCGTGACGCCGGGCGGACTCACGGGGAAGGAAGTCGCGATGGGGCCGCTCATGTTCCAGGGCGATCACGGGGCCATCGCGTTCCGCAACATCAAGATCACGCCCAAGAAGTAAAGTTTGAGAAAGCCCACCCATGGCAATGGGTGGGCTTCGCCATACCATTTGCAGTAAGCACGCTCCCACCTTCGAGGCCGTTCATGAGCACCGAACCCGAGTTTCGCCCGGGCCTGGAAGACGTTCCCGCCGCCAAATCCGCGGTCAGCTTCCTGGACGGCAAGAAAGCTCGCCTCGAGTATCGCGGCATCCCGGTCGAGGTGCTCGCCAAGGAAAGCTGCTTCGAAGAAACCGCCTGGCTGCTCATGAAGGGCGAGCTTCCCTCTCAGAAACAACTCGCCGACTTCGACCGCGACCTCCGCCAGCGCCGCGCCATCCACTACCGCCTCAAAGACATCATCAAGTGCTACCCGAACGATGCCCATCCGATGGACGCACTGCACGCGTCCATCGCGGCCCTCGGCATGTTCTACCCGTGTAAAACCGTGAGCGATCCCGCCAAGAACTGGGACGCCGCGATGCGGCTGATTGCCGCCATGCCCACGGTGGTGACGGCGTTCGCACGCTCGCGCCGAGGCGAAGAGATCCTCGAACCGCGAATGGACCTCGATCACGCCGCCAACTTCTACTACATGCTCACCGGCAAGGAGCCGACGCCCTCCACCCGCAAGGTGCTCGATGCGTGCCTGATTCTGCATGCCGAGCACCAGATGAACGCGAGTACGTTCACGGCTCGCGTCGTCGGCTCGACGCTGGCGAATCCCTACCAGACTATTGCCAGTGCCATCGGTTCGCTCTCGGGTCCGCTCCACGGCGGAGCCAACGAGGAAGTGCTCGTTCAACTCGAAGAGATCGGCGGCCCGGCGAACGTGAAGAAGTGGCTCGACGCCAAGCGCGAGGTCGATCCGAAGTTCAAGGTCATGGGCTTCGGGCACCGCGTGTACAAGGTGAAGGACGCCCGCGCCACGGTGCTGCAGGAACTCGCCGAGAACATCTTCGCGGAAACGACTCGGCCCGAAAACTACGACACGGCCGTGGAACTGGAGAAGTACGGTGCCGGCATCTACGGCGTGAAGGGCGTCTATCCGAACGTCGACTTCTATTCCGGTGTCGTGTATCAGTCGATGGGCATCCCGACGGACGTGTTCACGCCGATCTTCGCGATTGGCCGCGTGGCTGGCTGGCTGGCCCACTGGCTGGAACAACTCGTGGGCAATCGCATCTTCCGCCCGGAGCAAATCTCGACCGGCAAGACGGACGTGCCGTACGTGCCGCTCAGCAAGCGAGCGTGAGGTTTCGGTATGAGCGAGATCAAATACATAGCGGGTTGAACCGAATCGGCAAATCGATCACGGAGCGACGGGGCTATGATTGGACGCACGGACTTCTTCGGGCTGCGAGCCGCCAGCCTTCAAATTGCTTTTGAAGGCATACTCGCGGCCTGCCGCAATCGCTGGCTCGACGGGGTTTTTCTCGACGGGGATGAAGAACATTCCATTCCGCTGAACGCACCGGAACTCTCACTTCGTTCCGCCAGTCGCGAGTTCTTCGTATTCGACAAAATCGAAACGGAACGGGAATGGGACGATCTCGGGCCTTGCGAGGAAAATTGGAACCGGATGCTTCACTTTCTCTGCGATGAACAGGCCGACTCGGATGGTCCTTACACCCGAGTTACGGTCGTCGTCGATGAAGTGACATCCGACATCCAGAAACTGTTCGATGATCTCCAGGCGTACTTCAACGCGGCCGAGCAAAGCCATCGCGAAGCAGTCTGACACCATTTCCGGAATCATCCATGCTCGATGCTGCCTTTATTCGCGAGAACGTCGACGCCGTTAAGGCCAACTGCGTGAACCGCAACCTCGACACCGTCGCCGTCGAGCGGGCCGTGGCGATCGACGACGAGCGCAAACGCCTCGTCCAACTTCGCAGCGAGACCGCTGCTAAACAGAACGACATCTCCAAGAAGTTCCCACAAGCGAAAACGCCCGAAGAGAAGCAGGCACTCAAAGATCAAAGCACGAAGTTGAAAGAGGAAGTCGCCACGATCGACGCCAACCTCAAGTTGGTCGAGGACGACCTCAAGGCGAACCTGCTCCTCATCCCGAACATGACGCACCCGGCCGCACCGGTCGGCTCCGATCCCAATTCCAATGTCGTCGTCTACAAGCACGGTGAGCCGCGCACGTTCGACTTCAAACCGAAGGACCACGTCGCCATTTGCGAATCGCTCGACCTCGCGGACTTCGAAGCCGGCACCAAGGTGAGCGGTCAGAAGTTCTACTTCCTCAAGAACGAGGCCGCACTGCTCGAGATCGCACTCGTTCAGTATGCGATGCACGCCGCCGTGCAGGCCGGGTTCACGCCGATCATCACGCCGGACCTGGCCCGAGTCGAGATCCTCGAAGGCATCGGCTTCATGCCCCGCGACCCGGACCCGAACACGCGGCAAGTCTACACCGTGGCCGACACCGATCTGTGCCTGATCGCGACGGCCGAGATCACGCTCGGCGGCATGCACAAGGATCAGATCTTCGACGAGGCCGACCTGCCGAAGCGGTACGTCGGGCTGTCGCACTGCTTCCGCACGGAGGCCGGCGACGCGGGCCGCGACACCCGCGGTCTCTATCGCGTCCATCAGTTCACCAAGGTCGAGATGTTCGTCTTTTGCACGCCCGAGAACTCGGACGCCATCCACGAGGAGATTCGGGCACTCGAAGAGAAGATCTTCGCGGGGCTCGGCCTCGCCTTCCACGTTATCGACACCTGCACCGGCGACCTCGGCGGCCCCGCCTACCGCAAGTACGACCTCGAAGCCTGGATGCCCGGCCGCGGCACCGCCGGCGAGTACGGCGAAGTGACCAGCACCTCCAACTGCACCGATTACCAGGCTCGCCGCCTCGGCATCCGCTACAAGGGGAAGGGCTTCAAGGGCACCCGCTTCGTCCACACGCTGAACGGCACCGCCGTCGCCTGCACGCGGGCTCTCGTGGCCATCCTCGAAAACTATCAGCAAGCCGACGGCACGGTCCTCATTCCCGAAGTGCTGCGTCCCTGGGTCGGCAAGGACGCGATTCGCGCGAAGTGAACGGGGCCTACCGCGTGAACACGACGCTGCCGGGGCCGAGGATCATTTCCAAATCCTCGGCACGAAGGTTGGCCGCGTTCACGGTGAACGAGTCGCCGAGCTTCAGCTTCACCTGCTTGCCCTGCGGATCGCGGACGCTCAGGAACACCGGCGTCGAGCCCTTGTTGCGCTTCAGCACTGCCCCGAGCGATTCCAACTTGCGGAGCGATTCGGCGTCGTCCGCGTAGGGCATTCGCAACAGTAGGCTGCGGGTCATTTCCTTCTTGGCATCGTCGATGCTCAGCACCTTGCTCACGATCACGTCGCCGGCCGTGCCGCCGTCGCGCCACTCCACCTTGCCTTCGAATAGCAGCACCGAATCGTCGACGACTTGATCCTTGAACTGGGCGTACTGCTCGGACCAGAGGATGCACTTGCACTGGCCGGTGAAGTCCTCGAGTTGGAACATGGCCCAGCGCTTGCCGTTCTTTTGAACGGTCCGCATCTGGAAGCCCGCGACCATCCCGGCGAGCAGCACCGTGGCACCCTGGGCGAGCTTCACGGCCTGGGCCGCGTCGTGCGTGCGGAAACGCTTGAGTTGCTCCTCGTGCTGCGCCAGCGGGTGGCTCGACATGTAGAAGTCGAGGGCTTCCTTCTCGAACTTGAGCTTTTCGGTGTCGGGCCATTCGGGGACATCGGGGAGGCCGTGGTCGGAGCCTCCGGGGTGGCCGTTGCCGGCGTCGGCCCCATCGTCGGCGAACATGTCGAAGATGCTCTTCTGGCCGCGGCGCAGGTCGCTGGCCCGTTCATCCGCCGACTGGAACGCCTTCGAAACCGCTTCGAACAGAGCCCTGCGCTTGCCGAAGGCATCGAACGCACCGGCCATGACGAGCCGTTCCACCGCGGACTTCGGAACTATCCGCCGATCGATGCGTTCCGCGAACTCGAAGAGATCCTTAAAGTTGCCGGCATCGGTACGGGCGCGAACGATTTCATTCGCGGCGCCGCGGCCGAGCCCTTTAATCGCGGTGAGCCCGAAGATGATGCGGTTGTTCACCACGTCGAAGTCGGCCATGCCGCGGTTGATGTCCGGCGGGAGCACGTCGACGCCGAGCTTGCGCGTGTCGGCGATGTGATCGACCATGATGTCGCGCTTGCCGCCATCGTCGATTTCGGAAGAGAGCAACGCAGCCATGTACTCGGCGGTGTAGTGGGCCTTGAGGTACGCGGTCTGGAAGCCGATCTGGGCGTACGCCGCCGTGTGAGATTTGTTGAAGCCGTAGCCTGCGAAGAAGACGATCTTGTCGAAGATGTCGGTCGCGGTCGCTTCATTCACGCCCTGCTTCTGGCAGCCGGTGAGGAAGTCGGCCCGCGTCTCGTTGATCTTCTCTTCGACCTTCTTGCTGATGGCCTTGATGCAGGCGTAGGACTTCGAGAGGTCGATGCCGCCGAGGCGATTCAGGATGCGCATGATCTGCTCTTGGTAGACCATGACGCCGTAGGTCTCGTCCAGAATGTCCTTGAGCACGGGGTGTGGATAGTCCCACGTTTCGCGGCGATGCTTGCGGTTCACGTAGCTCTCGACCATGCCGCCGGAGAGCGGGCCGGGTCGGTAGAGCGCGAGCACGGCAATCAGGTCGCGGATGTTGTCCGGCTTCATGCGCTTGAGCAGGTCGCGGATGCCTTCGGATTCGAGTTGGAACACGCCCTTCACGTTGCCGCTTTGTAGCAGTGCGTAGGTGCCTTTGTCTTCGAGGTCGAACTTCGCAGGGTCGATGTCTTCGTTGCGAGTGCGCTTGATGAGCTTCACGCACTTGTCGAGAACGGTGAGGTTGCGAAGTCCGAGGAAGTCCATCTTGAGCATGCCGACTTTTTCGAGGATGCCCATTTCCCACTGGGTGGTGACGGTGTCGGTATCGGGCCCGCCGGCGGCATCGTCGTTCTTCTTAGGCGGCCTCTGCACCGGCACGTAGTCGGTGATCGGGCCGTCCGCGATCACGACGCCGGCCGCGTGCGTGCCGACGTTGCGGTTGCAACCTTCCAGCTTGATGGCAATGTCCACCAGCTGCTTCACCTGCGGGTCCTGGTCGTACTCCTTGCGGAACTCCGGAGACTTCATCGCTTCTTCGAGCGACCCGGCAATCTGACCGTGCATGGGCACGAGCTTGCACAAGAAGTTGACGCGCTCGAGAGGAACGTCCAACACGCGGCCCACGTCCTTGATCGCGGCCTTCGCGGCCAGCGTGCCGAACGTGCCGATCTGGGCCACGCTCTCCGCCCCGTACTTCTCTTTCACGTACTGGATCACTTCGCCGCGGCGATCCTGACAGAAGTCGATGTCGATATCGGGCGCTTCCTTACGGTTCGGGTCGAGGAACCGTTCGAAGAG
>JAYTUG010000291.1:0-6799 GCA_043744695.1 Gemmataceae bacterium
GCACCTTCGTGCATAATCTACTTCGTCGACACCCGCCGGCCTCGCTCTCTCCCACCCACCCCGCGAGGGCAGCCCTTGCTCTCTCTGCTCAGCCGTGAAACGTCCCGATTGTGCGATGGCCTCTCGCGCCGCGAAGCCCTGCGCATCGGTGGCCTCGGCGCGTTCGGCCTCACGCTGCCGAACTTGCTCGCGGCGCTGGCCGGCGGCGGCGTGAAGGGCGGCATCGCGTACGGTTCGAGCGATAAGATCGCGGGCTACCCGAAGGATGGCCGCGTGCTGCCGCAAGACCTCCACGCGACGATCTACCACTGTCTGGGAATCTCGCAGGACGCGGAGATCCACGACTCCTTGGGGCGCCCGCTGCCCGTCTGCCGCGGCGACGTAATTCGAGCCATCGTTTAAGATCAGGAGCGTTCGATGACCATACCTTGCTCAGGCATCACTCGCCGTCACGCACTGCGCGCCGGGCTCGCAGGCCTCGCACTGCCCGACCTGCTTCGACTTCAAGCGCGTTCCAACGAGGCACCTTCAAACGATGCCGCCGTCATCTTCGTGCTGCAGGAAGGCGGAGCGTCTCAGTTCGAAACGTGGGACCCGAAGCCGGATGCGGGAAGCGAGATTCGCGGCGAGTTCCGCCCGATTCAGACGAGCGTACCCGGCACGATCTTCTCCGAACTCATGGTCGAGCAGGCCCGCATCGCCGACAAGATGATCGTGCTCCGTTCGATTCACCACCCCTCCACGCAGCACTCGTCGAGCCTTCACCTCATCAAGACGGGTTACTACTGCAAGCCCGATTCGAACTTCAACGAGATGCCGAGTTCGGGCGCCTACGCGGCACGGGTCTGCGGGCCGGTGAAGCCGAACGTGCCGCCTTACGTGCTGCTCTATTCGGGTGAACGCTACGACGGCCCGCACTATCTCGGAAGCGGGCACAGCCCGTTCCTGATCAAGAGCAGCGACGAGAAGCCGACCCTTCAGATTCCGCACGTCTCGCTCATCGAGGGGCTCACGGGCAGTCAGGTCCGGGATCGGCAAACGCTTCTCCAGGATTTCGACAAGACTCGCCGCGTGATGGATACGAAAGGTGAAGCCATCGCGCTGGACGAATTCCAGCGGCAGGCGCTCGAACTCGTAACGGGGACGGCCGCTCGCAAAGCACTCGACATTCACGCGGAGCCACCCAAGGTTCGCGACCAGTACGGCCGCAACTACCAGGGGGAACGGTTCCTGCTCGCACGCCGACTCGTGGAACACGGTGCCCGCTTCGTCACGGTCGGCACTTCCGACTGGGATCACCACGGCGCGCTCTGGAAAACCATGCGCAAGACCGCGCCCGCCTTCGATCGCGGGCTGGCCTCGCTGATCGCGGACCTGTTCGATCGCGGGCTCGATCGACGGGTGTTGGTGGTAGTGATGGGCGAGTTCGGACGAACGCCAGTCATCAGTTCGCTCGAACCCGCGCCGCCGGGCCGCGACCACTGGGGCGATGTGATGAGCGTCGCGCTCGCAGGCGGCAACCTGCGCGGCGGGCAGGTCGTCGGCAGTTCGGACTCCAAGGGCGGCCGACCGCGAACCAGCCCCTACCGGCTCGAATGCGTATTGGCGCTCATGTATCGCCACCTCGGCATCGACCCCGCCCTCACCTTCCCCGATCACGCCGGCCGACCGCGAAACGTGCTCGAAATTCGCGACCGCATCAAAGAACTCGAAGGCTGAGGAGTTGCTCAGTACTCCTCCAGCAACCGCTCGCCACTCGCCGCGAACCAACCCTCGCCGTCGATCTGATAGACACCGTCCGTTCGCGAGGCCAGGAAGCGGCACGTCTCGACGAGCATTTTTTCGAGTGCGATTTCGTCCACGGCGTCGAGCGGCTTGCGAATGACGATGAGTTGCTGCGTTTGGATGACGCGTTCCATGAGCGGCCCGTGATTGGGGCTGTAGTCGCAGGTTTCGAGAAGTGCGGCGTAGGCGTTCAGGTCGTCGCGAATGTCGTCTTCGCGTGCCAGATAGCGATCGAGGTGAACGGGCGTGTTCAGACCCGGCAGGCCGAGATCGCCCGCGCTCCAGCCGAGGTCGTCGCCTTTGAAGTGCGGCTCGACGGCGAGCCCGACGGCGTGCAAGTGCTCGGCCAACGCGACCGGTGGCACATCTTCAGAACCGCGGCCAAACACGCGATACCACATGACGAATTACCAGTCGCGAAGGAGAATGATGTTCGGATAGTCCGGGTGAACCGCCCGATAAAGCGGCTCGTCCGCAGTGACACCGGGAAGTTGCAAGTCGGCGGCAAGCGCGACGAAGAGCGAATCATAGAAGGATCGCCGATACTTTCCGGCGATCGCCATCGCCGGTGCCAGCACTCGTCTGGATTTCTCGACATGAACTGGGCTGGCATCGAATTTATTCAAGAGTTGATCAGCTACCTGCTGCGAGATCTTTCCGCGAAGCAATTGCTTCCAGATGGCGTTCCCAACTTCAGCGAATATGAGATCGAGAACGAACAGTTTGCTGCCCGTTTGAACGGAATCGGTGACGAGTTTGATCGCTTGATGCGAATCGGGTTCAGTAATTACCCACTTAGCCGCAACGCAGCTGTCAACGACGGCGTCAGACATCGCGCATCCGATCTGCGGCGATGTCCTCCGTGCTGCCGGAGAGGAAGCCGTGTTCCGTTACGAATCGATCATGATCTTCCGAGATACGCTTGATCCAGGCGAGCGCCGCTTCTTTACTCGTGGTTTGCAAAGTCAAGGTGACGCGCTCATTCTCCGCAACCTGCACGTCGTGGAGCGGCTTGAACACGCCACCCTGATAAATGGCTTCAATCGTCTGCATCTCGAATCCTCCGGCGTTGGCTCATTGTACGTCGAGTGAGTCATTTCTCGAAGTCCACAATCTCGCCGCCCTGAGCCGTGATCATGGCCTTGAGAGTCTCGGGCGAGATGGTCGGCTTCACGAAGCGCGTCGAACCGTCGCCCAGCACGACGTGGAATCCGTTGCCGAAGATGCCGCCCACTCGCGGGAGCGTGCCGCCGGGGGTGTAGACGAGTTCGTCGGGCTTCGTCCAAATCACGGGATCGCCGGCCTCGGCCACGAGCGCGGTGTTCGAAGTGCCATCCGCGAAGCCCGAGAGCTTGAGCCCCATCGCCGGTTTGCCGGCCTGGCCGTTTTTCGGCGGCGGGAACGCCGTGCCCTCCCCCGTGAAACTCCGATAGTACGTGAGGCCATCGTTGGGTTCCTTACCGGGCGCGGCAAAGGTTTTCGGCATGAGTGGGATGAGTTTCTTGTTGTTTTCGCTGTCCCACGGTTCATTGAGTTTGAATTGCTTGTACAGGCCGTCTTGCTCGAGGTAAGGGAGGATGGCCACCCGCCAACTGAGGCCGACGCTGCCGGACGAACTGTAGATGCCCGCGGGGAGCGCGCCGTAGGAACTGTCGAAGTTGTGAAAGGCGAGACCGACCTGCTTCAAGTTATTATTGCTCTGCGACCGCGAGACCGCGTTGCTGCTCTCATAGAGCGGCTTGACGGGGCCCGACGGTTGTACCGGAGGCGTGGGCACAGGGACCCGTTTTTTAAGATTATCAGTAGTATCCTTCACCCAGCGGACTTCTTGATCAATATCGACAACAATTACCAGCCAGTGTCGATCAAGGTCTTTCTCGGAGTACGCAGCGTAGGAACGCCCGTGAAGACTGGCGTCTTGCATTCCCGGTTTATGCTGCCATGCTTCGCGGGCATCGAAGATGCAGATCACAGCGTACCTGCCGTCATAGTCTCGTTTTAGCTTCATTGCGAGCTTCATCACTTCGTCCTTCGTCGCCATTTCGCTAACGAGGATATCGAGAAACAGTTTGCCATCAAGTTTGCGTTGTCGCTCCTGCAGCACTTCAAATGAAATGACTTTCTCGCCAGCATCGCTCCCGCGGATGCCGAACCAGTACATCACGAAGACTCCGCCGCCCAGAAGCAGCACGCCGGCCGCGATCAGTCCGATCAACACGGCTGGAGCCAACCCCTTGGCTTTCTTCTTGCCCGTCCCCTTAGGCTTCTTCCGCGGGCGCTCGTCCTCCTCATCGTCGTCGAGCATCACGTCCGTCTTGACCGACGGAACCGGTGCGGGCTTCTTGGGCGCGGGAACCGGATCGTCCACGGTCTCGAAGCCGGGGTCGGCCTCGGGTACGGGAATCACCATCGGTGCCTTGCACTTCGGACACTTGACCGTCTTACCGGCCGCGGCATCCGGCGCGTTCAAACGGGAATTGCAACCGGGGCATACGACGGCGATGGGCATGAGAACACCGGATGGTCGCGGATGGGAAACTCTCGGGTCAGGATACCAACTCGCGCGAAGCCTGAAGTCGTCGAATTCCTAGAATTCGCACGATGACACTCTTTGCCTGCTTCCCCGTTTGCTGGTTCTTCGCGGCACTCGCCTTGTTGTTCGTGCTGATGATGCTCGCCGGGGCTTTCAAACGCGACGAAGCGGCGACCGAGCCCGATCCCGCCCCCGAGCCCCAGGAACGCTCATGGTGGCTGCTGATCGCCATTATCATCACGATTGTGGTTCCCACCGGCATGCTGTTGATGATCTGGTTGGCACCCGAATGGTGAATCAGCCCGGCTTCTCCAGTTCGTGCATGAGCGATTGCAGAAACGGCTCGGCATCGGAAACGATTCCCACCGTCTGGGTGCTGCCTCGGTCCATGAGCTTGGTCACGGTGGCCGGGCTGATGTCGATGCAGGCGACCTTGACCGAAGCTGGCAGCAAATTCCCGACCGCGATGCTGTGCAGCGTGGTGGCTACCATCAAGCAGAATCCGACGCCGGGAATGAGCCTTCGCATGGCATCTTGCGCGACCAGCGAATCGGTGATGACCTCGGGCAGTGGGCCGTCGTCGCGAATGCTGCCGGCCAGAACGAACGGCACGCGGTGCTTCACGCACTCGAACATGATACCGCTCGACAGCCGACCCGATTCCACGGCGTTGGTAATTCCTCCGATGCGGCGAATCGCATTGATCGTTCGCAAGTGGTGTTCGTGTCCTTCGCTGGTGGGAAGGCCGCGTTCGAGCGAGACGCCGAGGCTGGTGCCGTAGAAAGCCTGCTCGATGTCGTGGGTGGCGAGAGCGTTGCCGGCGAACAGCACGTGGAGAAAACCTTCGCGGATGAGGCGAGCGACGATCGCGCCTCCACCCGTGTGTACGACGGCGGGGCCGAGTACCGCGAGGATCTTCTCGCCGGCGGCCCGCGTTCGTCGCATCGCATGGGCAATCTCGCGAACGCTCACGCCCTTCGGCTTCTCGCTCGAAACCGCGCTCGTCATAAACTCGAACAGTTCGTGCTTCTTCCCGGCACCCTCGATCGGGAAGACGCGAATGCCCGCGTGCCCAATTGCGATTCGTTCGCCCGCCACCACGCTGGCCATCGGCACGCACCGAGCCGCCCTTCCCTCCGCGTCGATCGCGATTCCGCAATCCATCTCTTGATCGGCGACCGCGATCCATTCCTTGTTCAACCTCACCTCGGTGCGAAAATTCGTGGAGCAGTAGAACCCTTCCGGAAACGCGCCGGCACAATCGGCAACGAGAACCCGACAATCCGAGGTGTGTACCGGGATCGCCCCATGCGAGTGGAGTTCCGCGAGGACGCGGTCGAGCCCCTCCGGCGAATCGGCCTGCACCTCGATGCGCGCGTAAGACGGATCTTCTTGCCGCTTGCCGACGCGAAACTCCTGGATTTCGTACCCGGCTCCGCGCGACATGATGGCATCGAGCACCTTGGGGAGCAGGAGCGAATCGATGACGTGCCCGGACATCTCGACGACTTCGACGAATCGTGCGGCCATGAGTACCTCTTCGGGGCGAGTATTACCTTGATAACCGGCATCCCTGGGGAAGGCGAGGCGAGGCCGGGATGAAAAAGCTTCCTTCCCCGTTGCTCCCACGCGGTAGCGGTTGTAAATTGAAGGGGTGAGAAATGGTGGCTGTAGCTCAGTTGGTTAGAGCGCCAGATTGTGGTTCTGGAAGTCGGGGGTTCAAATCCCCTCAGTCACCCTTAAAGTCGAAGTCCAATCTCATTCTCGTGGATTCCCACGCGGAAGCCGGGTATCCTGTAACAAGTTCGTTCCCGCCAAGTTGACACCTGCCGGTTTGCTCTGCCGTCGGAGTTTCGCCGATGACCTGTCTGGCCGCATTCACCCTCGTTGCCCTTGCGGTTCATTCTGCCGACCCGCCACGCTTTGAGCGCGATGTAAAGCCGATTCTGGTTGCGAAGTGCGTGAAGTGCCACGGCGGCGAAACGACCAAATCCGGACTCGACCTTCGCACCGCCTCCGCGATCCGGCAAGGTGGAGACACCGGCCCCTCCGTAATCAACAACGACCCGAGCAAGAGCCTGCTCTTCGAACAAATCACGAGCGGGGCGATGCCGCCGGGCAAGGCGACCAAACTCACGCCCGCCGAAACGGCCACCATCAAGGCCTGGATCGAAGCCGGTGCAAAAGCTGACGAACCCTACAGCACAGCCGCCCCCAAAACGCCGACCCACTGGGCGTTCCTTCCACCGAAGCGACCGGCCATTCCCTCTATCTCCGGCGTTCAACATCCCATCGATGCCTTCTTGCTGAAGCGACTCGGCGAAAAAGGGCTCACCTTTTCGCCGGAAGCGGAGCGGCTCGCGCTGCTGCGGCGGGTCACGGTCGATCTCACCGGACTTCCACCGACGCCAGCCGAACAGGATGCCTTTCTCGCGGATCGGTCGACGGACGCTTACGAGAGGGTGGTCGATCGGCTGTTTG
>JAYTUG010000292.1:0-64971 GCA_043744695.1 Gemmataceae bacterium
CGGCCAGGATGGCCGCGCTCCCAGGGAAGGCATTGTTTCGGGAACGCGGCGTCAATATCTTCTGCCTCACGACGAATTCTTCTCAAGTCCTACCACGATCCAATATCCCGGGGGCAGCCGTGTCGGTGATCGAGACGCGTGATCTCCGCAAGAACTACGGCAAGATCGAAGCGCTCAAGGGCGTGTCGATCCGGGTCGAAAAAGGCCAAATTTACGGGCTCCTCGGCCAGAATGGTGCCGGGAAGACCACCCTCATCAAAATCTTGCTCGGCATCGTCGGCAAGACCGACGGCGAGGCCGGCCTACTCGGCCACGTCGCTGGCGACCCCGCCGCACGCAAACGGGTAGGCTACCTCCCCGAAGACCATCAGTTCCCCGGCTACCACACCGGCTACTCGCTGATGGACTTCTACGGAGCCCTCTACGGCGTGAGCCCCGACGATCGCCGCAAGAAGATTCCCGAGACGCTCGAACTCGTCGGCATCGCCGGCCGCATGAACTCCAAGATTCGCACCTACTCCAAGGGCATGAAACAGCGGCTCGGTATCGCCCAGGCTCTGCTTCACGACCCCGACCTGATTATTCTCGATGAGCCCACGGACGGCGTCGATCCGCTCGGTCGCCGCGAAATACGCGAACTCATGGGTCGGCTCAAAGAACGCGGCCACACCATCTTCCTCAACTCGCACCTGCTCGGCGAAGTCGAACTCGTCTGCGATCGGGTCGCCATCCTCCAGCAGGGTACGCTGGTTCGCGAAGGCACCATCGCGGAACTGACCAAGCAGAAGGGCCGTTACGAAATCGCGGTCGCTCCGGGGCAGCAGTTCCCGAACGATGCGATCATCAAGCTCGGCTTCAACGTGCTGCCGATACCCGACAAGCCCGACCTCCATGAAGTCTCGTTCACTTCGGACGATCAGAGCATCGACACGGCGGTGAAGGCCATCGTCGACAAGGGACTGTCGCTACGCCATCTCGTCGAGAAGAAGCAGACGCTAGAAGACGCCTTCCTGGCAACGGTCGAAGGTGCCGAACCGGGCGTGGACAAGAAGAAGCGCAAGCCGCGTGCGGTGGGAGGGAGCGACCGATGAGGCAGTTTCTCGCGATTCTGAAGGACTCCTTCCGCGAAGCCGTGGACGGCTTCGTCATCTACGTGATGATCGCCCTTTCGGCGCTGATCATCATTATCGTCGGCAGCATGTCGTACACGCCGTCCGCGCCGCCCGAGGCGATGGACAGCATCGTGAAAAACTTCAACCTCGTGTTCCCCGACAAGGGCCGGAGTCGCGTCTTCACCGGCTCTTCAGACAGCTATAAGGCGAGCGACGTCCAGGTTGCCGGCAGCGGCTACAAATTGCGACTGGACATCGGCGCGAACACCTTCGGGGCTCCACCCGCACCCGTTCCCACCGCTCCAGTACAAGGCGAGAAAGCAGTAGCAATTCCCAAGGCGAAGCAGGGCGATTCCTTCCGCCAGACCGTCGCCTCGTGGAGCAAGCCCGCGAACAAACTCGGCGAAGCCGAGATCGACGGCACGAAGGGAAAGAACGACAACAAGCAGAAGGGCGGCGGCCGCAAGGTCGAGTTCGGAACGCAGAACGCCACGACGGACGAGCAACTCGCGGTGACCGATACCCAGATGGAAGAGTTTCTCAAGAGCCAGTTCGGAGTTCACGCGGGCATGGAGTCCACGATCAGTCGCATCAAGACAGGCGTCGACGAACCCAGCTATGCATTCGAAGTCGCGACCTCCGGCGGTTCGTCCGTTCGCGGTTGGCCGCACACGGTCAAGATTTTCTTCGGGGCCGTGACTATCTCCCGCGACGCGCCGCTCGGTGCCGTACTCTGGGTCATCGAAGATCAGATCATCAATGGCCTCGGCTCGGCGATCGCGCTGCTCATCAGCATGATCATCACGTCGTTCTTCATCCCCAACATGCTCCGCAAAGGCAGCATCGACCTGCTCGTGTCGAAGCCGATCGGCCGTTCGCAACTGCTGATTTACAAGTACGTCGGCGGGCTCACGTTCATCTTCATTCTCTCGACGATCTCCATCGGCGGAGTCTGGCTCGCCATTGCCTTGCGGTCCGGCCACTGGGATCCGTCGTTCCTGGTCGTGATTCCCGTGCTCACCTTCACGTTCGCGATTCTCTACTCGGTCTCCACGCTCGTCGCGGTGTTCACCCTCAGCCCGATTGCGGCCATGCTCATCTCGGTCGGCTTCGCGGTGTTCCTCTACATCGTCGGCCAGGTGAAGACGATCTTCGACCGCTTGAAAGTGGAAGCGTCGGACAACATTCCGGAGTGGGCGTTCACGCTGGTGGACACGATCAACAACGTGCTGCCGCGCTACAAGGACCTGGACAAGCTCACGAGCAAACTCATCGGCGAAGGCACGTTGACGGCTGGCGAGAGCCGCATGTTCGGCATCGCTCAGATGGATTACCCATCCTGGACCGGCACCTTCGGCGTCTCGCTGATTTTCATTGCCATCATGCTGGCCCTCTCCTGTTGGCGTTTTAACAAGCGCGACTACTGAGCCGTTCGCCTTCTAATTCCCCGAAGCGCGACTCGTCGATGCGTTCGAACCGAACTCGGTCGCCGACGCGCAAGGGGAAGAATCCGTCCTTCACATCGACGATGGTCAGCGGGGTGCGGCCGATGAGGTTCCAACCTCCCGGCCGCGCCAGTGGATAGATTCCCGTCTGCCGGCCCGTCAGGCCCACGCATCCCGGTTCCACCTTCAACCGCGGCGAGTCGAGCCGCGGCACCCCGCACAGTTCAGCCGGCAAGTAACCCAGGTACGGGAATCCCGGCACGAAGCCGATCGCGTACACCGTGTACTCGATCGAAGTGTGCAACCGGATGACATCATCGGCGGCGAGATCGGTGTACTCGCAGACGCGGGGCATATCGAGCGGGAAGTCGTAACAGACGGGGATGGTGGCATACCGATTAGCCGCGACGCGGAGTCCTCGGAGCGGAGCGCTCCGCACCTGTTCAAGCCACGCGATCACTTCGGCCAACGCGATGGCATCGGCATCGAAGAAGACGCCGACACTGGCATAGGCCGGAACCACGTCCTGAAGCCACGGCGGATTCGCCGCGCGAAGTGCCTCCGCGAAGCGCACTGCCTCGGCTTCGTCGGCGAAGTATGCGAGTACGGCTTGATCGCCGAGCGGAACGAATCGCGAACCCGCAAGCGGGTCAGCGGTCATTTGATCATCGTCCACCATGTGGCGAGCACCTTCGCGACCTCGGCCATCTGATCACCCGAGATCTTATCGGGCGTGTCCGTGAGCTTATGCCAGTGCGGGTACTCGAAGTCGATGATGTCCGCGGTCGGGATCTCGGCGCGGTTCAACGCGATGTGATCGTCGAGCACTTCCGGTCCCGGCACCCACTTGAACGACTTCGCGCCGATGCCCTGGGCCACGCCCCAGATTTGTTCGCACACCTTCGGTGCCGCCGCATACGAGTATTGCTCCACCTTCAGTACCGTTCCCTTGGCGTGGCAGAGGTCGAGAAGCGCCCCGGCTTCGTACTTGAACTTGCGCGAATTCTTGGTCTTCGTGTAGTCCGCGGCGAAGTGTTCGGAGCCGAAGAAGTATTTGTCGCTGCCGAACTGGCCCGTCTCGAAGACGTATTCCTCGCCGTCGAAGAGTACGAAATCGACGCCGACTTCGCTCTTGAGCCCCTTCATGTGGTGGCCGAGTTCCATCATCATGGCCACGCCGCTGGCCCCGTCGTTGGCACTCACGAATGGCTTGTTCCAGTTGCGGCGATTCTCTTCCTGATCGGCGATGGGTCGCGTGTCGCAGTGGGCGCAAATCAAGATGCGGCGTTCCTTCTCGGGATGCCACGAGATCACGAAGTTCGTCATGTCCGTGTTGGCTTTGCGGCTCACCTGCCGGGCCTTGAACTCTTGTCGCGTCACCGTCGCGCCCAGATCCTTGAAGTGCTGCTCGACGATCTCCTGCTGCTTCTTCATGCCGTCGGAGCCGCTGATACGCGGGCCGATGTCGCAGAGTTGCTTGAGGTACTTGAGCGAACGTTCGGAGTCGAACTTCAGGTCCACCGGGGCGACGACCTTCGCCGTCGCATCTTCGGCGAACTCGGTCTTCTTGGGCAGATCGGTGCCCGAGGATTCCGCAGTGGTGGGCAGGCAACCGGGGCTCGCGGACACGCCTGCCGCCACGACTGCCGCACCGACCGAGCGTTTGAATGGATTCATCGTGAAGCCTCCTTCGAACGAATCGCGAAGCCGCGAGCGGCTCGGAAAACCACCGACCTTGCACATCTTAACGGTTCTTCCGCCGCGGATCGAGCCGGAGCGCGGGAACTGGCCAGATTGTAAATCTTCCCCTGTTCATCGGGCACATCAGGCGGCATAAGCCCCCCCTCACTCAAGCAGTCGGCAGATGCGAATGCGGCACCCGTTGGGGAACGGTGGCCGCGACGAACTCGCACCTTGCCGTTCTCGCCATGCTTCTCCGGCTCGTGCCGACGGAGCGGACTGCGGTCCGCCGTTCGGCAATTGGGGCAACCGGGGCAAGCCGAGTGAGCCGCCGGTGGAATCGTTACAGGTCCACCGCGTCGGAGGCCGATAAGTGCCTGGGGTCGGTGCCGGCGTTCCCGCCCGGCGCCTCGGGGGAGACAGGCGAGCCGTTGGGTTTTCGTTCTGGAGGGCAGCCGCTTTCTCGGATCAACCGCTGCAGACCGAACGCGACCGGCGGGGGAAGCCGACGCGGACGCTACAGCGAGCGAACCGAGACTTCAGATGCGGCTGTCGAACCGGGTGCCCGTGGGGGAAGTCGGTGGCCGAGAGCGGGGCAACCCAACCTCGGTGCTGGCGATGCGGGACATTGCGAAGGGCGGCTCGCCCGATCAGGGAGGATTGAAACGTGACCCATGTCGAGATGGATATTCAGCAGGTGTGGGTGGAGTACCGCGATCGGCCGACCGTCGAGATGCGCAATCGTCTCGTCGAAAAATTCCTGCCGCTCGTGAAGTACAACGCCGAACGCATCTGGGCCCGCTTACCGGATGGCGTCGAACTCGACGATCTCATCTCGGCCGGCGTGTTCGGGCTGATGGACGCGATCGATGCTTTCGACCTGACCCGCTGCGTGAAGTTCGAGACCTACTGCGTGCCGCGAATCCGCGGGGCCATGCTGGACGAACTTCGAACCATGGACTGGGTGCCGCGGCTGGTCCGCTCGAAATCGAGCAAGATGGAAGCCGCCCGCAAGCAACTCGAAGCCACTCTGGGTCGCCCGCCCCGCCGTGAGGAACTCGCCGAGAAGCTCGGCGTTCCGGTCGAACAGATCGACGACTACGTCGGCGAAGCCACTGCCGTCAATCTCGTGAGCTTGAACAAGAAGTGGTACGAAACGGACAGCTACAAGGATGTGCGCGAGATCGACATCCTCGAAGATAAGAAGGCCGAGGATCCGACGCAGAAGATGCAGAACCGCGACCTGATGCGGCTCGTGACGCGCGGCCTGAATCGCAACGAACGGCTCATCGTCATCCTCTACTACTACGAGGAGATGACGATGAAGGAGATCGGGGCGACGTTGAACCTGAGCGAGAGCCGCGTGAGCCAGATGCATTCGAGCATCGTGCAGCGATTGCAGAATCACCTCTCCAAGCGGAAGATCGAGTTCGACAACGATTGAATGTTCGGGGTGGCACCGGCTTCCAGCCGGTGCTTCCACTACCCTTCAAAAGCTGCTTTCCAACTCGGCAGCAAACCCGAGCACCAGAAGTAGATTGCGAAGCCAGCAGCATCGGCGTGCCAACGGAGCCACCATCGGTTCGTCTTGGCCGCGAGAACGGCGAGAGGCATCGCCGGCAGAAACCCCGCCAGATAACTCCAGGCCATCACGTACCCCGTCGCCGTGCAGAGCCGGTAGTAACCGTAGCAAAGTCCGAGGAAGGCCAGTATTGCGATGCCGGACGCGAGACGGCGGCGCAGACTCCACGGTTGCAATCCGGCCCAGATGCAAACCAGAAGCAAGAGTCGAAACGCGACGTATAAACTCGCCGGCCAAGTGAGCACGAAAGAATCCGCCCAGTGGCCGAATATCGTGGTCCCGAGCAGGCCGAGCGTAAAGGCCGTACTCGGGAACGCGGCGCGGGTCCAACGCACGCGATGCTTCAAGACCAGCGCAAGGAGTACCGAGGCGATCCACGCCGGCGCGAAGACTCCGCCGAGACACCACCAGAACCATCGGCTTACATCTTCCGCCGTCGGTTCATCGTGAGGGAACTCCGGCTCGCGGCCGAGCAACCGCGACCAGTCGAACTGATTCTCATTGACCGAACTGCGAACGATCGGGCGGTGAGGGTCGAGTGCCGCCTCGGGGCCGAGAAACAAGCAAGCCATCCTGGCGGGATTCCGAACGAACAGTTTGCCGCGCCAGAGCGCGGGCGGCGTCCAGCAGAGGCCGCCATCGAGGATCTTCGCCCGGGCCAGTTCCTCGTAGGCTGTAGAAGTTTCACGAGCGAGAAGCACGGTGCCGGTGTCGTTCCACAAAATCAATTTGCCGTCGGCCACCAGCACGCAAGCCTGGCCCGTTTCCTCGGTTTCCCACTTCGTGGTGCCCGCGAGGAAATCGAGGCACTTGAACGCGCCGCGCGAGCCCCGGTGCGGGCTCGATTGCAATTGCTGCAGGTCGAAGCCGTAGACGTGCCCCTTCACGAGGACGCTGGAACAAACGTCGTTGGACAGTTTCTTGCCGGTCCAGATCGTCTTCGCCGAGATGCGACCTTCGACGTCATCGAGTTTGTAAAGTTGTGCGCCGCCGCGGAACGGTGCCGCGAACAGGAGGTGCGGCTCGGCGTAGAGCGGCCACGCGGAGTGTTCGTCGTAATGGCTCGAAAGGGATTGCCGCCAGACGCGTTCGCCGCTGACCGCGTCGTGGAGCGCAATGCTGTTTTGGAGGAATGCGACGATCAACCGCCGACCGCGAAGCGAGATCGGATAGGCGGGGCAGTAACTGGCCGGATCGCTGCCGGCGGTCCACGCCGTGGTGCCATTCCCAGCGTCGAGCGCAACGAGGCTGGCGGCTTCACCGCCCACGGGAAGAATCACGCGGCCGCCTTCTACCAAAGGGGTTGCTGCATATCCGAAATCGACGCCCCGCATGCCGAACTTCTTCCGTAAGTCCACGGACCAAATCTCGCGGCCGTCCTTCGCGGAGAGGCAGCCAGCTTCGCCCATCGGGGTCGTGTAGTAGAGCCGATCCTCGTGCCACGTGGGAGTCGCGTAGGGGCCGGGATAAGCCCCGGCCGGTTGCCACGGCAACCCAACCCTTTGCCGCCACACCTCCTCGCCGGTGTCGGGATCGAGAGCCAGCACGAACTGCCCGGTCTTCGTCTGATACTGCGTGAAGAGCCGGCCGTTTGCGATGACGAATCCGGAATAGCCCGGGCCGAGGTCGCGGGTCCAGAGGACGGGAGGTCCGCCGACCGGCCAGGCGTTGACGAGGCCGGTCTCGGCTGAGTGGCCGTCGTAGTTCGGCCCGCGGACGTGCGGCCAGTCCGGTTGGGCGCGGGCGGTTCCCGAGCCGAGCGCGAAGATCAGGGCGAATCCGAGGGCCGCGCGATGCATGAGCGAATGCTCGGTGTGTGGGAGGCTCCAGCATGAAGACGCCGGTCGAAGCGAACCTTTGCACCCGATCTCTCGACTCGCGGCCTGGAACGGGTTCCGCTAACATTTCTTGGCCGCGCGAGCTACACTGAGCCGATTCCTACACGCCGGAGACCCCGCCATCACGTCTCCACTCGAACCCGAACGCCCGACTCGCGCCCGGTTCGTCCTCGGGCTCTGGCTATGCGGAATGGCCGGAGTCTTGTACCTCGACCGAATCTGCTGGGGCCAGGCGAACAAGCCGATCCGCGACGAACTCGGGCTCTCGAATAGCCAGATGAGCCTCATCATGATGGCGTTCACACTGGCGTACGGCCTGTTTGAAATTCCCACCGGGCGACTCGGCGACCGCTTCGGCTCGCGCGCCGTGCTCACCCGCATCGTACTCTGGTGGTCCGCGTTCACGGCACTTACCGGGGCCGGCACCGGCTTCGTGGGCCTGATCGCGATTCGGTTCCTGTTCGGTGCGGGCGAAGCGGGTGCGTTCCCGAATGCGGCCCGCGTGATCGCCCGCTGGTTCCCGCTCGGCGAACGCGGTCGCGCTCAAGGCCTGATGCTGACGGCCGCACAAGTTGGAGGCACCGCCTCACCGGCCCTGGCCGGATTCCTCATTGAAGTGGTGGGATGGCGCTGGACCTTCGTTCTCTTCGGGCTCGTCGGCGTCTTCTGGGCGATCGGCTTCTGGCTCTGGTTCCGCGACGATCCGGGAACTCATCCGAGTGTGAATGCTGCCGAACTCGAGGCGATCCAACGCGACAGCGGACCCACCACCATCGATCCCGGTCCCGTGCCGTGGACCAAGATGCTCGCGAATCGCGGCATCCTCACGCTCAGTACCTTGATGATACTCGGTGCGTTCTTCACCTACTTCTTCTATTCGTGGTTTCAAACTTACCTCGGCGATGCCCGTGGGATCGCGAACATCGGTTCGAGTTGGCTGGCCTCGCTGGTGCTGGGCGGGTCCGCGGTGGGCGTCTTTCTCGGCGGATTCGCGGCCGATGCGATCACGCATCGCGCCGCCGATCCCGTGCGCTTCCGGCGCTACCTGGGCGTGGTTTGCTACCTCACGGCGGCAGTGTGCCTGTATCTGGGCGTGCGCTGCGACGATGCGGTCGCGGTGGCCGGGTTCTTCTCGGCTTCCGTTTGTGCCATGCACATCACGCTTCCGAACTGGTGGTCGGTCGCGATCCCGCAGTGCGGCCGGCACGTCGGTGCGATCTTCGGATTCATGAACGGGATCGGCGTGTTCGGCGCGATGGCCTCGCAGGGGTTCGTCGGCCTCTTCGCGGACTGGCAAAAGGAACGCGGGCTCTCGGGCCGCGAACAGTGGGATCCGCTTTTCGACGTGTATGTGTTGGTGCTCCTCGCGGCAGCCGGAGTCTGGTGGCTCTATCGCTTCACGCCACTGGAGGACGGGGAAGCTTGAGGTGTGTTGCATCTCGAACCTCCCCTGAATTCTCTCACCCGCTACACTTCCATTATGAGTACTGCTACAGCCAAGACTCCCCCGGCTTACGGCAAGCTCGGCGGGACTTACACGCAGCTCGACCTGGAGTCGCTTGGCTGCGCCGACGCCGTCGAGGTAATGGGCTTCATCGTAGATCCAGTGACGGAGAAAGAGTTCCTCATCACGGGACAGTTTCATCGGGAGGTGCTTGCTCGGCAAAGGTGTAGGAACCTCTTCAAGGGTCGTAACACGACGCCCACTGCGTAGCGAGTAGCTGCCATCTCGAATTCGGATTGGTCGCCACTTTCTCGACAGGCGTAGGAATCGGATCGAATCCAGCCGGGCAGAACCAGAGTTGGGGAGAGGGATTGTCCAGGATTGAGTAGAAAACGACTACGAAGCATTCATCTATCTTGACCGTCCGCTTGGCCCCCTTGTCGATCAAAAACTGAGGGATGGCGTAACCGCGGCCTTCGACTTGCAACACTTCTCCGGCCTCCAGGCATCGACCGTATTCCTGCAACTCGCGTTTGTAGTGCGGATAGATCCTCTCCGGATGCTCGTGCATTCGCTGGTGGTGAAGCCAGTTCAACGGAAGTCCGCAGCAGCACAGGCACAAGGCAAGTAGAAGCAAGGCAATTCGCAGGATGCGCTTTCTCCGTTGCATCTGAGTCTCCCTCTCGACATGGTCCGTGCTGCACTTCATGAATTCAGAGGGGATGATACATTGATCTCATGACCACCGCCACTCTCCCCGCCCCCACAATATCGCACGCCGCGCTCATCGCGCGCATGCGAGCGATCGTCGGGCCGGATAACGTCCTCACCTCCGCCGCGGACATGGCCGCGTACGAATGCGATGGCTTCACCATCGCCAAGACGAAGCCCGATGTCGTCGTCTTTCCCACGAGCACCGAACACATCGTCGGCATCGTGAAGGCCTGCGCCGAACTCGACGTGAAGTTCCTGGCTCGTGGGGCCGGCACGAGCCTGGCCGGCGGCTGCGTACTCGTCGGCGGCGGCGTCATGATCGCGCTCGCCCGCATGAAGCGCATTCTGGAAGTGAACGTCCGCGATCGCTACGCCATCGTCGAACCCGGCGTCGTGAACGTCTGGCTCACCAACGCCCTCAAACCGCACGGCTACCACTACGCCCCCGACCCTTCGAGCCAGGGGGCCTGCACCATTGGTGGCAACGTCGCCACCAACTCCGGCGGCCCGCACACGCTCAAGTACGGCGTCACGGTCAATCACATTCTCGGCGTCGAAATCGTGCTGCCCGATGGCCGCGTCGTCACGTGCGGCGGGCCGTGCGAAGACAACCCCGGCTTCGATCTCACCGGTGCGATCGTCGGCAGCGAAGGCACTTTCGGCGTCGTCAGCAAAGTCTGGGTGCGGCTCACCCGCAACCCGGAAGCCTACCGCACGCTGCTCGGCGTCTTCAACACCGTAGACGATGCGACCACCACGATCAGCGAGATCATCGGGGCCGGCATCGTTCCCGGCGCACTCGAATTGCTCGACCAGATGATGCTCAGTGCCGTGGAAGCCGCATTCAAGTTCGGCTTCCCGCTCGACGCCGGTGCCGTGCTCATCATGGAAGTGGATGGCCTCGAAGCGGGACTTCAATCGGAAGCGGACCGCATGCAAGAGATCGCGCTGCGTTGCGGGGCCCGCGAGGTTCGCAAGGCGAACACCGAGCCCGACCGCATGGCCTTGTGGAAGGCCCGCAAGCAAGCCTTCGGCACCATCGGCCGGCTCGGGTACCCGAGTTACTGCACCCAAGATGGCGTGGTGCCGCGAACCAAACTCCCTCAGATCATGCGGCACATTCAAGCTGCGAGCAAGAAGCACAATATCGCCATCTGCAACGTCTTCCACGCCGGCGACGGCAACATTCACCCCATTTTGATGTTCGACGAACGCGATCCGGATCAGGTGCAGCGCGTGCTCGACGCCAGCCACGACATCCTGGACGAGTGCATCCGCCTGGGCGGCTCCGTAACCGGCGAACACGGCATCGGCGTCGAGAAGCTCGACTTCATGCCGAAGATGTTCACGCCGGAGGATCTGGCGTTCATGATGCGGTTGCGAATCGCGTTCAACCCGGAGAACCGCTGTTCGCCCGGCAAGCTCTTCCCGACGGCCGGCAGTTGCACGGAGCACGGCCACGGCGGCATCGTGCAGACGAAACCAGGACGAAGAGCCGCAGTATGAAGTATGATAAGTGTCGTGCGATAAACCCGACGAGTAGAGCGCGATGAGCCAGATCATTCTCGAAGACGACCTAAAAACGAAGTTAACTGGGTCGAGTCGGACAATCGAGGTTCAAGCCGCAGACGGCAGGATCGTGGGCCAATTCGTTCCGCAAGCTCTGTACTTAAAGCTCATGTACGCCTGGGCACAGGCCGCGGTCACGGATGAGGAACTGGATCGAGCGGATCTGGAGCCGGTTGAACCGCTGGGCGATGTCTACAAGCTGTTGAGGGCGGTATGAATTTCATCGTCGTCTGGGCCACCTTGGCCAAGGAACAACTGACTGGGCTGCTCGCCGATCCCGAATTGCAGATGGACGTCATTCGCGCGTTCTATCGAGTCGAGGCCATCCTCGGGTACTTTCCGGAACAAGTGGGTGAATCGCGAGGCACGAACAAACGAATCGTTATTGAAACTCCGCTCACGGTGTACTATCGAATTGATCGAGCCAACAAGTTAGTGCGTATCCTGCGGGTCCTCGTTCCGAATCAAGAACCATGACTCTCTCTCCGATTGCCAAGCGAGCGCCTCCCACCGTGAAATCCCTTCTCATCAATGATTTCGGCCCCCTTCCCGTTCGACGGCCCACGTCGGTCGCGGAACTTTGCGGCCTCGTGAAAGAGGCTGCCGCCGGCGGTCAGGGCGTCTATCCCGTTGGCGGCCGGACGACGCTCGACGTCGGCTTTCCGCCGATCAAACCGGGCTTTGCCCTCGATACCACAGCCCTCAATCAGGTCATCGATTATCCGGCGCGCGACATGACGATCACGGTGCAGGCCGGCATCACGATGGCGAGGTTGCAAGCCACGCTCGCGGCGGAGGGGCAGTGGCTACCGATCGACGTGCCGAACCCCGAGCAATCCACGATCGGCGGCGCGGTGGCCTTAAACAAAAGCGGCCCTCGTCGCTATGGGTATGGCACACTCCGCGATTACGTGATCGGCATCAGCTTCGCGACGGACGAGGGCAACGAGGTGAAGGCCGGCGGCCGCGTCGTCAAGAACGTCGCCGGCTACGACCTCATGAAGTTGCAGGTCGGCGCGGTCGGCACGCTCGGCGTGGTCACGCAACTCACGCTCAAAGTGAAGCCGCGGCCGGAGACTTCGGCCATGGTCTTGTTCGGAAGCGGCAGCGGGGGCTACGTACCGGAAATTCTCGATTTGCTTCATGCTTCGAAATCGCGGCCGGTCGCCGTTCAAGTGGTGAGCCCATCGGTGACGAGGCGAGTGCCGCTCGGCGTTCGCGGGTTCGGGTACGTTCTCGGCTTCGAGGAGAAATCGGAAACGGTTGAGTGGCAAATCAAGACGCTGCGATCCGAACTGGCCAAGGCGCGCGAGAACGCGATCCACGAGATCGTCGAGCTTCGCGGAGCAGAGGTCGGCCCGGTGTGGCGGGCATTAGCCGAGTTGCAGAGCCGTCCCGAATCCCAGGTGATCTACAAGGTGAGCACGCGCCCGAGTCGCGTCGCCTCGTATTTCGCGCGGAGCGCGGCTGGCGGCCCGGATCTCCTGTTCGCTGAGGCCCTGAGCGGTATCGTTTGGGGAGCATCCGAAGGCGACGCAAACGAGGCGATGGCCGTGGAGCGGTTGCAGGAACTGATCAACAGCCCCTCGTCCCCGCAGTCGGAGCGGGAAGAGGCGAGGGTCGCGATTCGCCGCTGTCCCACCGCCTGGAAAAAATCGCTGCCCATCTGGGGAAAGCCCGGCAGCGACCGCGAACTGATGCGCCACGTGAAGCGGACCCTCGACCCGATGAATGTGTTCAACCCCGGTCGGCTCTTCGGCGACCTGTGAACAACAAGAATTCGCGGGCTTACTTCCACCTCGCCTCCGGCTTTGCGGGGGAGAGGTCGCGATGCCGATGCGAATGCATCGGCAACGCGGGTGAGGGGGCGCTGCGGTGTGTCTCAAAAACGCCCCCTCACCCGGATCGAAGTTGCATTCGCAACTTCGATCCGACCTCTCCCCCGCAGAGCCGGGGGCGAGGTGTAAGAGGCGGCCCTTATTCTTCCGATGGTTGCCATGTCCTTCAAACGATTTTTGCTCGTTCGCCTGGGCCGGGTGCTTACGGCTCCGGTGCGCCGTAACTTGCGGCACTTTGAAGCCGCCTGCCTGAATCCCGAAGCGGTTCAAACCGCTCTCCTCTTACAGATCCTTCGCAAGCAAACCGACACCGGGTTCGGCCGCGATCACCACTTCGGCACGATTCGCACCGTCGCCGACTTCCGCAAGAATGTGCCGATCGCGCCGTACGAATACGTCGCTCCGTACATCGAGCGCGTGATGAGAGGCGAGACGCGGGCTTTGCTCGCGGACAAGCGCGTTCACATGTTCGCACTCACGTCGGGCACCACGGCGAGCCGCAAGCTCATCCCCGTGACGGACGATTATCTCGCGGCCTACAAGCGCGGGTGGAACATGTGGGGCGTGAAGATGTACCGCGATCACCGCGGGCGGAAGATCGCCATGCGGCCGATCGTGCAGTTCGGCGGCGACCCCGACGAGTTCCGCACCGAGGCCGGCATCCCCTGCGGCAACCTCTCCGGCTACACCGCCCAAATCCAGCGCCGACTCATCCGCTGGATGTACGTGAACCCGTCTGCCGCGTTCAAACTGAAGGATCCGAAAGCGCGCTTCTACATCGCACTGCGGTTCGCACTGGGCCGCAATGTGTCGCAGTTTATGGCCGCGAACCCGAGCACGCTTGTGCAACTGGCCCGCACCCTCGACGGCGAGAAGGAACACCTCATCCGCGACCTCGCGGACGGCACGCTTCGCGCCGACCTCGACCTTCCGCACGAAATCCGAGCGGCACTCGCGCCGAAAGTGAAGCGCGACCCGATCCTCGCGAAGCACCTCGCGGCCATCGCCAGCCAGACCGGCCACTTGTTTCCCAAGGATGTGTGGCTGCCCGAAACCACGATCATCAACACGTGGACGGGCGGCAGCATGGGGCCTTACCTGAGGCAACTCCCTCAGTATTTCGGCGAGCCGCCGGTGCGCGATCTCGGCCTGCTCGCCAGCGAAGGCCGCATGACGATCCCGTTCGCGAACCACACGTCGAGCGGCGTACTCGACATCTGGTCGCACTACTTCGAGTTCGTGCCGGAGGGTGAGATCGACTCGCTCCAGCCGACGGTACTCGGTGCCCACGAATTGAAACTGGGCGGCAGCTACTACATCGTGCCGACCACCCTCTACGGCCTCTATCGCTACCACATCTCAGACCTCGTTCGCGTGACCGGATTCTTCGGCAACACGCCGGAGGTCGAGTTCCTCGGCAAGGGGCACCGCTTCGCGAATCTCACCGGCGAGAAACTGAGCGAGTACCACGTGACCCGCGCGATGGACGTCGTGGCGAAGCGCGTCCAGCAGCCAATCACAGCTTACTCACTCGCTCCCGTCTTCGACGAAACGGCGTCTTTCTATTCGATCTTCCTCGAGGAGCAGGACGCGGCGAACGAACTAGCCCTTCGAACGTTCTTGGACGAACTCGACCGGGCGCTCGGCGAGGAGAACATCGAGTACGCGGCGAAGCGCGACAGCGGTCGCCTCGGTCGCCTACGGGCGGCGATCATTCCCACGGGAAGCTGGCAGGTCTGGGATCGCGCACGCCTCGCGAAATGCGGCGGCTCACCGGAACAGTACAAGCATCCCTGCCTGATCGGCGACATGGGATTTAAGGAAACGATGCGGGTGGTGCGGGAAGTGGGGTGAGATTCGCTGAAAAGCGAACGGTGCGAGCATCTACGGCCCGGACGACACCGCCGTCTTGCGATCACTTCACCAGTGACGTAGACGGCGATCATCGCAACTGCGGGAGGAACCACGAATTGAGTTTGACAATATCGGGAGGCTCCAACGCCTGGACTTTCGCATATTCCGCCACTGCCTCCGGCTTCTTGCCTTCCTTTAAGAGACACTGGACCCACAGGCTTCGAGCTTCGACACTGGCGGGATCGAGTTCCAACCATCGGCAGCAGTGCGGTCGCAGTTCATCCCACGCCTCCCGGCCGGTCAACAGCGTCGCAAGATTCTTCCGATACTCCGCCACCCAAGGGTTCACCTCGACGGCCCGCCTCCAGTAATCGATGGCTTCGGCTCGACGCCCAAGGTCGCGATGGATCGTACCCAACGTCACTAGGGCGGTCTCGTGTCGGGGAGCGCGGAGAAGCAGGGTTTCGCAAGCGGCGATCGCACTCTCGGGGCGCTGGATGGTCTGCAAGATCTTCCCTTTTGCTTCCAGGGCGTCCTTGTCGCCAGGACACTCCGCCAGCGCCCGATCGAGAAGCCCCACGGCAAATTCGCCATCGCGCTCGGATAGCGGGAAACCATTTTGTGTGAGTTGGTACATCGCGACACCGAGATCGCGAGCCTGCCCGTTGTCGCTCAAATTCGGCGATCCTCGGTGGAAGTCCAGTAAAGGAACCTCGCGGTTTGGGCGCTTCGGACGCGGACGATCCGGTTCCGCCTTGGCCAGCCGGATGATCCGGTGGTCCGTCGATGCCGTGTGTACGATGTCCGTCGTGGCCGACCGCGGCATGTGGCAGGTGAAGCAACTATCGTCGGCGTTCGTCTTGCGGCGCTCGACCTCGGAGATACGGCACTCCGTCGCCGGGCGAGTGTGACACTGTAAGCAGCGGTTGCGAAAGTATCCGGCGCGCTGGATGGGAGCCACGGCTTCGTGGGGGTTGTGGCACGAAGTGCAGCCCATCTTGCGGCCGGCAGGACTCCGCTGGAAGCAGAGGCTCGCGCACATCTGCTCCACATGACTGACTGCTTTGGACTCCACCCCCGTTCCCGGGCCACGGACGTACACGGTCAGGAATTCTTGCAGCGGCATGCCCGGACGGAAATCGTTGAGCGCTCGTCCTCTCCGCAACACTCGTGTGGCCCCTTCCAGATGGCACTGCTGACAGACTGCTTCCCGCAGTTCTGGCTCCAGACGCTTCGGATCGACGATGTCGTCTTTCTGCGACGACCGGGCGTGAAGTTCTCCCGGACCGTGACACCGCTCGCATCCGATCGAGTGGCCGCGAAACACCGGCTCGGTGTAACGGTTGCGCGTGTCTTCGACCGGTTCGACTCGATTCGCATGGCAGTAGAGGCAGGCGCCCTGGATGAGTCGGCCGGCCCGCGCCCACGGCGGAAAGCCCGGCGAGAGATCCCAAATCTGCTTTTGAGAAAACCAACTGATCGGCGTTTGGAATACGAACCCGTCCTGGACGGTTAAATACGAATGGCCGTTGACCCCCGACCCGACGACGGTATTGACCTCGTGTGCAAACTCGTAAATCGGCTTCCCTTCCGGGGTGAGGCGGGCCTGATGGTGAGAGACCCGGTTCCCCTGAACATCGACGCGAAACTGGATGCTGAATGCCTCGAAGGGATTGTGGTGGGCCGGGTCGAGCGGCAAGCGCCCCGAGAACTGGGCGATGGGAACTGTGGAACGCCCCATCGGGTGTTGGCTGTAAGTGCGGGCGATCTCCGCGTGGCACTCGGCACACGTTGCGTCGCCGACGTACTTCACGCCGGGGCGAACGTTGTGGAACGGACCGACATACGACTGTCGCGGGTCGGGTGGCAGCAATCCCTCCGGTGGACGCTCCTCTGGGACGGGCTCTGCGGGTATCGGCTGGAAGTACCCCCAACACGCCACCGCCACCCCGACCGCAATCGCCACAGCAATCAGCCCGACGCGCCACGCTTTTTGGATACCGGGTGTCGGAGTGGAGGTGTCTCGGGTCATGGAATCGACCGATGAATCGATTGAGTTGACGGTGAGCGGATGCTTACCCTGTGGACCCATTACACCCTGAATTCAAACCGAGGGGAATCCTTTTTCTTAAGTTCCCTGCCGAGGAAGTCGCAAGGAGTGAGCAACTAAAAAGTGGACGGGTATTGTTACTCTGAAACACGGTGCGCACACCGCCGGTGAATCCGGGGAAGGCTGCGATGGTGCTGTCGGCGTTGTACATCCATGTTGAAAGCGTTGCCGCAGCCCCGGCCTTCCCGCGGCGGGCGAAACGACCGCTTCTGAGATGATGGCAACAACGACCGAACGGCACCATATCCGTCGCGGTGCTGCCGCGAAACCAGCAGTCGGGCTGGCGGGATTTGAACCCACGACCTCTTGCACCCCAAGCAAGCGCGCTAGCCAAGCTGCGCTACAGCCCGAACCTCCGACAAAAGCTTTGTAGCCATTCACTCGCATTCGGCAACCGAGTTCGCTTGCTCCGCTTCATTTACCTGCAAGCGGAGCCCAAAATCTCGGCATGTCGCACGCCTTCACTTGAATCCCATCAGTTCGCTCGTTAGCCTCAACGGGAAGGGGTTCTCGTTTGCCGAATTTCTCACGCGCCAACGCCGTGGGGTCGCGGCGCGTTGTACCTCGAAATAGGCTTCTTTTCTCCGCTTGCGAGAATCCAATGTTTTCCACTCGCTTCTTTTCCTGGACCCTGCTCGCAGCCGGCGGCTTCGCACTCGTTTTGGCGTCGCAAGCAACGTCGGCAAGGCAACCGGGTAAGGACGATCTCCCGAAACCGCCTCCGAACATACTCGCGTTCAAGGATAGCCCCGCCGACCTTAAAAAGGCCAAGGAAGCCTTTACGACCTTCGCGAAATATCAGGCCGACTACATCTCGCATCCCAAGGTTTACTCCACGCCACAGGAGTTCAGCCCGACCCCCGGCAAGGTCCAAACATCGGATCAAATCATCGGCGACATGGGCCGGTTCATCCTCGTGCCCCTGCCCGGGAATCAGATCGGCCCCGATCAGGCGGACTACATTCGGGAATTGGGCCTGGCACTCGATACCGAACTCAAAATCGTCATAGAGCAGAACGGCTCCGCGGTCGTGCGCGTCAATGCGACTCGGATGTTGGCCGCCGCTTGCCGTTCGGGCGCGACCGCCCATTTCCCGACGGTGACTTCTTTGATTACCAACGCGAATACTCCAGCGGAAGTGAAGCACTATGCGTTTCAGGCCGCCGCAAATCTGTTCGCGGCTTACGATCTCAACGACTATCCCACTCGGAAGCACGCCAATAAGCCCAAGGAAGTCAGCGATTTGATCGCGGCAGTTCAAGCTGCGATTACGAAGCCAAACGCGATCCTTCCTGCTCCCGGAACCGGCGGGCCGCTTCCTGCGGATCAAGTCGAAGTCTTGACGTTCATTCGCCGGCAAGCGGTGCGAGCGCTCGCCCAGGTGCGATTTAGTGAGAAGGTGGCCGGCGGGCCGGAACTCCATCCGGCCTATACGCTGGCCCAAATTGCAATCTCCGATCCCGCAATCGTACCGCCTCCGACGGAAACCGAAGTGGCGGAAGCCGTCATCGGCATTTGCAACATGGCTCCCCCGACACGTGCGGCGGACAAGGAGCCTTATGCTTATGCGATGGCCGACGCCATCGCAACGGGTATCGCGACGTTCGCGACGCGACGGGCGGCGGCACCGTTAGACAAGTCTCTCTCCTGGCGCAGTTACGGCGCTCGAATCAGCGACGGGTTGAAGACCTGGCGGCCGCTGTTCGATCCCATTTACAACCCGCTCAAGCCCACCGTGTTCTCGGCGGCATCCGTTCCCAAGATCGTCGACGACCTTCAGGCCGAAGCGGATAAGCGCGTGCTGGTTCCCATGTTCGAAGCGAACGGCACCGTGGACGTGAACGGCCTCAAACAGTTCCGCGACAACACGCTGCGAAACGACAAGAAGTGGACGCTGAGCCCATTCCTTGCCGAACCGAAATTGACGCTTCCGAAACGCTAAATTCCCGTTGCACGTCCGATCGCGCGGGCGGACAATCCTAATAGGACGATTGGCCGAGGAGATCAAGCCATGAAGCGGTTCATGTTCGCGCTCGGGTTGCTGGCCACCGTGGCCGTCTCGGAATCCGAGGCGGGCTACATCATTATTCGGATCGTCCTCGAAGGGGGTTCATCTTCCGGGTCGACCACTGTCGAGGGTACGGGATCTCCCACCTTGGGAACTCCGGGCAACTTCGGACTTCCCAAGGGGGGCCCCGGACAGGGCGGACCACCTCCCGGGCTGGTTGGATCGGGAAGCAGCCCTTTCGGCGGTCCACCCGGCGGCAGCTCGATCGCAGGGTCGCTCAGCGGCCCCCCCAAGACTCCGGGCTCCAGCCCGAGTCCAATGGGGCCTGGAAGTGGTTCGACGACGACGACGAACGCACTCAAGCACGATCCTACGCGTTCCATCTACGTCGTGGTTCCTTACACGAACGACATCACCAAGGACGGCTCCTTCTACAAAAAGGCTCCGCCGGGATCGCACAACCCGCACTGGCGACCCGCCATCAAGCACCCCTTCGGCTACGCCAACCTCCTCTTCGATAACACTCAGATTCAACTCTACTTGGACCTGGGTCCGCAGGCGACCAAAGGGCTCAAGACCCGCCAGACCGAACTCCTCGATAAGCACGCGAAGTGGCTTCGCGCACCGACCGATGCCCAGATCATGCTCGACGTGATGACCGAAGCACTGGAACAAGGAGCGGTGGCCGAAGCCCTCAAGTGTGCGGACGAACTCGCGACCGCCGTGGGCGATAAAAAGGCTCGCACCACTCCGCAGGTCGACCGATTTCTGACCGCTTACTCGCAAAACAAGGAAGGGATTGCCCGACCGGCACGACAGGCGAGCAAGGGCCCCGAATGGAAGGAACGCCTCGGATTCGCCTATTCCGGCGTCAAGGAATACGTCAGCCCCCACTACTATCTGATCTACTGGGAAGGAATGGATCCCGAGGCCTCTCGTCGATCCGCGCAACTCGAAGAGAACTTCAAGGCGTTCTACCTGCTGAACGCCATTCGCGGGGTCGCGATGCCTGTTCCCGAAAGTCCGCTCGTCGCCATTCTCGCCAAGTCGTCCGGCGACGTGCGCAAACTCTCCGCGTCCCTCGACGGTATGCCGTTGGTCGCGGATGGCTTCTACTCGCCCGATCACGGCATCGTCGTCCTCTCGCCCGACCGTCTCGATGGGGTCAGCCAGACGTTCAATCGGCAGATTCAGGAAATGTTCCGCCAGGGAGCGACTCGCAAGCAGTTATTGGACGGCGAAGGGCCGAAGATCGATCCGAACGGCACGATCAAGGACTCCAAGAAACCAGAGGACGTGGCCCGGATGATGACTTGGGTCGTGGCCGAACGCTACGCGGAAGAGGAAGGGGAATGGTCCACGGTGAGCCGAGAGGGCACGCGTCAGTTGATGCACGCCATCGGGCTGCTGCCTCAGCACGTCTCGCTGCCGCAGTGGCTAGCCGAGGGTTCCGCGGGCTACTACCAACGCCCGAAAGGTCCGGTTTTCACCAAGAAGGAAGACGACAAGGATTACATCACGGTTGCGCTGTCGACCGGCTTCGGCAGCCCGAATTACGTTCGTCAAAAGCAGTTCTCGGAACTGATTCGCCTGAATCAGTTCAAGCCGAGCAATAAGCCGAAGGCAGACCCGGGAGTCATCCTCCGGAATGTGGTGACCGATGCGTATTTCGGGGCCGCACTCGGTGGCCTCGACGCGGACGATGCGATGCTTCCCCTGCCGCAAGCAGCGAAAAAAGCATCCGGGCCCACGACGGAACCCGTTCCGGTCGCGGCGGTCGAAGAGCCGCAAGTGATCAAGCGCCGACGCTATGAGTTCCTCAATGCGAAGGCGCTCGCGACCTCGTGGAGCCTTTACTATTACTTAGCCAAGGCGAACCCGACGGGGTTGGACCGCTACTTGGCCGAGCTGAGCAAAATGCCGCGCGACCTGCCGTTGGACGAGGGCAGCCGCCTGAGTGCATTCGCGAAGGCCTTCAACCTCTCGCTCGGCGACAAACGAACCGATGACCGGCCAACTTTCACCGAAGTGGGTGCCGCGTGGCTCCAGTACATGGAGAACTTGCCTTCTGCGGGAATCGAGGTTCCACTGACCGATCTCGCAACTCCCGCGGTCGGAGCAGGAGGCGGCCTCGGCAGCGGCTTGGGCGGTGGACCGCTCAACCCCGGCAAGCCTCCCGGCATGTAAGCACTGGAGGGAAGCTTGACGATCGACCGAGGCTCTTTAAGATAGCGAAACTTCAAGCCGGTTCGCCGGTCGAAGTTCGGCCGAGGTGGCGGAATTGGCAGACGCGCTAGATTCAGGTTCTAGTACTCGCAAGGGTGTGGAGGTTCAAGTCCTCTCCTCGGCACTACCCCAAAACCCTCGGATTTCCGGGGGTTTTGTCGTTTTCTCGACACCAAAGCCGATCCCCGCATCCTCGACCGACTTCCTCTAAATCTGACCATTCTGCCGCATACTGACCCCTCAACGCGCAAGCGACACGCAAGGATTACCGATGGTTCTGCCGTCAATTCGGTAGTTCTCGAAAATTAGCATCTGGTATATCCGTGTCAACCCCGGTTGACCCGATTATATGAAAAGTAATCGGGTGATTGCATAGAAAGTCCATAAATCGTAGCGTTTCGCGAGCGAAACTATTTTCCGGATCGGGCCGGAATCGGGACACCTTCGCGCTCGAAACGCTCGTCAAGGGCGATTAGCACCTCAGACAGGAGTAGTCGCCGGTTCCGCGTGGCGAGTCCTGCCACGCCCGCGCGGTACTGCTCGGGGAGGCGAATCATGAAGCCGGTCCGCGCGGCGGATTTTGCGGGGGTCTTGGCTTTCGGCATGGCAATTCACTCCGGTATAGTGTGGGCAACCGAAGTATACCGGAGTGAATTGCGAGGGTCAAGGACGGGCCGCGAAGACACTTGACGGAGGCGGGCGAAATGTTACCGCGAACGCAATTCACGCGCAAGGAAAATGCTCCACTTTCACGAAAACCCCCACGGATAATGAACGCCAGAACATTAGTGTCCCTACGTTCAGTTTCTAGTACTCGCAAGGGTGTGGAGGTTCAAGTCCTCTCCTCGGCACCATCGCAAAACCCTCGGGAAACCGGGGGTTTTTGTCGTTGTGTGCCCGGCATGTTGCTCTGATGCAGGAGAAGAGTAAGGAATGACGGGCCAACGTTGTCCGGTCAGAACGTGAACTTCTGGAACGGCGTCGCGGTGCCCTTCAGGACTTTCCAGTCAAAGTCGTACTGATCGGCTGGACTCCACGAAGTCGGTGGCGATAGTTCGAACGGGCTTTCCCCGCCGGACAGCCAACCCCCGTCTTCGTGGTACATGCCGCTCGCCGGTCGGTAGCGGTCAAACGCCACGAGGTAGAACTGGGCGAAGAGGATGACGAGCACGCCCGCGACGGCATTCAGCACGTTCTCGAAGCTGGCCTTCTCAAACTCCTGCGAGCGGTCGTGCTTGACGGTGTTGTAGTCCTGATACCAAGGTAGGGTGTGCATCGTCGCCCACGCCGCGTATGGGGTGAAGATCTTCGGCGACCCCCGCCAGACCGAGAGACGGACTTGGTACTGCGATAGACGACAGGCCTTCTCAACCTCCGCGTAATCCTTGACGTTCCAGTTCGTGCGCGGGGATGTGTATCCGTTCAGCGTCAGGATCGCCGTTGCGTTCGTCTCAACCTCGGTGCTGGCCCGGAGGAGCAACTGATACAGCTCGTGAGAGAACGACCCGAGGTTGCCGTCTGCGGGCTCGATGAAGTCGAACAACCGCTTGAGGTCACGCTCCAACAGGCCGTATGCCCGCAACAGGTGGCTGCGGGACGGGGCGTAGCGGTTGTCTACGAAGTACGATTCGTCGAGGTTATGCGCGAAGCTCCCGTCCGGGAATGGACGGCAGATGGCGTAGTACGGATTGCTGACGGGCATGTCAGAACCCTATGACGGCAAGTTCAGAATATGAGGTCAGCTATACGAAAAAGCCCCTCCCGAAGGAGAGGCAGGGCGCTCACTTCCGCGCGACCTGTGGCGTCAGCAAGGAGGAGGTGGCGATACCGGGGGATTACGCGATGTGCTTCCAACTCCATTCCCGAATTCGTCGGTCGTCATGTTCAGAAGCAGGGTGCCATCGGCGATGGTGGTCGAACCGGTGTACGTACTGGCCGCTGTACTCAAAAGCTCGAGGGTGCTGGCACCGACTTTAGATGACGAGCGGCCAGTTCCTTGCTCGGCGATCGCTTGGGTCAAGGTAAGGTGCCCGGTATCGACCCCGATCGTTTCTGCAGTCGCACTGCCGAGAGCATTGGCATTCGTCACGACGAGTCTGCCGCCGTTGTTGTTTATTCTAATAGTGCCGGTGAATCCGCTGTTGTCGTTGGCAAGAGTGAGGGTGCCGGTCCCATCCTTCGTCAGTCCGGCCCCGGTCGAACCACTGATGTGTCCGGTGACACTCAGTCCGGCCCCGGCCAAGACACTGATCGTTTGAACACCACCGGCCGACGCCCCGAGGCCGATGTCCATCGCTAGGATGTTGTTCGCACCCGCCCCGGATTGGACTACGACGAAACCGCTGTCCATTACAGCGGGGACGCCCAAAATGATCGGGTTCCCGCCGATGACGTAATTCAGCGAGGAGCGGAAGGTGATGGAGTTGAAGGTGCGGTTGCCTCCAGGCAAGTCGTTCGTACTCGTGGTTCTCCCTTCAATGGCGGGAAAAGGAAAAACGAGGTCTTCGGTGTTCAATGGGTTCCCCGTCGGGGTGCCCCCGAGCCAGTTGGCCGTTGTGCTCCAATTCGTGTCGCTCCCTGCCCCGGTCCAGGTAAACGTGGCGGGTGTCGCACGGTCTTCGAGGCGCTCGACGGTCAGGCGGGTGCGGGGCATGGTTGTACATCGCGGGAAAACGGAGGACAGGTCGCCTGCCGAATGTTGTGAATCATACCCGACTTCCACACGCTCGCAAGTACCTGAGAGGGCCGATAGGGGATCTGTCCATTCCGCCGGTTGGGTAACTCCAGCACGTCCCGCCAGACCTTCGGCACATCCGGCCACGCGGCTTCATCAGTATCCTCGAGCGGGACGGTCGCGTCTTCTTCGTCGGTCAGGAACAGCGGCACCGTTCCGGAGTCTACATCAAAATGGCTTCACGCAGGCCTTTTTTCGTTTCCCAGACGGAGACCGGTGCCTGGGCGCTACCCATTACCCTGCCGGGCTTCTACCCTTTCCTCCACGCACCCCTTCTCCCTTCCCGAGACTCACATGCCCGCGTTTCCCGACATCGCCAAGATCGCTTACGAAGGCCCGGACTCCAAGAACCCGCTCGCCTTCCGCCAGTACAACCCAGACGAGAAGATCGAAGGCAAGTCGATGCGCGACCACCTGCGCTTCGCAGTTTGCTATTGGCACACCTTCCGAGGTACGGGCAGCGATCCGTTCGGTCCCGGTTGCGCGATTCGACCCTGGGAAGACGGCACCGATTCGCTCGACATGGCCATCAAACGCATCGATGCCGCCTTCGAGTTCATGGAGAAACTCGGCGTCCCGTTTTACTGCTTTCACGATCGCGACGTGTCGCCCGAAGGCAAGAACCTCAGCGAGACGAATAAGAACCTCGACGTCGTGGTGAAGAAGCTCAAGGAGTCGCAGGCCCGCACGGGCATCAAGCTGCTCTGGGGCACCGCGAACCTCTTCAGCAACCCGCGCTTCGTTCACGGTGCCAGCACCAGCCCTAATGCCGATGTGTTCGCTTATTCCGCGGCTCAGGTGAAGCGAGCACTCAAAGCGACTCAGGAACTCGGCGGCGAAAACTACGTCTTCTGGGGCGGCCGCGAAGGCTACATGACGCTGTGGAACACCGACCTCAAGCGCGAACTCGACCACCTCGCCAAGTTCTTCCACATGGCCGTGGACTACAAGAAGAAGATCGGCTTCACAGGCACGTTCCTCATCGAGCCGAAGCCGCACGAGCCGACCAGCCATCAGTACGACTTCGACTGCGCGAACTCGCTGGCGTTCTTGCGCAGCTACGGCCTCGACAAGGAGTTTAAGTTCAACGTGGAAACAAACCACGCGACGCTCGCCCGGCACACGATGGGCCACGAACTCGCCTACGCCAGCGCCAACGGCATGCTCGGCAGCGTCGATGCGAACCGCGGCGACCTCCTCCTCGGTTGGGACACCGACCAGTTCCCGACCGACCTCTATCTCACGGCCCAGGTCATGCTCATCCTTTTGGGACAAGGCGGCCTCGGTTCGGGCGGCTTGAACTTCGACGCGAAGGTTCGCCGCGAGAGCTTCGAGCCGGTCGATCTGTTCCATGCACACATCGGCGCAATGGACTGCTTCGCGCAGGGTCTCCGCATTGCGGCGGCCATGCGCAAGGACGGCGTCCTCGCGGACATCGTGAAGACGCGTTACGGTTCGTGGGATGCCGGCATCGGCGCCGATATCGAGGCCGGCCAGCACGACTTCGCGAGCCTGGAGGCGTACATGTTGAAGAAGGGCGACGCGGAGAAGAACGTTTCGGGCCGTCAGGAAATGATCGAGAACGTGATCAACCGGTATTTGCGTTAAGACCCCATACCACAGGTCCCATCATGGCCGGGACGCTCACCTGCCCGACCTGCAATCACAAAGTGAAGGTGGACGACGACGACGAGGTCGACGATGCCCGGTGCCCGTACTGCGACGAGGCGCTGGAAGAGGTGCCGATCAAGTTGAAGCCGCGCGGCGATCATGAGGAAGCAGCCGAGGAGGACGACCGTCCTTCCCGGAAGAAGAAGAAGCGACCGGGCGGGTTGCGCGACAACGGAACCTCGCAGGATAGCCGTGCGGCCGACCGGTTCGATCTTGCACCGGCTTCGACGACGACCAACCAATTGTTCGCATGTCGATTGCAAGGTCGACATGGCCGAGTGGATGGAAGGAACTCCTGGCCAAGAAACGTATCGCTCGCTGTTTCTCGATGTCTACATCGAAAACATCGCGCAGTGCCTACGAGATTCAAATGGAAATGAGGGTAAGCTATTCGATCTTGGTGCAATTCGAAGTCCGAACATCGAACCACCACACTACACCTGGAACTATTCCGACGACCTGGTAGTGCAATTCGCAGTAAGATTTGTGAATCGACCACTGAGGACAATTACACGCTTGTTGCCGAGCTGGTTCAGGAAGCACGTTGTCCACAGTGTGTGCGAAATCATCGTTTTGAGGCTCGTGCCTTGACCTCTTCCTTCACCAGTTTGAAAAACTCCTTACCTGCCATGATCGTCCCCTCGTGGATCTGAGTTGATATTCTGACGAATTGCCCGAGCTTTCACAAGAGAAACTTCCATGGCTAAATCCCACGCACCCGGTTTCCTTAAGATCGTGCAAGACGCGAAGGCTCGCGTCCGAGAATGCACCGTGGACGATGTGAAGGCACGCCTCGATGCCAAGGAGGCGTTCGCGCTCGTCGATGTCCGCGAAGAGAGCGAGTATGCCGCCGGACACTTGCCCGGCGCGGTGCACATCGGCAAGGGCGTCATCGAGTGCGACATCGAGGCGAAGGTGCCGGACACCGCGACGCCGCTGATCCTCTATTGCGGCGGAGGATTCCGCTCCGCACTCGCTGGCGATGCCCTCCAAAAGATGGGCTACACGAATGTCGTGAGCATGGATGGCGGCTGGAGCGGCTGGAAGCAAAAGGGCTTCCCGACCGAGTAGCCGCCGCGAACATTCCCCCCTTCGCAAGCGTATAACACTTCTATGCTGCACCCGCCCGATCGGGCGGGTCGTTCTCATTTGAAGGATTCATCATGTCCTCCCCTCTTCCCGCAACGCAGCGTCGAAGCCGGTTGCTTCCCGCCTTCCTCGTAGTGGTTCTCGTCGGTGCTGGGATCGCAGCTTACTTCTTCTGGCCAAAGCCGAACGTCAAGCCAATTGAAGACATGGCCGGCGCGATGGCCGCAAACCTCCGCGGCGTCGGGCTCATCGAGCAGTACGAGTACGCGAAGGCCGAGAAGGAATTCGACGAGGCCTCGCGGCTCGCGCCGGAGTGGCTGCCGGCCCGGATCAACCTCGCCATCGCGCTCATGAACGAGAACACGGTCGAATCCAAAAAGAAAGCCGAGGAACTGCTCCGCGAGGCGATCAAACGGGACCCGGACAACAAGCACGCCCACTTCTGCCTCGGCATCGTGCTCTACGACCGTACGAAGTTGGAGGAGGCCCACGTTCACTTCGCTGCCGTGAACAAACTCGACCCCGAAGATGCCCATACCTGGCTTCGCATGGGCCTCACGCATCCGAACAAAACGGATTCTCTAGAAGCCCGCAAGTGCTTCGAAGAATCCCTCAAGCGCAACCCCTACCTCAACGCGGCGCGATACCAGTTGTTTCTCGGATTGCGCGTCGACGATCCGGAGCGGTCGATGAAGTTGCTCGCGGAATTCCAGGCGTTGCAGGCCGCGGACTGGGAGCATCTCACTCGCATTATCTACACCGAGATGGGGAAGTATGCCGACGTGATTGGCCGCGACCCCAAGGCAACGGGCAAGCCGGCGATCGGCCCTCTACCGATGTTCGAATCGCCGAGTGATTTCAAGGTCGTGCTCGCGCCGGGAACGCGTTGGGCCACGGCTGCGGACCTCGATCCGATTCGCAAGGCGGCGCGCGAACGCTTCGGTGCCACGATCGTCCTCTTCGACTTCAACCGCGACGGGAAGACCGACATCTTCCTCACCTCAGCCGTTTTCGAGAACGGCAAAGTCCGCGATCTGCTGCTCAAGAACGAAGGCAACAACACTTACTCGGATGTGACGACCGCGGCGGGGTTGGCAACTCCGCGACCGAGCCTCGGTGCCGCCGCCGCCGACTACGACAACGACGGCCAACTCGATCTCGTCATCACGGGGGCCGGCGAACAGCACCTTTTCCGCAACAAGGGCGACGGTAAGTTTGAAGACCAAACGCTGATGGTCGGCCTCGATCAGGTCAAGGGCGTCTGCCTCGGCTGCGCTTGGGCCGACCTCGATCAGGACGGCGACCTCGATCTCATCCTGTGCCGGTACGCCGAGAGCATCGAAGCGGCGGGGTTGTTCTCCACCGTTCCCGCCAAGCCCACGGGCGGTGTGCAAGTCTTTGAAAATATCGGCGTTTACCCGCCTGGACAACTCGGCCCTTTAGGAGGGCTCACGACCAAGTTCCGACCCGACGATCGAGTCGGAAAGACCGTGCCACAATGTTCGCCCGTGAGTGTCGTGATCACCGACCTCGACCACGATTTCGACCTCGATCTGCTGGTTCTCGCGGACGGCCTCGATCCCATCGTCGTGGAGAATGACCGGATCATGCGCTTTAAGCGAGCGACGCCTAAGTGGGCGAGCGGCATCGCGCGGCGTTGGAACGGCGGGCTCGTGCTCGATGCCAATCACGACGAACGTTCCGATCTCTTCCTCATCTCGGCGGATGGCCCGCCGCTTCTACTGCTGTCGAAAAACGACCGCGACTTCGAACCGGGCTCAACGAATAGTCCTCAATTGAAACAGGCCCTCGCAGTCGATCTTGATCGCGATAGCTGGACGGACGTCGTGGGCCTCGGAGTCGACGGGAAAGCGGTGCTGCTCCACAATCGGGGCGATGGCCGGCTGGAACGGAAGGCCGACGCCTTTGGCGACGCACCCCCTTCGATCGGTCTGGTCGTCGCCAATCTCGACGACAATTGCACGCCCGATCTGCTCCTGCAAACGGATGCTGGTTTGCAGTTCCGCCGCGGATTGGACAACGGCAACTCGGCGGTGATCGTCGAACCGACCGGCCGGCGAATGCCCCGTGCCCAGAAGCAGCCGGGTCCCGAGCGAACCAATGCCGACGGGATCGGTTGCTGGATCACGGTCTATGCCGGGTCGAATCGTGCCGAGGCCGAACGCACGACCATCTCGGCCGGACTCGGCCAATCCATGCTCCCCACTTCTCTCGGCATCGGCACGGGCGGCCGGGCCGAATCGGTTCGCATTCGCTGGCCCGACATGGTCTACCAGACCGAACTCGGCATCAACGGGTGCAGCGTCTTCCGAGTCAGTGAACTCGAACGCAAGCCGGACTCGTGCCCGACGCTCACGACCTGGGACGGCGAGAAGTTCACCTTCGTCACCGATATCCTCGGGGGCGGCGCGCTCGCTGAACTCGAAGCCGACGGCTCAGTACGACCGCCGCGCCCGGAAGAGTCCGTCAAGATCGAGCACTGGCAAATGAAGCCCAGGAACGGGACGTACGTGTTGAAGGTCGCCGAGCCGATGGATGAGGTGCTGTACCTCGATCGCTTGCGACTCGATGTCGTCGATCATCCGACGGATGTGGAAGTGCATCCCGATGAGCGGTTCGCCACGATGAGCCCGCAGCCGACCCAGGAACTGCTCGCCTTCAAGACGCGGCACTTCCCCAAACTCGCCACGGATCATCGCGGCACCGATGCGACGAAGCTCGTACACGAGCGCGATCGAAAGATGGTCGAGGGATTCGCGCTGCGGTCGTGGCTCGGCTTCGCGGAGGATCACTCGCTCACGCTCGATTTCGGCGACGTGATGCCGACGAAATCGAACGGAAAGTGGCACCTCGTACTCGCGGGGTGGACGGAGTACGCCTACCCCGAGTCCATGTATGCCGCGGCACGGGCCGGCGTGACGCTGAGCGTCCCGGTGCTGGAGCGCCTCTCCGCGGATGGCAAGACCTGGGAACCGCTCGGCGACCTCGGCTTCCCCGCCGGTTTGCCGCGCGTCATGACCTGCCCGCTTCCCAACTTCACCTCTGGCAAGTGCGTACTCCGCATCCGCACGAACATGCAGGTCTACTGGGATCAGATTTACCTCGCTCAAGCCGAGGATTTGGTCGCGACTTCGAAGGTGACACCGCTCGAAGTCGCGAGTGCCGACATCGCCTATCGCGGCTTCATGCAAGAAGTGTTCCCGGATGGCAGGCCGCCCATCTCCTACGACGACGCGAAGACCGAATCCGTGACCGTGACCAAGTGGAAGGGCAACCTGACCCGCTTCGGCGACGTGACGGAACTGCTTCGCGCCTTCGACGACCGCTTCGTCATATGCGGGCCCGGCGACGAGATCACGGTCCGGTTTGATGCGACGAAGTTGCCGGAACTTCCCGCGGGCTGGCAGCGTTCGTTCGTGTTGCGGTCCGCGGGATATTGTAAATCCGTGGCGCTCACAACCGCGACGGGCGGCGTCGTGGGGCCGCTGCCGTTCAAGGCGATGCCGAACTACCCAGACTTCGGTTCGGTGAAACCGCCGGTCACGGATGCGGAGCGCTGGCACACGCGACCCGCGAGCGGCAAGTGAGCCGTTGCCCTCGCCTCACGGATTGCGGTTAACCCGATGCGGTCGTAAAACGGACCGCAGACAATGGGGAACCACAATGATGGCAGATCGACGCCTCGCCGAGATTCGCGACAAGGTGCATGCCGAGACCCGGCTCTCGTTTGAGGATGGCCTGCACCTCGACCAACATGCAGACCTGTTCTCACTCGGCGAACTCGCCAACCTGGTGCGCGAGCGCAAGAACGGCGACCGCACTTACTACAACGTCAACACGCACCTCAACCCCACGAACGTCTGCGTCTACCGCTGCACCTTCTGCTCGTTTCGGGCCGATCTGAAGTCGCCCGAAGGCTACGTGATGACCGACGAGCAGATCATCGCTCGTGCCCGCGAAGCCACCGAGAAGGGCTGCACCGAACTGCACATCGTCGGTGGGCTGCACCACGAACTTCCATACGAGTGGTACCTCGGCATCATCCGCAACATTCACTGCGAGTTCCCCGACCTGCATTTGAAGGCGTGGACCGCGGTGGAATGGGACTGGTTCGAACGGCTCACGAAACGTTCGACGAAGGAACTGCTCGCGGAGATGAAAGAAGCCGGCCTCGGGTCGCTGCCCGGTGGCGGCGCGGAGATCTTTCACCCGGACATCCGCAGCAAAATTTGCGACTACAAGGCGGACGCGGAACAGTGGCTGCGCGTGCATCGCGAGTGGCACGAGATGGGCGGCCGTTCCAACGCGACCATGCTCTACGGCCACATTGAGAAGGCCGAACACCGGCTCGACCACATGATCCGCCTCCGCGAACTTCAGGACATCACCGGCGGCTTCCAGACCTTCATCCCGCTCGCCTTCCATCCGGAAAACAACGCACTCGGGCAAGGCATCACCAAGCCTGCCGGCATCACCGACCTGAAAATGATGGCAATTTCCCGGCTGATGCTGGACAACTTCCCCCACATCAAGGCATACTGGCAGATGCTCGGCGTCAAGATCGCTCAGGTGGCGCAAAGCTACGGGGCCGACGACGTCGACGGCACCGTGGTTCACGAAACGATCTACCATGCCGCGGGCAGCGACTCGCCTCAAGAGATGAGCGTCGCCGATTTGCGACGACTGATTCAGGAAGCGGGCCGCGAACCGATCGAGCGGGACACGCTGTACCGCGAAGTGGTCCGCGAGCAACCGCAGGGCAAACGCTGGCAAACGGGGCGGCGCTTGATGGCGCTGAACTGACGCAGGAATCCGAGGATCGCCAGATGCTTTGCACGCCGACCGATCATCGTTCTTCGCGCCGTCAATGGCTCGGTTCCGTCGGAGCGATGGGCCTCGCCGGGCTCGCATCGCCGGCCGTTGCCGAGGAACTCAAGAAGCAGCGCAAGCAGGTTCTGTTCGTCTGGCTCGATGGTGGGATGAGCCAACTCGAAAGCTGGGATCCGAAGCCGAACACGCCCTTCGGCGGCCCGTTTCGCAGCATTCAGACTGCCGTGCCGGGCGTCCGCATTTCCGAACTGATGCCGCACTCCGCGAAGATCATGAACCGCCTCGCGATCGTTCGCAGCGTCTGCACGCAGGACGATTCGCACTCGGCCGGCGTCGATCGCATCCAGCGCGGCGACCCCAAGAACCGCGGCGTCGTCTACCCTTACTTCGGCTCCGCGGTCGCCAAACTCGTCGGCGATAACGCGAGCGGCCTGCCGCCATACATCTGGGTGAAGCCGATGAACGGCGGGTTCATCTTCAAGGATGCTGGGTTCCTCGGCCCGCGTTATGGAGCACTCGCGCTCGGCGACGGCAAGCCGCCCGAGAATCTGCTTCGACCCAAGTCGCTGACGCTGGAAGAAGACGAAGATCGCAACGAACTTCGCAAGCTCGCGGACTCGCGCTACATGGAGAATCGCCGCAAGGAATACACGGAGGCGAACAGCTACGCCTTCGAAATGGCGGCTCAACTTCAGAAGCGGGTCGAACTCTTCGATACGTCCAAGCTTCCCGCGAAGGATCTGGAACGCTACGGCACGCACGACCTCGGCCGGCACCTCTTGCTCGCACGGCGACTGCTCGAAGAGGGCGTCACGTTCGTGAAGGTCACCAGCTACGGTTGGGACACGCACGGCGACCACTTCAACGGCGCGAACAACCTGCATCCGAAATTCGATCGCCCCTTCGCGGCCATCGTGGAAGACCTCCACGAACGCGGGATGTTGGACAACGTGCTGGTGATCGCGATGGCGGAGTTCGGGCGTACGCCGCGAATCAACGGGCACCTCGGCCGCGATCACTGGCCGCAGGCGTGGAGCGTCTGCATGGCGGGCCGCGGTATCAAGCCGGGCGTGGTTGCCGGCAAGACCAACGACAAGGGCACGGAAGTGGCGAGCGACCCGGTCGATACCGGCGGCTTGTTTCATACGTGGTGGCGAGCGCTGGGAATCGACCCGAACAAGGTGCATTACAAGAACGCGAGCCAACCGCTACCGATCGCGCACGAAGACATGAAGCCCGTGAAAGAGATTCTGGCGTAACAAAACGGAGTCGCGTTTCGTGGACGATGAAATCTTGAAACGCTTCGGCTTGGACCCGGAGACCGCCGACAGGCTCAGCTCCGACGCAGCAATGGCCGAGGAAAAGATGGGCATTCACGGTTTCTCGGTCACGGCTCGAGAAACGAATGCACCCGCGGGTCGTGCCGATCGATCTGAACTCGAGCGATACTTCACCGTCCACAATACTCCTTCGCGTAGAGACAAAGCCCATCGCACGGTAGAATTACCGAAGCCGGTCACGCAGGAAGTCGCCGAGCGATTCAACCGCATTTTCGGGCGAGGTGTGAAATGAATGCGAACGCGAATGGTGTCCACACCCGGAATTCTCTCGGAACTCCGAGCCGCGTCATCGCTCTCGGCTACTACGATGGCCCGACTGAGGGTGCGATCGAATTCGCAGATGGAGATGTGTACCGATTCACCATGCCCGATGAAGATAATCAGTTGGCAAGCCAAAGTACCGTCCGGCGTTACGAGCTTTCCCCACTGGCTCCGGACGCAATCGACCGCATCGCAACGACTCTTGCACCATTTTGCCGTCCGGCATGGCCCGTCTGGTTTCCACAGTGGAACTTCCCCTCCCGTGAGGTGGAGGATGCTATCTCAACCGCAGTCGATGCGGTCCTCGCGGAAACTGGCCCAATCGAATGGCATTTGGCCACCAGTTCGTATGACACGTTCGAGAACTACCAGGCAATCCGTGCGATCACCGAAGGCTTGGCCCATTGAATCCTGCTGGAAACAACTCACGTGCCCACGCAACCGCAAGAACTCGGCAAGCCTCTCGTGCCACCGTGCCAGGTGATGCGCATCCGGTTCAGCCCCGATGGCAAGACCCTGGTTGCGGCCTGCACCGATGGTCTCGTCCGGCGCTGGAACGCGACCGGCAAGGAACCCGCCGAACTCGAATCGCTCAAGGGGCACAACGGCTGGGTCACGAGCCTCGTTCACGGGAAGGAGTCGCTGTTCACATCCGATAGCTGGGGTCGGCTCACCGCGTGGGATGCGAACGGCAAACAGCAGTGGACCCAGGAGGTGGCCCACGATGGCTGGCTTCGCACGATCGCGATCGCGGATGCGCGATTGGCCACTTGTGGAAAGGATGGCTTCGTTCGAATCTGGAACGCGGTCGATGGGAAGAAACTCGCCGAGTTCGACCTCAAATGCGATGTACTTTCGGTGCTGTTCGCACCCGACGGCAAGACGCTCTTCACCGGCGACCTCTTCGGCCTCGTTCGCGAACACGAACTGCCTTCTGGCAAAGTGATCCGCACCTTCGAAGCCAAGGAACTCTACAAACTCGACCGCATCCAGGATGTCGGCGGCGTGCGCTGCTTGCTCTTCGATGCCACCGGCAAGACGCTGATCGTTGCGGGCGCGGTGCCGAGTACCGGCGGATTCGTCCAGTGCATCCCGCTCATCGTGGCCTTCGACCGCACGACGGGCAAGCGACTTTGGCAGTGGAAGGGCGCCAACGACAACGAAGGCTACGTCACCGATTTGGCCTGGCATTCGGACGGCACCATCGTGGGAAGTGCGAGCGGCCAGCCGGGACAAGGGAAAGTGTTCTTCTTGAAGCCGGGAGAGGCCGCGCCGTTCTTCGTCGCCGCGAAGCCGAACGTTCACAGCATCGCGATTCATCCGGATGGTCTTCGCATCGCGGCGGCACTCACCAACGCCAACAGTTCGGGAAACGGCAAAGTGAAGGGCGCAGGCGGCGAGTACCCTGCGAACAATGCGCCGATCCAGTTCTGGCAGGTATCGAAAAGCAACTGAGCCGCTTGCGGCTTCGCGATTCGATCGCGAAACCACAGGCGGCCGGATTTATCGCGAAGCCGCAAGCGGCTCGATTCCACTACCAACGCACGATGATGTCCAACGCCGCTGTGAAGAGGTTCTGGCTGCCTTCCCACACCTGGGATTGGCTGTTGTTGTCGTACCGGACGCTCGGGCGAATCATCAACGAATTGTACGGCTTGTAGGACACGCCGTAGGTCACTTCGGTGTAGAGGCCCTTGAACCCGGTGCGGAAGCCGCTCGTGTCTTCGAACACTTCGGCTCGCAGGATGCTCGTGAGCTTATCGTTGTGCGCGTAGAACAGGTAGTTCGCGGCACCGTACCAGTTCGTGTTGCCGATGTCCGGCACACCCTGGACGTGCGAGTAAGCGGCATCCAGAACGTAATTCAACTTGTCGCTGAACTTGTGGGTCAGCTGGAAATTGTAAACGTTGTAAAAGGCGAACGCTTCTTTCGCGTCGAACTGCGGGTTGGTGACGACGACATTGAACATCGCGGTCGTCTTACCATCCTTCGGAGCCCACTTGATCTGCCCGAGGTAGGTGGCACGGTTTGCCGGGTCGATAAAGTTGTCGTTGCCCAAAACGAGGCCGTTGCCCACGGACCAGGTGTCATTCAGCTGAGTTACGGCCCAAACACCGGTATGGGTGAACGGGTTGTATTGGAACAAGTAAGACATGGACACGAACGGTCGGTCCACGCCCTGGAACACTTCATATTCGCAGTGCGTCGCGAAGCGACCGACTTTGACCGTGGTGCCTTCGCCGCCGAGCTCCGGCAAGTACGCCTGCCCGTAAAACTGATATGGGTCGATCGGGTAAAGGATCGGGTTGCCGTTGGTGCCCTTGCGGAGCTGATCGTCCCACAGTCCGCGGGGAACGGAGGTGCGGGCGTCCGAACCGGGTAGTACCCAGTCCGTTCGCCAACCCAACTGGAACTCTTTCTTACTGGTGTCGAGCGTCTTCTCGACGACCAGGTAGTTCTGGTTGAGGAGGAATTGATTGGCCCGGTCAATCATGAACACGGGGGCGTTCGTCTTACTCGCCGTGCTGGCGTTGTAAGACATCTCGGTCCAACCGTAGACCGTGATGCCTCGGCTTTTGAGGATGTCGCCGAGGCGGGTTTCCGCCAGCGACTTCTCGAGGAAGTACTGAGTCGGTGGCTTCGGTTCGTCTTCCTTCTTCTCTTCTTCCTTCTTGTCGTCGACGCCGTCCTTCTTGGGCTCTGCCTCTTTCTTGGCGGTATCGGGAACTGCGGGCAGGGTGCCAGCCTTCGGGACAGGCGGAAGCTGGGCGGGTTGGCCGACTGCCGTAACACCGGGCAGCGACCCTGGCGGATAATAATTCGCCGGCGGCTGGCCACCGGTGAGCGAAGCGGTGAGTAAAAGCGATGTAAACATGGTCGTCCCTGACTGAGGGCTTGGGAATCGAAACCGTTGCCGTCCTGGCATCCGGTCCGGGTCGCTACACGGCGGCCGGGTCACGAATCTCGCGGGAACCACTTGAGAGAGCGGGAATGGTTCCGCGACATGTTGCTATTCGGCGTGATTCTCCGATTCCCTGAACACTCCGGGACGAATGGAGCTCGACTGTGCGGTAATCTGGGTAAGTGCGTAGGATGGTTCCACGCGGAAGGGCGACCGTTAATCCACGGGGCTCAGAATGAGAAGCTTCACGCCCTTCACATAGTCCTTCACGCGCACCCGATACTCGGCCATGTGCGGTGCGGCGGAGTGCGAGTGCAGTGCGTCAACACTGGACCACTTTTCCACGACGACCACGGCATCCGGACCTGCCAGTTCCTGAACGGCAACCGTGGTCGGTTCATCGATGGTGGCTCCGTACTCGATGCAGCCCGCTTCGGCGCGAACGAGTGGCGTCAGCCGCAAAAACTCCTTCAAATAGGCCTCGCGGGTGCCGGGATTGAGTTGAATCGTGGCGATGACGTGGATCATATTGACTCCGTTGATGGGTTCGCTCAATGGTAAAGCAAAGGCTGCGCGATAACAGGGCTTGCGACTCACCGAAAGCTCTGTTCCGCACCGGGGAACTTCCCGTCGCGGACTTCCTGAGCGTATGCCTGAAGTGCCGTGTGAATCTGGGTGCCGATCTCGGCGTAGCGCTTCACGAACTTCGGTTTGAAGTCCGCATAGAGACCGAGGAGGTCGTGGAAGACCAGCACCTGCCCGTCGCAATTCGGACCCGCTCCGATGCCGATGGTGGGAATCGTCACCGCTTGCGTGATCCTCGCTCCGACCTCGGCCGGCACGCTTTCGACCACGACCGAGAACGCACCGGCTTCCTCGACGGCCTTCGCATCGGCAAGCAGTTGTTCAACGTCGCGCTGGACCTTGAAGCCTCCGAACAGATTCACCGATTGCGGCGTGAGGCCGACGTGACCCATCACGGGAATGCCAGCGTTCACAATGGCCCGAATGGCTTCGGCCATGCGTTCGCCGCCTTCCAACTTCACGGCGTGGGCACCGGCCTTTTTGATGAGCCTGCCCGCGCTCCGCACCGCTTGCCGCGGGCTCACTTGGTAAGACAGGAACGGCAGGTCGGCGACGACCAGCGCTCGCCGGGTGCCGCGGACGACGCATTCCGTGTGATAAGCCATCTGCCCGAGCGTGACGGGCAACGACGTTTGATGCCCCTGGATCACCATGCCGAGCGAGTCGCCGACGAGGATGCAATCGACGCCGGCTTCGTCGGCAAGGCGGGCCGAGGTGTAGTCGTAGGCCGTGACGACGACGAGTTTCTCGCCACGGGCTTTCGCAGCGCGGAAGTCCGGCACGGTCACTGGTTTCGGAACGGGAGGGGTCGCACTCATGGTTGTTTCATTCTAGCGGTTTGCGGTTCCCGTAGTGTCGGCCGCTCGCGGCTTCGCGATCCCGTGGAAGTTCCCTCATGCAGGCGATCCTCCTCTTCGATGGTGAATGTGCCTTTTGCCGCAAGGGCGTCGGCACCCTCAAGCACCTCGACTGGTTGAACCGCATCCAGTTTCAGGATGCTCGCGACGTGCCGAACTTGCCGGCCTGCGTAGAACCGCTCGTACCGGAACAATTGCTCGAAGAAATGCACGTCGTCACGCCAGACCGCCAGCATTCCTATGCCGGCTACCGCGCGATTCGCTGGCTGTCGTGGCGGATTCCACCGCTGTGGATGCTCGCTCCGTTCTTCTACCTGCCCGGAACCCTCTGGCTCGGCAACAAAGCTTACCGCTGGGTCGCACGCAATCGCTTCAAGCTGGTACCCTGCGAACACGGCCTCTGTACCGTACAAAGAAGGAACACACGGGAGCATCCATGAGCAATCGCCGATTCGTCGAACAACTCCGCGACGGAGATAACCTCGAAGAGATTTACCTCGTCACGGATAAACAACTCCGCGTGAACCGCAACGGCAACTCCTACCTGCAACTCGAACTCCGCGACCGCACCGGCGGCATCTCCGCCCGCCTCTGGAACGCCGGCGACCAGACCGCCCGCGAATTCAACATCGGCGACTTCCTCTTCGCCAACGGCAAAGTCCAACTCTTCCAGGGCTCACTCCAGGTCATTCTCAACACGGTCGAACGCGTCGAGACTCAAAAGGTCGAACTCACGGACTTCCTGCCGCACACCGAGCAGAGCATTCCCAAACTCATGGAGAAGCTCAAGGGCTACTTGCTCAAGCTCGGCAACCCGCACCTGAAAGCGCTCGCCGAATGCTTCCTGATGGACGACGACTTCATGCGCGGGTTCACGACCTGCCCTGCCGGCGTGAAGTTGCACCACGCTTACATCGGCGGGTTGCTCGAACACGTCGTCTCGATGATGGACGGAGCCGATCGCCTCGCGCCGCTATATCCCGGAGTCGATCGCGACCTCGTGCTGATGGGCGTCTTTCTCCACGATGCTGGCAAGATTCGCGAACTGACCTACAACCGCGCCTTCGGTTACTCGGATGAAGGCCAACTGATCGGGCACCTCGCCATCGGCGTCGAGATGCTCGAAACGATGGCCGCCAAGGTTCCCGATCTCACGGGTGAGCCGATGCCGCGCGAAGTGATCCTGCGCCTGAAGCACATGATCCTCAGCCATCACGGTACGTTGGAATGGGGCAGTGCGAAGGTGCCGATGACGCCCGAAGCGATGCTCTTACACATCATCGACTTGCTGGACACGCGGATGCATCAGGTCGCGCGCGAGATGCGCGAGGACCGCAACAACCCGACGGCGTGGACGCCTTACAACCACAATCTCGGCCGACGCTTCTACAAGGGGGGCGCGAACGGCGATTTGTACGGCGAAGGCGGCGGCGGCTACGATTGAAGCCTACTTCACGCCGCTCTTCTCTCGCGCCGGGCGAAACTCATCGCCCGGATTCCACGTCGGGAGTCGATCCGCATTCGCCACATCGCGAGCGAGGTCGATCGCGAATCCGGCGAGCATGGCGAACCCCGAGAAGTCCCACTCCGGGCGCATCTCGTCTTGCGGTGAGTGATACGCCTTCTCAGTGAACTCCTGGTATGCCTTCTTGGCGAAGTCCGCCGGCTTCCCCTTGATCTTGCCGCCCGCCGAGACGGAAAACGCCGGCACCCCCGCGCGGGCCATCGAGAAGTGATCCGAACGGTAGAAGATTCCCAAATGCGCCCGCTGATCCGGTTCGATCTCGAGCCCGCGTTTCTCCGCGATGGCTTTCACGCTCGGCCAAACGGTCGTGCGTTCGGAACCGGTCGCGACGATGGACTCGGGCACGCCGAGCGGCAGGATCATGTCGAAGTTCAAATTCAGCGCGGTCTTGCCCACCGGAATCACCGGATGCTGCGCATAGTATTTGGAACCGAGCAAGCCTTTCTCTTCCGCGGTGACGGCCAGGAAGATCGCGGATCGCTTCGGCTTCACGGCCTGAGCGGACCAGTTGCGGGCGATTTCGAGTAGCAAGCCGCAACCGGTGGCGTTGTCGGCCGCGCCGTTGTAGATGGTGTCGCCGAGTACGCCTCGACCGACGCCGAGATGATCCCAGTGAGCCGTGAAGAGGACCGCTTCCGATTTGAGGGTCGGGTCGCTTCCCTCGACGATGCCGACGACGTTGTTGCTCGCGATTTTCTCGATGCGCGTTGGGATGTGCCCCTTCAGAATGCACCCGAGCGAGTACGGTTTGAAACCTTTCGTATCGGCTTCCTTGAGTGCTCCTTCGACGGTCTTTCCCGCGAGCCCCAAAAGTTGCTCACCCGCTTTGCGCGAGAGCCAGCCCGCGAAGGCGAGCGCGGGTTCGCCGGGCTCGCGCTTCAGTTGAGCACCGTCGAGCGGCCGTACGACCGAGTACGGATAGCCGGCCGTTTCCGTCGTGTGAATGATGAAGCACGCCTTTGCTCCGCGCCGGGCCGCTTCCTCGAACTTGAACGTCCAGCGACCGTAATACGTGAGTGCCGGCCCACCGAAGAATTTGGGATCTTTTGAAGGCGGCTCGTTGGTAAACAGCACGACGACTTTGCCCTTCACATCCAGATCTTTGTAATCGTCCCACTCGAATTCCGGGGCCGTGATGCCGTGGCCGAGGAACACGGCCTCAGCATCGAAGTCCTCGAGTTCTTTCTGCGTGTGGCTCGTGCCGGAGAAGTCTTCCTCGCAGGCGATGTCGAGTTTCGCGTCGCCTTTTGAAGCCCGGAGCGTGGACTTCGGATCGGTGAACACGCGAAGCAGCGGCACGGGTTGGAAGTAGGTTCCTTCCGCTCCCATCGGCTTCAGCCCCGCCTTGTTGAACTCGCCGGCGAGGTACTCGGTGGTGAGTTCTTCGCCGCGCGTGCCGGGCCCGCGCCCTTCGAGACGATCGCTTGAAAGGTAGGCGACGTGCGCCTTGATCCGCTCGGCGGAAATCGCAACCGGTGGGCCTTCCGCCGCCGCCGGAATCACCAATAGTGCGGCGCCGAAGACGAGGAACGAGCGATATGGCACGGAGGTGTCCTCAGTTAAACGCGACTAAAAATGGAGTTGCTCAGCGTGCCGGTGCTGTCGGCGAACGATTCTTGCTCGATGCCCAGCGAACGGAGGATGCTGATGTACGCGTTCGACATGCGCGCGTCGTCCTTGCGCCAGTAGGTGCCGTGCTTCAGGCCCATCTTCGAGCCGCCGGCCACGAGCGTGGGCAGATTCTTGGGGTTGTGCGTCGTGCTCGCGCCGCTGCCGAAGAGTACGATCGTGTTGTCGAACACGCTCCCATCGCGATCTCGGTACTTCGCGAGGCGAGCGAAGAAGTAGGCCAGTTGTTCGCTGAGGAAGAGGTCGTACTTCGCGAAGGCCAACTGCCCGGCTTTATCGACGGCGTGCGAGAGCGAGTGGTGCGTTTGGCCGAGCCCGAGCTTGATCGGGAAGGTATCGCTGATGCCCATGCCGTCTTCGCGGTTGAGCATGAACACGACCGACCGCGTGATGTCCGCATCGAAGGCCAATGCGATCAGGTCGAACATCGCTCGGTAGTATTCGGCGGGTTCGCCCTCGGTGGTTGCGTCCAGCTTCACGTGCGAGGAATCCTGCTTCTTCAGCGGGACGTCGATCCACTTCTCGGAGGCAATCAGGCGCGACTCGACTTCGTTGAGCGACGTGAGGTATTGATCCATTCGCTCGCGGTCGGACTTCCCGAGTTCTCTGTTGAACGACTTCGCACTCGCGCCGATGGCGTCGACCAGTTTGATCTGCCGCTGGAACTTGTCGTGTTCGGCTTTCAGCGAGGTCTTGTCGCCGCGGAAGAGGCGGTTGAAGATGCGCCGCGGGTTGTTCTCCGCCGGGATCGGCCGGCCTTCCAGGCTGTAAGAAATCGTGCCGGTCCGCGAGAGGAACCCCGTGCCCGCATCGATGGAAAGCACGAGCGACGGCTGACGGCAGTACTGCTTCGTGTGCAACGCCACGACCTGATCCAGGCCCACCGAGTTGTACGAACCTGGCTTCGGGTTGTGCAGCGGCGCACCGGTCAGCCACATATCGGAGCAGACGTGCGGGTCGGCCTTCGGGCCGCTCGGATGGTGCAACCCGCCCAGGAAGCTGACGCTCTTTCGGAATGGAGCGAGCGGTTCGGTCGATTTGCCGAAGACGAACTCGCCGTTCTTCTCGGCAGTCGGGAACCAACTCCACTCGTCGATGCCGTGCTGCTTCTGCGGTAGGGACATGCCGTTCGCCGTATACAGAGCGCAGAAGCGGCGCGGAGCCTTTTCCGCGACGGCCGCTCCCATGGCGTCGAGCACCGGCAGCGCGAGCGAAGCGCCGCCAAGACCGAACAGGAAAGCACGACGATCGAGTTGCGTGGGCATCGGTGAGCTTTCTCGTTTAGCCGCGACGCGGAGTCCTCGGAGCGGAGCGCGACATCGCCGGTGTTGTCTCCGCGTCGCGGCTAAACAGGTTACTTCTCAAGAAACATCTTACTGGTCACCACGTAGCGGATCACGTCGCGCATCCGGTAGCCGTCGGCCTTCAATCTTAACCCATCGGTGCGGAGAAACTCAAGTTCGCCGTAGGCCAAGTTGCGGCCGGTGGCGTAGATCGCCAAGTGCTTGAGGACGCTGAACGCGACCTGATCAATGCGGTCGTCCGCCAAATACTTCCGCAGCGCCGCGAAGTCCGCCACCTCGGTTTTATCGGGAAGCGTCGAACGCGCGTCCACCTTGCTCACCTTGAACAGTCCGCCGGCGTCGAATTCCTCGAAGGGGACGCCCCACGGGTCGAACTTCGTGTGGCACTGGGCGCAGCCCGGCTGGTTGCGGTGCTTTTCGAGCCGCTCGCGGAGTGAGAGCGATTTCGTCTCCTCCTTCAGAGCGGGCACGTTCGGCGGCGGGTCGTCTGGCGGTTCAGCTATGATGCGGCGAGCGAGCCACGCACCGCGCTTCACCGGGTTCGACTCGCGGCCATCCGAGAGCCCGGCCAGAATTGCCGGCTGCGTGAGCAGGCCACCCAGATCGCGACGACCGTGAAGAATCGGCACGAACCGGAAGCCGCTCTCCGAAGTGAGCCCGTAGTAACTCGCGACCACCTCGTTTGCCATCACGAAGTCGGAGGCGATCAGGTTCAGCAACGGCAGGTTGTTCCGCATCGCATGTTCGAGGAACTGCACGGGTTCCTCGCGCAACTGCGTGCGGGTATCGCGGGTGAGTTTTGGGAATCGCTTGCGGTCCGGTTCGAGTACGGCGAACTTGTCCAGCGCCAGCCATTGCGCGGCGAACTCGCCGGTGAAGCGCGAGAAGCGCGGGTCGGCGATCATCCGCACCACCTCCGCATCCAACTGCTTCGGCAACTCGCCGGACGCGGCCAGTTTCAGCGTCGTCGCGTCCGGCGGGCCGTTCCACAAGAAGTACGAGAGCTTCGACGCCAGTTCATAATTGTCCAGCGGTTCGGGTTCGGGAGTGCGGCTGTTCTCGATCAAGAACAGAAACTGCGGCGACGTGAGAACCACTTGCAGGGCGTCCTTCACGCCGTTCTGGAAAGTCGCACCGACCTTCAGGGCTTTCTCGAACACCGCGAAAAATGCCGCCTCTTCCCGTGCGGTAATCGGCCGACGGAAGGCACGGGTGGCGAACGCACGGATCGCCTTGCGGGCACTCGCTGGAATCTCCTCGTCGTCCGCGAAGATGGCTCGGTGCGTCGCGGGCGGCCAGGTGTCGTGGAGCGGGCCTTCGAACTCGACCGACCGAATCAGCAAGCGCGGCAGGTCGCGGCCATCCGTGTACTCGCTCCGCACCCCGATCTCGCGAACCCCCGCGAGATAGTTCACGTTGTCCTTCTCGACGTTCGGGTCGGGGAAGTTGTTGATCGCCCCTTCGAACACGAACTTCGCGAGCTTCCCGCTCGTCACGGCTTGCGGCACTCCGACCGGGGAAAGCGTGCTGCCGCAATCGCGCCGGAAGCCGAGGTGGACGCCGAGTTGCAGGGAACGTTTCTCGAACGCGGCGAATCGCTTCGCCAACTCGTGGTCGGCGGCGAGCCGCGTGAAGACAATCCGCTCCGAGGTCATTCCCTTCACGCCGATCGGAAGCTCGCCCGCGGGCAGTCGAAGCACCAGAAACGCGGGTTGGTTCGGCGTGCCGATGAAGGAGTGTTCGCCGAGCATCAGTGTCACCTCGGCGGGCTTGGCCATCTTGGCCGCATGAACATCCACCTGAAAGATGCCGGGCTCTTTGATCGTCACGCTATTCGAATCGCGGCTCGCGATGCTGTCCGCGGTTTCGAGCGATTTGGTTCCCGGATCGAGCAGCAGGCCATCTTCGTACTTTGCGGCCATCACGGTCACGCGGAAGCGGCCATCGTCGGGGAGTTCCCGCAGCGCGATCTTGAAGTTCGCGCGCGGGCCGTAGGTGCTGGACTCTCCGAACAGTTCGGAACTCGGGATGGCGGGCCGCAGCAAGAGCCCTTGCGAAACGGTGCTGTACGCTCGGCCTTTCGGGTAGCCGTGACTGCCGCGCACGTCTGCGAACACCGCGTGATAGATGCTGTCGTAATCGCGCCAGCCGCGAACGGTGTCGTTCCCCTGGTAGCCCTCGATGAACCGGTACTTCGTCCGCATCGCGAACGGCTCGAAGGCGAAGGTCTTGTTCGCCTTCAGTTGTTCGACCGTGAAATCGCGTTTGTCCAGCAGCAGGCTATCCGCTCCCAGAATGAGGTTGTCTGGGATCGGCTTGGGGTTGATTCCGGCTCCGAGATCGACGCGGAAGTTCTGAATCGCGGGCGTTGACTTCGGATCGACGAGACAGCGTGAGAGTGCCCGATCGGCAATGTCGAAGTATGCCTCCAGCAGCAGCGGCGAGAGTTGAAGCGTTTCCTGGTTGTTCACGAACCCGTCGCGCGAGACGGCATCCGGCGGCAGCACCTCCGCGATGTTGTCTTCGAGCAGGAGCAGTTCGCGGAGCGTGTTGCGGTACTGGGCCACGGTGAGCCGCCTCACGCTACCGTTCTTCGGCGTTGGCCGCGAACGGGCCACCTTCATCGCCCCTTCCATCCACTCCACAGCTCGCTTGCGGGCTTCGGCCGTCGGTTGCTTCGCGTCTTCCGGCGGCATCGCCCCAGACTTCGTCTGCTTCAGAACGTGTTCCCAGAGCTTGAGATGCCGATCTTCCAGCTTCGCATCGAGGTGATCGACCCGGACGCCGGAGGTCATCTTGTCCGCGTTGTGGCACCGCGTGCAACTCTGCTTCAAGAACGGCTTCACGTGTTGTTCGAATGCGAGTTCGTGAGCGTCGGCGTCCGCGGCCTGGGCGGGCATCGACGCCAGCAGAACGAACAGCAAAGTCGAGTATCGAACGACGGTCATGAAATTGCTCGGAGGGCAGCGATCAACGTGCGGTCTGGCGAGATGGTTGAAGTTTACCCCAGCGAGCCCGGAGCCGCAAGGATTTGTCGAAGCGATTCCGGGCGTGCCTGCTGGGTATAATGCAGCGTCCGCGAGTTTACTTGCGAAATAAGGATCCGTTATGCGGCACACAGCGATCGTCTTGGTGCCCGCCGCGGTGGCCCTCACGTTCGGGCTCTACCTGCTGAACTCGGCAGGCGAGTTCACCGTGCCGGAAAACTTCCCGGTCCTCACGGCGGACGAAATCGGCCCGAAGCCGCTAGCTCACGGCCCCGAACTGGCCACGTTCGGCTCCGGGTGCTTCTGGTGTACCGAGGCCGTCTTCCAGCAATTGAAGGGCGTGGTCAAAGTCGAATCCGGCTACAGCGGTGGCTCCGTGAAGAACCCTTCGTATGCGCAAATCTGTACCGGCGCGACCGGACATGCCGAGGTCGTGCAGGTAACCTTCGACCCGAGGTTGGTCTCGTATCCGGAACTGTTGGAACTGTTCTGGCGGTCGCACGACCCGACCACCCGCGATCGTCAGGGCCACGACTCGGGAACGCAGTATCGATCCATCGTCTTCTTCCATACCGACGAGCAGAAGCAGTTGGCCGAACGCTACAAGGCGAAGATCGACGCAGCGGGGGTCTACCCGAAGCCGATCGTGACCGAGATCGTGCCGTTCGTGGAGTTCTTCCCGGCGGACGCGAGCCATCGGAACTTCTACGCGGAGAACGCCAAGCAACCGTACTGCCAGGCCGTGATCCGACCCAAGCTGGACAAGCTGCACAAGGTGTTTCAGGAACGGATGAAGCCGGAGTGATTCAGGACTTTTCGAGTGCGGGTAAGCCTTACTCCGCGGGCACCGCAAGTTCATCGATTATCTTTTCGACGCCGACGGTGTGTTCGGCGATGCTCACCGCCGTTTTGCGGACCTTTGCGGAAGGCACCACGCCGCGAAGCGTCACCGTGGTGCCATCGGCGGACAGGTCGAAGGCTATCCCTTCAAGCCGGTTGTCTGCTTCGAGGCGGGCTTTCACTTTGTCTTCGATCCGTTCCGGAATCTCGCGCCGCAGCGCATTGATCGGCCCGGCAACCTTCGCGGCCGGAGGCAGTGCGTCGCGCACCTTGCCGATGACGAGCCGACCGATGGCCGCAAGTTTATCCCCATCCGATGGCTTGAACCGCGTGCCGACGAGAAGAATGAACAGCGAGATGAGAATGAGGACGGCAGCAAATTGACGCATGGCGAATACCTGGGTAACGCGGCCCCAGGTATTGCACACGATTCTCGGAACTGTTGAACGCCGGGTTCGGCTCAGCGGGCCGCGTTTGCCAATCCTTCGAGGTCACATTCGCTTCGACCGATAAAGTCACTCGCCCGGAATGGCGTCGGTCTCTTTTCCAGCGATGGTTGCCAGGCTGAAGATTACCTTGGGATCGACGCGAGGGGTGAAGGAGCGTGTCGAACCATCGGCCATTGCCCAGTTGGATGTCTCGGGGTGGTTGCCTCCGAACTGTGCTCTGAGGCCGATGAGTGGCTTCGCGTCCGGGCGGTCGTCGAGGCCGCGAAGCGTGGCTGGCCCGCCGCGAAGCCAGGAGCCAAGATCGTCCGAGCGTTCGCCGAAAAGCAAGGTGTTGCTCAGGCCGTCGGTGATCGAGGTAAACGGCGTGGGGGCATCGTAGCGGAAGCAGCCGGCACGGGGTGAAGGCGGCCCCGGCGCAACGAAGTTGAGCATCGCGGCATCGAACCCCAGCCCCGCGATTCCGACGTATTGCGTAGGTGCGGGCTGCTCGGGGTCGATACTCGGCGGGTTGCCGGGGCAGAGCAGGGCGAGCACTTTCAAACGGGCGGCTTCCTGATTCTTGGCCGCGGACCACGGTCGCGAATCGTCGAGGGAACCGATGATGGTCGTCGTGTTTTGCTGCCGCTGATCGACGCCCGCCAGCGCCCCCACGACCCAACTCAGGCGATCTTCAGGAACAATCCCTAGAAGGAAGACCGTGCCGGCGGGAACTTCCTGGGCCAACTTTTCGGCTGGCGCATTCTTCGGCGGGTGAGCGTAAAACGCCGCGAAGAGCGAGAGGTTCTTGAGGTTGTACTTGCAGGCTTCTTGCTCCGCCGCGGCGCGGCGTTTGGGCAGCGCCGTGATCAGCACGCCGATGCCGAAGAGTACGATGAACGCGGCCAGTCCGATGAGTAGCCAAGGACGCATGAGCATGATCCTGGGAGCGCGGCTTGAAACCCGGTTTCTGCTTTGGAAACCGGGTTTCTTGAGCCTACCAGAAACCCGGTTTCCAAAGCAGAAACCGGGTTTCAACTCATTCCACCACGAGAACTGGCTTCCCCAGCACGTCCATTTTCGGCTGGATGCCGAGGCCCGGTGCGGTCGAAGCCGCCATGCGACCATTCGCACGTTGAGGGGCACCGTCCGCGAAACTGACCGTAACGTAGCTGTTGAAGTCCGTCGCCGTGAAGAACACTTCGGGCGGGCAACTGTGGGCGAGGTGAGCGATGGCCGCCGTCACGATGTCGCCGCCCCAACTATCTTCGAGCGTCATGGCCACGCCGAGCGATGCACAGAGATCTCGGGCTTGCCGGGCCTTCGTGAGGCCTCCGAACTTGCTGATCTTAATGTTCACCACGTCCATCGCGCGGTCGGCATGGCCGCGGAGCAAGACATCCACCGAGTCGATCACCTCATCCAACACGAACGGATGATCGGTGTGTTGGCGAACGGTGAGGCACTCTTCATAAGTGAGGCACGGCTGCTCGATGTAGACATCGACATCGCGAACGGCACGAACGACTCGCAAGGCGTCGTGCATGCGCCAGCCGGTGTTGGCGTCGGCCACGAGCCGATCGCCCGGCTTCAGTTGAGCGGCAACAGCATGTATACGTTCGATGTCCACATCGGGGTCGCCGCCGACCTTGAGTTGGAAGCGCCGATAGCCTTCCGCACGGTAGCCGGCGACCTTCGCGGCCATCGCCGATGGCTCTTCTTGCGAGATGGCGCGGTACAGCCCGATGTCGTCCCCATAGCGGCCGCCCAGCAGCACGCAAACTGGTTGGCCCGTTGCCTGGCCGAGCAGATCCCAGCAGGCCATGTCGAGTCCGGACTTCACGTAGGCGTGCCCCTTGAGTGCCGCATCCATGCGGCGATTCAACGCGCCGAGTTCGAGGGCATTTTCGCCAATCAGGTGGGGGCCCAGTTCCGCGAGCCCGGCGCGCACGCCGTTGGCATAGGCGGGTAAATAGAACGGACCCAGCGGGCAGACCTCGCCCCAACCGGTGAGCCCGGAATCGGTATCGACGCGCACCACCGTGCTGTCGAACACCGCGACCGCTTTGCCGCCGGACCAGCGATAGTTCCCCTCGCGCAAGGGTAGTTCAACGCGGTACGCCGAGATACGTTCGATTCGCATACTGAGGCTTTCACCCAGGCGGAGTGAAGTCGGTTTGACAACCGACGGTGTGACTGGATAATGAGTATATGAATGCAACGGAACGCGATGGGGTCGCCGTGGAATTGACGGCTCAACTTCGGATCGCCGCCGAGCGTGCGGCGAACGGTTCGCGCGAGCGCGCGCGAATGAAACTCGCCTGTGCGAACATGGATCGCATCCGGGATGAGATCCGTCGCGAGCACGGTGTTCTCGACATTGGCGTCCCCGCGATTCGCGAGCTTCGCGATTCATGAAATACGTCCTCGATTCTTCGGTGGCCTTCAAATGGCTCGTTCCGGAAGTGGACAGCGATAAAGCGGTGCTTCTGCGCGATGCGTATGTCAGCGGGTTTCACGATCTCATCGCGCCGGACATTTTCCCAACTGAAGTGACTCACGCTCTGACTCGCGCTGAGCGACAAGGACGCGTCGCGACAAGTCAGGGATCGCAATTGTTTCTCGATCTACTTCAAGTGCTGCCGATTCTCGACCCCGACCTACCGCTGCTGCCCCGCGCTTATGAAATTTCCTCAGCGGCACGAATTGGAGTCTACGACTGCCTCTACGTTGCACTTGCCGAGCGAGAATCCTGCGAACTGATCACCGCTGATGCAAGGCTTATTTCGAACCTTGCCCCGCGATTTCCCTTCATCGTCGCACTCGATTCGTTTCCCTAGAATCCGCAAACCTGCTCGCCCCTTCTGCTATCATTCCCTCTGAGCCTCGCGCCGGCATCGGATAGGCTCGACAAAAAACCGGCGCACAATTTCCCATGGCCGACGCCAAGCTCCGTCGGGCGATTGCCTTCGAGGCCGCCCGACTCATGTACGAACGAATCGAGTCCGAGTACTTCACCGCGAAACGCAAGGCTTCCGCCCGAGTTTGCCGCGGGTCCGTCAAGCCGAGCGACCTGCCCTCGAACTCCGAAATCCGCGACCTGATCCAGGAATTCGCCCGCATCCACGAAGGCGAATCGCGCACCGCCAACCTCACCGAGATGCGGCTCGCCGCCCTCCGCCTGATGCGGTTGCTTTGCCGCTTCCGACCGCGCCTCATCGGCAGCGTCATGACCGGGCACACCCGCAAGGGCTCGGACATCGACCTGCACCTCTTCAGCGATCACCTCGAACCGATTACGTCCGCGCTCGAAGAAGAAGGCCTCCAATACGACGTGGAACGCAAGCACCTCGAGAAGCACGGCGAAGCCCGCGTCTTCACGCACGTCCACGTTCACGATTCGTTCAAATTCGAACTCACGATTTATGCTGAAAATCAGGCGCATTACGTCTTCAAAAGTTCGATCACCGGCAAGGCCATCGAACGGGCCAGCACCCGCGAACTCGAGGAACTCATTGCCCGCGAGCATCCCGAAGTGCAGATCGAAGAGGCACTCCTCGAACGCGAGGAAGCAGTCGATCCGCACCAGATGTTCCGCTTACTGCTGTTGCCGCTCAAAACGGTGAAGCAGAACCCGAAGTGGCATCCGGAAGGAGACGTGTTGTACCACTCGCTTCAGGTCTTCAAACTGGCCCGCGACGAGCGGCCGTGGGATGAGGAGTTCCTGCTGGCAGCCCTGCTGCACGACGTGGGCAAGGGGCTCGACCCGTACGATCACGTCACGGCTGGCCTGCAGGCACTCGAAGGGCTCCTGACGCCGCGAACGTCATGGCTCATCGAGAACCACATGTTCGCACAAGAGTACAAGGCGGGCACCCTCGGCCACCGGCAGCGACTCCGCCTCGAAGCCAACGAAGACTTCGACGACCTCATGCTTCTGCGCGAAGTGGACAACCGCGGCCGCGTTCGCGGAGCGCACGTCGGCACCGTGGACGAAGCGCTCGACTACTTGAAGGAACTGGAAAGCAGCAACCGGTAACGCGGATTGTGCGTTGTTACAGAATTCGTTCCGACAGCCCTTGCGTCGCGCTTGCCCGCGCGTTACTTTCGGCGAATTCCCATCTGACGAGTGTGCTTTTCTCCCGGAAGGTTCCTCATGTCGATTCTCGATCTCACCCGCCGCATGTTTCGCCGCGCGGCCACCCAAACGCTTTCGAGCAAACCCCGCAACTCGACACGCCGAGAAGATGGAAGTGGAATGCCGTGAACAGTTCCTGGGTGGAGATGCCCCACGACTACTGTGTTGGTGTTACTACCCAGGAGTTGCTGAAACTGGCGACTTATCACGAGGTGCTTCACAGCTTCGGCCTCAAGCATGCGATGCCTCCCGGCCCCGGCGATGAAGGGATCATGAAGTACGATAATATGTTTTCTGGTGTCGATATTGAACTGACGCCTGCTCAGCTCAATATTATCCGCCGTACGTGGAGCTAGGCTCCCGAACAATGGCTCTATTGCGAACATTGGGGCGCGATCCATTCAACCGAGTCTGAGAGGAGGTGAGTCATTGTATACCGCATTCATCGTCGCAGGCCTCGCGACATTCCCAGCTTCCGATCTGCGCGCTCCAGTCTCAATCACAGTCCACCTGGAGGTGAAGCAGATCGCGGTCGGCGATCCACTGTTGGTGAAAACGGTCGTGAAAAATACGTCGCAGAGGGCACTCAGTTTCGAACCGCCGCTGTCGGTTGTGGGCGGCAACCTGATGTTCGCGGTCAAAGGCCCGAACGATACCGATTTTTTCACCCTCCCTCTACCGGCTATCTATGACCTGCCTCCATTCCGTTCGTTTGATGCAGCTGCGGAGTTCGCGAGTTACGACTACCTGTTCCGGTACGAACAGAGGCGCCGGAAGATGGTCGGTGTATCGACCATCTTCTCGCGCGCGGGAACCTGGTACATTCGAGCCACGGTGGCGGTCGAGTCGACCACATTTCATTCGGAGCCCGTGGCAATCAAGGTTATCGACCGCACGGATCGGTCCGGTGCCGCACTAGATGGTTGCGCGAAATCTTTTGCCTTCCTCCTCGCTCACCCCATTCGGCCTCCCACTCTCGGGGAGCTGGAAATGCTCTCCAAGGCTGAGTCGGAACTGGCCGCAACGAATGCCGCAGCTGCCATTCAACGAATGCAGGTGCTGGGTGAATTGCACTACGCGAAGACGGCCGAGCAACGAGAGAAGGCCGAGGTGCGGCTCGCGGAATATACGCAGAAACTCGGCGTCGTACAGAAGGAATACACCGAGTTGGTCCGCGGAATTGTTTATCTCGAACGGAAGGAGTATCCGCAGGTGCGCAAGCACTTAAGAGGTATTTCTGCCTCGTCGGCTATTAGAGCCTACCTATATGGATCTCTCCACGTGCTCGATCCTCAACGTTAACGGGTAATTGTCGAGCTAGGGACAACGTTATTATGCCTTCCCCTCCTTCCTCCTGAGTCGTGCTCATTCCCATCGGTGGGTATCTCGATCCCGCATTTCACTCCTCGCACGTGTCCCGCCGCGGGATGTAGAGATTCTATCGGCTCCACCTCTTAAGATAGACCCAATGGCGCATCCACTCGTCCTCTTCGTGCAGGCCGCGTCCGCCCGGACCTATCCGCGGGTGGCGTGGCTCTTCCGCAGCCGGTCGTGGATCGTTCAAGAAACGATCCTGCCGATCCTCTCGGTCTCGGCGTTCGCGTACTCGTACCAGGCGATGGGGGCACCGCCCGAGTACACCGGCGTGCTCGTGCTCGGGGCCGCGATGGCCACCTTCTGGCTCAACGTGCTCTGGGGCATGGGCGCGACCGTGTACTGGGAACGCGACTCGGGCAACCTCGAACTGTACATCATGTCGCCCGCCCCGATGATGGGCATCCTCACCGGCATGGCCCTCGGCGGCATGACCACGACCGTCGTGCGCGCCGCGGTCATTACAATCACCGGTGTCGTCGCATTCGACGTGCCGCTACAACCTTCAAACTGGTGGCTGCTCGTTGCCGTCTTCTTCCTCACGCTCGCGGCGCTGTACGGCCTCGGGATGATGTTCGCCTCGCTCTTCCTGATGTGGGGCCGCGAGGCGTGGCACCTCGTGAGCCTGCTGCAGGAACCGATCTACCTGATGAGCGGCACGAACTTCCCGCTCGCTCCGATTTTGGAACGCCTCGGTGCGCGGGCACTAGTCTTCGTGGTGGCCGCGTTGCCGCTGGCGACTGGCATGGATGCCATGCGGCAGGTGCTGTTCCGCACGCCGGGCTTGTTCGAGGTCGAGTACGAAATCGCGGTGCTGGCCGCGATGGCGGTGGGGTTCTTCTTCGCGGCGCGTTGGCTTCTGAACGACCTAGAACGCCGAGCCCGCGAAGAGGGTAAGCTCACGATCCGCTGGCAGTGATCACTTACCAACAGGAGGTTCCCATGTCTCGAGTTCTTGGAGCATTCATCGTGTGGCTCTGCGCCGCGGCGCTGGCTCAGGCCCACTTCCCGTTCATCGTGCCCGAAGCCGATGGCAACACGGCGAAAGTCGTCTTCAGCGACAATCTCTTGCCGGACGCCGAGGTGAAGATCGAGAAGCTCGAAGGCACGAAGCTCTTCCTCCGCGACAGCGGTGGGAAGGACTCGCCCCTCGAGTGGAAGAAGGGTGAAGGCTTCTACGAAGTGAAACTTCCCGGCAGTGGCCCCCGCGTAGCTTACGGCATCACGGAGTACGGCGTACTCCAAAAGGGCGACGCCAAGCCGTTCCGGCTCGTCTACTTCCCCAAGGCAATCCTCGGCGGCGCGGCTGGTAAAGAGATCGGTGGCGCACTCAAAGTGGAGATCGTGCCCGCGACTCAGGCGGACAAGACCCGCTTCCTCGTCGTTCACGAAGGGAAACCCGTGGCCGAGGCCGAGGTGACGGTCCTGGTTCCGGGCGAAGCGAAGAAGACTGCGAAGACCGACAAGGACGGCTACACGCCGGCTTACGAGGCGAAAGGTCGCTACGGCGTCTTTGCCCGAGTGACTGAAAGCAAGGCCGGTGAACACGCAGGCAAGAAGTACGAGGAGACGCGGTTCTACGCCACGCTTGTGGTGGATGTGAAGTAGACGAGCGGCTTGCCGCTTGCGGCTTCGCGATGATCTCTGAGGATGGCATCGCGAAGCCGCCAGCGGCAAATTATCGGTTGAGGCCTGCGGAGGCTGCGGCCCGGATCTTCGCATCCGGATCGGTCTGGGCTGCTGACTTCAGCGTCGCCATCGCTTCCGGCGTCGCGACCTTGCAGCGAACCAAGGCTTTGATCGTCGCCGACCGAACCGGCACGCTGGACGAACTCGCTCCGGCAGAGATCAGTTCGTTCGCCAGTCCGGGGTTCGTTCGCAAATCCTCGGCGCTGAGTTGGTCGATCCCCTCTGCCAGTTCCGACACGGGCACGAGTCCCTTCATCATCTTCGTCACCTGCTCACCGCGGTTCACCTGCGGCGTCGCGTGGCTCACGGGCATCGTCTTCGCGGCCTGCACCATTGGAGTCGGTCCGGCGTAGGTCGGGAGCTTGGCCGCGACGACGGGAGGCACCACCAAACCCTTCGACATGGCCGGTTGAACGACCGCCATGGGAGTCGCTTCGGGAACGGTGTGGTGAACGACCACGTTCGTCGAACCCATCGGCCGCGAGGCGATCGGCGTGACGCCGGGAACCGTGGGCTTCGACGAGAAGGCGTTCATCAGCGTGGAAGGGCGCGGTGATCGCAGGCTGGCGAGTTCCGGGCCGGGCTCGCCGGCCGCCATCAGATCGTGCTGGTTGATCGTCGGCCCGGCAACTTCCATCGGAATCGCGATCAACAGTGCCTTGCGGGCGTCCGCGATGATCTCGGCCGACGGCATCTTCGCGACGCGGTTGTAGTACCCCTCCGCCATCGAGCCTTCTTTGCCCTTCTTTAGGTCTTCGCCCTTCTCGATGATCTTGGGCAGCGGGGCCGGATCGAGCTTCGGCAGCGGTGCCGGCGTCTTGTCGCAGTTCTTGTCCGGGCACTTCGATTCCATGTCGCAGAAGCACGTGAGGCAGTGTTCCAGAGCGGCCTGGGCCGCAGCGCGAACCCGGGCCGACTTCTCAGCAGGGAAGCCGTCGCAGTCCGTGCCCGAAGCGGCTTCGGCGAGTGCCTTGATCACCTTCTTGGTACAACAGCAACCGTTGAGCAGCACGTTGGCCGCTTGCAGTCGCACGCACTCGTTGCGGTCGCCGCGGAGAGCACCGATCAAGGCGTCCTCGGCTTCCGGCCAATAGTGGCAATCGACCGTTCCGAGGTACTCGACCGCCGCCATCCGCTTCTCGGCGTTGGCCCGGTCGAGCTTCACTTGTGAAGCCGCACCCACGGCACCGGGCGCTTGTAATTCGGCCAAGCTCGGCGATTTGAGGCGCGCATTCGGCAGGATGCGCTGACGCAGTTGGCCCAGCGTCGAATCCGCGTTGCCTCGCTGCCGGTACTCGCGCTGATCCGCCGAGACACCCAGAAAGCTTCCCAGCGTATTCTGCGTCGGCATCGCCGGACGCGGAGCAATGCCCACGGGGCCGGGGCCAGGCAGCGGGGCCAGGGCAATCGGCGGTTGAGCCACGGCGATGGACGATAGGCCGACAGCGGCCAGACCGAGAGCGTATCGTTTCAAGCTCACGATCGGACTCCTTTTTCTGAAGACGGAAGGTGCTGGGGCGAAGCGGAGCGCCCTACCTTCCCCGACCCGCCGACATCGGCTGCGTAGGGAAGGCAATACAGCGGTTAGCTGGAAGATACTTCGGCCAACGAAAGCCCGGGTCTTGAGGAAGAATGAGGCCGAACCGATTGTTCCCGCGAAATAGGTTGGCGGGGTTGAAAGGGTAAAGTGGGATGGAGCGGACGCTTCACTCGATTAGCGTGACCTGCACGCCGCTCTGGGCGATGCGTTCGAGGGCGCTCTTCATCTTCGAGATGCGTACGTCGTACGCGCCGGTGATGATCTGTTCGGTGGGAATGCTCGCGCTCGGCGGGTCCGCGGTGCCGACCGTTCCCGCCGAGGTGTTGCCCACTTGCTGAACGCGAAGTAAGAAGCGCAGCGCGTCTTGTCCTTCCTGGCTGATCGCACCCGTATCGTAGCCGCTGAAGACGTCGCCGAAGGCGATGGCGTAAACGCGGGCCGGTGCGTTCGGCAGGCTGAACCCGCTGGTGTTCGTCGATGAGACGGGCGCGACGATGCGTTCCACGACCTTGACGGCGTACTGGCCGTTAAAGCCTTGTGCCCCACCTCTCACCAGATTTGGGTCGAGCGTCCACGATTCCACCGTTTGACTCGTTGCGTATCTCGTGTCCGATCCGGTTCCACTGACAGCCCATTTGCCTTTCGCGTTCGGCTTGCCGTCCGTTTCGAAGATCACGATCTTCGAAGCCCCGCGCCGCCCGCCACTCCCGTAATTTCCCGAGGAGAGGAGCGTCGAGGAGTTCGAGAGCATGTTGAACCCGAGCGCGAGTCCCGAATTCGCATCGGTACCGCCTTTCGAGTTTGGAATTGCGTCGATGTCGTCTCCGAAGACCGCCGTGTACGGTCGATGCTCGATCGTCGAAGCGGTCTTCGACCCCGAAGTGATTTTCGACTTCATGTCCGCGACGGCATCCTTCCGGAAGAAAAGAACGTTCTTGAGCGAATACCAATCTTGCCCCATCGGTGCGAGCGGGCTGCTGAAGTTGCCGCGAGTGGCGAACCCGGCGATGCCGCAGTAGTCGTTGGGGTGGTTCTTGCGAATGTCGTCGAGCACGGAATTGACGGCGGCCTTCAACTGCCAGCACTGGCTCTCGTGCGTGGTTCCCGACCACCACGGGCGATCCTCCGAGGAGAGTTTTAAGAAGTAGAGCATGCTCTGCGGGCCGAACCAGAAGTTCATGCGAGGGCGGTTTGCATTGTCCGCGGAGTTCATGTACGGCTTCGGGTTCGGGGGCATCGGGCCACTGCCATCCGGATCGAAGCTCGCGGTCGGCGCGATGGCGAGCGTGCCGAACGGATTGCGAGACTCGACGCCGGCCATCATCGCGGCGGCGGGATAGCCCGTGTTCGCGGGATTTCCCCAAGTGCAGAGCGGGGCGTTGGTCGCGTCGAAGGATTCGACGCCGAGGATGAAGTGGACGTACTCGCGCCAGAAGGTGCGGTCGTTCGCATCGCCCGAACCTCCGGTGGTGAGGTCCGAGGGAATGGACGAATAGTAGAGGATGCGGCCGGAGCGCAGATTGGAAGGCAGCGTTTGCGGGCCGGACTTGAGCCAGGCGATGATAGCTGGGTAGTTCAGCCGGTAGTAGCCGGGGCAGTTGTTCTCGCTAAAGCCCGATGTCACCGCGGTGACCACTGAGTTCAATGTGTGGCCGTTTGAAGTGCGGAACAGGATCGCGTTGATGTCGTCCGTCTGGGGGTTGAAGGCCGCGCCGTTTCCCTTGAGGAAGAATCGCCGCCGCCAGTCGCACATCGGCTTACCAGCAACATCGAACGCGGGGTTCGCCGGATTCGGGCTCGCCACATTCGCGGCCATGTCGAAGCGCGGATCCGGCGGCCAAATGAAGAACGTCTTCCCCCAGTAACCCGGCCCCATCGACGAACCCTGAAACGTGCCGGCGTTCACCTTCACCGTTTTGTTCGTGAAGCTGGTTTGTGCGCGGAGAAAGCTCACATCGAGGTCGTAGCCGTACTTCTCCCAGATGGCATCGTAGAGGTTCGCGTCCGAGTCGCCGCCGTCCTTGGTGTTGCCGTTGGCGAGCAGGGTGTTGGCCTTCGAACCCGAGGGTAACGTGTAAAGCGTGAGGTCGCGGGCTGCGAGTGTGGAGCCGAGAAATTGCTTCAGCGTATAGGCACCCTGATCGGCAAAGGTGTTGCCGCCGAGTGTACTCCAGGCGCTGGCCTGACCACCGCGACTGCCGTCCGTTCGGGGCCACTTGTCGCCCACGTAGGGAATCGAGCTATCCGATTGCACGTCGAAGTTGTCCGGAGCCGGGCACGCGGCGGTCGAGGCGTTGTAGGCTCCGGAGGTGGGATCCCACATCTTGAAGGCGTTCTTGACTGGCGTGGACTGCCCAACTGCGGACGGATCTCCGGGTGCCGTGAGGAAGTCTTCGATCACGGGTGGGCCACCGCCGGTGGCCATCGTGTGGTTCGCGGGGCTATAGACGCCGCTCGCATCCGAGTAGTTGCCCTTCATCTGAAGTGGGTTGGGCCGCGCCGACACGGTTGAAGAAGCCGCCCCGCTTGCCGACGAATCGGTGACGGTGTTTTGATAGTAAGCGTAGCGTGCGTAGTGCCCGAACTTCGGATACGCGGGGTCGGGGTTCATGAGCCCTTCGCTGGCGATCACGCTGCTGTTGGGCCACTTCAGGGTCGAGCCGAAGCCCATCGAACCCGTGAAGTCCAACACAAACGCGATATCGCGGGGGCGATGCACTGCGGTAGCGACCGCGCCCGTCGGCATCGAGGTCACGCCCATCACTCGCATAAAATACGTCGGCTGCTGCGCCGCGAGTTCCACCCGCACCGCGGACCACGAATCGCCCGCCGTCACCGAACCGGGATAGCTCACCTTGAAGCGCTGCGTGCTGGAATCGTACTTAAACTGGCCCGGCGTCACCGAAGCGATCTCGCCATCGATCACGTATCGGCTCAGGTGCGGGTTCGCCTTCGCGGCGGAACGGGCCGCGTCGATCGCAGCAGTTCGGTTCGTGTCCGTGGTGTTTTCCTGATTGTTCAAATTGCGAGCGCCGACGAGGGCCGCCACGTCGGCTGCATTCTGGCACTGCGTCCGCGAGACGGCGAGCATGCCCAGATCCACGGCCAACGCGACGAATCCGAATAGCGCAATCAGGCAGACACCGAGCGTGGGAAGCACGGAACCGGGACGGGAATGGCGCATGACGAACTCCCCCAGTTTTGCCGCTAGCGGCTTCCCGATTGCGAATGAGGTCGCGATGGCGAAGCTGCAAGCGGCAAAACGGCAAGGAAGCCTAGGTCAGGCCGAATGCGATGTTTGAGGCGACGCGGTAAGAAATACCGGTCGCACGGGAACTGACGGTCGGGTTATTCGGATCGTGCGGCTTGAACCTTCACATGCCTTTGGTCGCGTCGCGGACCTCGCCCTTCGGCAGGTTCGGCTGGCCCTTCAAAATCTTCGTCATGTTCTGCTTGTACGCCTCGACGCCCGGTTGGCCGTACGGGTTCGTCCCCATGAGTCGGCCTTCCACCACCGTCGCCAGCATGAGCATCTGCAGGAGTTGGCCGATGGCGTGCTCGTTGAGCGAGGGCAGCACGATGTCCGCCGTCGGGCGAGCCGCGTTCTCGTATGCCTCGTTCGTGCCCTTCAAGGCTGCATCCGCGAGGTCCGGGTAGCCGCGACGGCTGAACTGGTTCAAGTCGTCCTCGTTGCGGTCCGACATTCCGACCATCACCGGCGGGTGCTTCACCTGCTTCACGATCAGGTTGTTGATCATCTTGTCGCGCGTGCCGTCTTGGTGCTGCTGCCCGCGGCTGTGCAGGTCGCGACTCTGCACCACGGTGAGCGGCGTTGCACCGCGGTTGTTCTTGCCCAGCGATTCGGACAGCAACTGGTCGTACCACCAGCCGATCGCCTCGAGCTTCTTGGTCCAGACTGCCATCACGCGAGTGGTCTTCTTCTGTTCCTCGCTCATGAGGTAATTCACGGCGGCGAACTGGAGTACGGGATTGCGATCGAACGGCTCCTCGATGAAGCGCTTGGTCATGGCTGCGGCCCCGAGCAACAACGCGCGAACATCCAGCCCCATAACGGCCGCAGGAAGCAAGCCGACCGGCGTGAAGACGCTGAACCGACCGCCGACATCGTCCGGGATCGTGAGCATGTCTTCGTCGGCGAAGCCATCGGCGCGGCAAAGGTCGCGAAGCTTTCCCTTCGGCCCGGTGATCGGCACGATCGACTGGCGGAACATCTCGGACTTGGGGCCGTAATAGCGAGCGGCCTCGGCCCGGACGGCGCGGTAAGCTGCTGCCGTCTCGATGGTGTTGCCCGATTTACTGGTGACGACCACGCCCCAACGCTCTTCGAAGAGTTCGGGTTCGACGCAAGTGTTGTCGAGCAGTTCGAAGAATTCCTGGAGCGAATCGTTGTCCAGCGAGTTGCCTTCGAAGTAGATTCGCGGCTTGCCCATCCGCATCTTGGCGGGCATTTCGTTGTGGAAGCTATGGCAGAGCGAATCGAAGAGGGCTCGGGCACCCAGGTAGCTGCCGCCGATGCCGAGGACGACCACGCGGTCGAAGTTTTCTTTCAGGCGGTTCGCGGTGCGGATCACGCGGCCGAGTTCGGAGGCGTCCTGCTTGCGCCGGAAGCCGTCGAGCAACTTCTGCGGTAAGTCGATGAACCCCGGCTGGATCGGCTGATCCTTCGCGGGGAGCGTCTGAAACTCGCGCTCGGCCGCCACGCGGCCGCGCACGGCCATCGCCACCGGCTTGATCGCCTCGAGCTTTTCCGGTGTCAGGAAATGCAGCGACTGGAGCTCCGCCAGGGGCGTCCACGACTCCGAACTCCGAGTCAGGAGCCGCGAAAACTGGTAATCCACGTTCTCATCGGGCAACTGCATCGGGTGTTCCCGGCTCTTCGGTACCTGTTCCAATGTCATCAGTCCCATTGCCTCGACTCCCGGAGTTGGGCGGCTTCTTGGAGAATCCGGACGGGGGTATATAGAACACGGACGGCGAAGTGCGCGTCGCAATTTCGCAACTCTACGTCACGACTGGCGATCGGTGAAATGAAACCGCGAAAAAGGTGGGCACCGAGTTGAGCCAGCGTCCGAAAAGGACACCTTTTCACGATTTGCAGAAGTTTCGAAGTGTGGCCTGGAGTAAAGTGAAATCGGGCCGACACCACGAACAGGGTTACTCCATGCTCCGCTTGCTCTTCGCCTCCGCCGCGATGCTGCTTCCCACGGTCGCGGCACGGGCCGACGATCCCGCGAAGGTCTTCGAAGAGCGGATCGTGCCGATCTTCAAGTCCCCGAATCCGTCGAGTTGCGCCCAGTGCCACCTCGCGGCCGTAGACCTCAAGGACTACATCCTGCCCTCCGCGAAAGACACCTTCCTCGCGCTTCGCGACCAAGGGCTGATCGACCTCGAGAAGCCCGACAATTCGAAGATCTTGAAGCTGATCAATCGCGGGGCCAACGACAAAAGCGCGAACTTGATTCCCGCGAAACAACGCCAAGCGGAGTACGAGGCGTTCGCGTCGTGGATCAAGGCCTGTGCCGCGGACCCCGCGTTGAAGGCGGCCCCGAAGCCGGACAAGCCGCCGGCGCTGAGCGCGAAGCCCGTGGAAGTCGTTCGTCACGCTCGCAAGGATCAGATGCTCGAGTCGTTCGAAGCGAATGTCTGGGCACTCCGCTTCCGTTGCATGAACTGCCACACCGAAGGGACGCCTCAGAACGATAAGCTCCGCAAGGAGAACGGCGACCAGGTGGCGTGGTTCAAGAAAGCCGGTGCCGCCGCGACCATGGAGTACCTGCTCGGCAGCAAGCTCATCAACTTCGACGAGCCCGAAAGGAGCCTACTTCTCACCAAACCGCTCGGCACGGTGAAGCACGGTGGCGGCATCAAGTTCGCCCCCGGCGACCAAGGCTACAAAACCATGCGGGCCTGGATCGACGACGCGATCGCCATCAAGAAAGGCACTTACACCAAGGTCGAGGACCTGCCGGCCAAGGAAAAATTCAAACAGTTCGGCTCCGACAGTTGGCTCAAGATCGAGAAGACTCCCGATGCCTGGGGCGACAAGTTGCTCCAAGCGGATGTGCATGCCTGGGATGCGAAGGCAAACGCCTTCGAGAAGGAACCCATCGCCACCTCGGACCGCATGGTCTTCGGCAAAGGCAAACTCTGGCAGCACTCGTTGACGCTGCTGGCGGCACCCGGCTCCGATCGCGCCAAGGCATGGGAGAAGGGCAAGCCAGCACTCCCTTCCGGCAAGTACCTCGTGAAGGTCTACCTGGACGGCTCCGGTAAGGTGAAGGACAACTGGAAGGCGAAACTCGGTGCCGACGAGTTCGTGGGACAGGTGGAAGTGCAAAGCCGCTGGCCCGAGGGTTACGGCGCGATGACCGCCGTCGACGGCACGCGGTTCAAGAAGTAGTTACTCCCGCCAGTAAGCCGGCAGGCTCGGCTTCGTGTCGCGCAGGATCTCCAGTATCGCTTTGCGATCGGACGCGGTCAGGTGCGAGAACGCCTTGTCGGAGTTCGTTCCCTTCAAAACGTCATAAAGCCTGCGAAGCACGTAATCACGTGCCTCCGCCGGCATCTTGTCGAACGACTCGGAGTAAATCAGGTAGCTGCACGGATATTTAAACAGCCGCGTGGTGAGGTCGAACTGACGGAGCGATCGACCCAATTTGTCGAACGGCCCGCGTGCGGCGAAGTCCTTGGCGAAACTCGTCGTGCCCTCCACGCGGTCCGTGAGAACGGCTCCTTCGCTCAAGAGCAAGCCTTTGACGAGATCGTCGCCGACCGAGCCGATCCGGCTCTTGACGGAGTCGTACTTCGTCGTCCGCGGTTCCTTCAGGGCCTCGTTGAGTTCTTCCTGATAGTAAATCGCGGAACGGGTCTCGAGCGCGGCGCGGGCGATGCGATTGTGTACCGTCACCTGATGCCCGAGCACCAAGAGGGCCACGACGTCGCTGTGCGGGGAAAGGTAGGCACCGGTCGTGAAGAACGGCTTCAAGTCCGGAATGTTTTGCGTTTGGGCGGGGTTCTCCGGATCGTCGTAATCCCGGCGATTGCGGTAAGTCCGGTTCCCCTTGTGCTCCATCTTCCCCATGCGGCCCGTGACGTACCATCCGCCCCAGCGTTCGTCGAGCGGGCTCGTGTCGTCGGTGCGAGAAGTGCCCGAGCCGAGGATCGGTTCCCCGGTGCGATCGGGGTATACCGAGCGCATCAGGTGCCCCGGCATGCCGCGCGTGCTCGACGATCCGTGGCAGATGAGGCAGCTTTCGGTTTGCCGCGCGAAGCGCGGCCGTTCGATCGGCTCTTGATCGAGCGTGTAGAACACCGTGCCCAGTGCGGGATCGGCCACGGAGACTTCCACAACGTCGCCGCGAAGGCAGAAGCCGACGTAGACATCGTCGTTGAAGTAAATCGCCCGCGGCGTTTTGGGAGCGATCCGCCCGCGTTGCAGGCTCGTCTTCGAGAATACGAACACCTGCGAAGAGATGGGCACCCGAAGGGCTGCGAGCGCGGACTTCAAATAGCCGCCCTCCTCCTGGTGAGTCAGCTTCAATTTTTGGGTCGCGAGGTCGTGCTGCAGCCGCGATATTGGGTTCTCGGGCGTCGCTTTTTCGTACTGAATCGGGGGCTGATTCAGATCGTCGGCCCGCGCGGGAAGTGCCGGCACCGTGGCGAAGATCGCCAGCACGAATCGCATCATCGGAACCATGTTCCACCTCCGTCCCAAGTCAAAGCGGACCTCGATGTCCATTATTAGAATACACCACGGAGCGTACGAAGCAAGTGGAGAGCGTTAGACGAGCCGCCCCACTTTCCCCAAGGCGATAGCCGAGCGAGTGCCGCATCTCGAGCAGCGGCCGACGAATGGCCTCACCATCCGTTCGGCAACTTGAAGCGCACTCGGGGCGAGGTAATTGTCTAAGAGCGGCAATAAGGCCCAGGCTCGGAACCGCAGCCATTCCTTGATGACTTCCGCGAAGTTGCCCACGGGTTGCCGTTCGAGCGGCAATCGGTGCGGGCCGAAGATCAACTCGTAGCCCCCGCCGAAGCGGCCCGTTTTCTCGATGCGCACATCCGCGTCGGGGTCTGCGATCGAGTGACCGCCGATGGCGATCCCGCGCGCGCAAATCAGGACCGGACCAAGTTGCGATTCGGTGTCCGGATCGGGGCGGTGGACGAGGAGCAAGTCCGGAAATTCGCCGAGGATTCGGCCACTGGCGTGCGGCGCGATGCGGCACAAATCGAAGGCGGAATCGGCGGGCGCGATGCGTTCCCAACGTCGGGCCGACCGCATGGCCCAGACGCCTTGCAAGAGTGCGAGGCGGTGGAGCGGTTCCACGATCGTTGCTTGTCTGAGGTTCGGCGCGACGGTCCAGAGATCGATGAGATCGCGCGGTTTGAGACCCGCATCGAACGCCGCGCCGAGCAGCAAGATGCGAAAGCGTGCCCGCTCGCCCGCGCTCGGTTCCGGGGTTCGGTTCAAAAAGCATTCGGCCACGAACTCGGAATACGCGATCGATTCCTCGCCGCGAAAGCCCCGGGCCGCGAGCCCCGCCAACCCGGCCACGCGATCCCGCCCTTGTCGCGAACCGTCCTCCACAAGCAGCACTTCGCCCGCCGCGAGGAGTTGCAAATCGGCAGTCGAGCGGCCCGCACGGGCTCGTGCGATGAGGTCGGTGAGGATGCCCGTTCGCGCGATCGGGTCGCCGTGCCCGGCACTCGCCCGACAAAGCCGCGCCAACCACTCCGTCGTATCCGATTCGTGGAGCAGCCTACGCGCGAGGACATTCCACGCGGCATCGACCGCACAATCCGCCGGGTTCGGAGGCGGCTTCCGCACGAACCACACGAGCCCGTAGCCGAGGGCTGAAGACACCACGAGTCGAAAGATCATGGCGGGGGACGCCCAATCCTTGGGGCCGAGGACGGCGACGAGAATCGCGAGGACCAGCAGGAGCGAGGCCGTGAGCATGGCGATGCCGCGGGTTCCCAAGGCGCGATGGCCATCGTGTCCCGATTGCAGAACGCCGCCAGGCGTCGCGATCGTGAGCGTCCGCAACCACTCCGCTCCGCCGATCGCCGCGAAATAGCCGGCACCGGCGACTCGGCCCGCTGAGAGCGAAAGCGGAGCGGGCATCGGCGGAACCGCGGGCAGTACCTCCGCGAAACACTCCGGACAGAGCCCGGCTCCGTTCAACTCCGCGAGTGCCAGAAGCGGCGCGACGTCTTCTGGCGTCGGTTCCGAACTCGCTACCCAGGCCCGCAGCGCATCCGTGCCCGCGAGCAACGACGTGCGGTCGAGCACGGTCGTGTCGTGCGTGGTCGCGTGTTCCGATTTCAATTCTTCGATGGTCCGCCTCGGGCTGCGAACCTTCCCGCGTTCGAGGAACAGTCCGTGTTCGTGCCAGAGGTGGCGGACCATGGTTTCGCGCGGGAAGCGCTGGCCGCAGCGGGGGCAGTCCATCTTCAATCGCTGCTCGCGGCGTTCGAGAATCGCGTCCAGACTACGGCTCCGATCGACTTGATGCTGGAGTTGCCGGAGCCGTTCCAACCGTCGCAAGGGCGAGAGCCCCGCCGTGAGTGGGCGGGCGATCTTCAACACCGCTCCGGTCTTGTCTGGAAGTTCCTTCAAGAGTCGTGCCGCGGCATTCACGCGAACCGGCGCGGAGATCGTTCGATCGGAAAGAAGCGAGCGCACTTCCAGAAAAATTGGCTGTGGGAGCGACGGGCGGACGTGAACGATCCATTCCAAAAGGGCAAGATGGCCGGCAGGGCCGAGCAAGAGAAAGCGTTCCGAGACTG
>JAYTUG010000293.1:0-6736 GCA_043744695.1 Gemmataceae bacterium
ACCGCACGTTCGTTTAACAATTGAACCTCGATCCGGAAGGAAACTCGGATGGCCAAGTCGTCCAAATCCTCGCTCGCCATCACCCGCGAGGAGTTCCGCACCACGGCCAAGCCGATTCCCGTCGTCATGGGCGGCAAGGAAATGATCGCCATGGTGAAGGAGTTCTCCACCGGCTCGCTCGGCTGGAACATCAACGACAAGATGCTCGTGGACGTGGGCGGCAAGCCCGTGATGGTGCAGGTCGGGATGAACCTCACGATCATCGGCAGCAAGGATTTGCCTCAGGATGCGGCTTCACCTTCAGCGACTCCTGCCGCAGCCCCGGCGGCCCCTGCTGCGGCACCAAAGCCTCCCGCCGCGAACGGCGAAGCCGACTTCTAATTCAGTATGCGAGCCGGAAGCATTAGCGACGGACTGACCGTATTCCGTCGCTAACGCTTCCGGCTCGTCATACTTGTTCTTTGCGAGGCAGCCCGTGGACATCGTCGAGTATCGCGGCTGGAAAAACAACCTGCGCCTGAGCAACGGCGACGTCGAACTGATCGCGACGCTGGACGTGGGTCCGCGCGTCATCAGTTACTCGCTGCCCGGCGGCTTCAACGTGATGAAGAATTACGACTCGCACATGGGCGGCACCGGCGAAGCCGAGTGGCAACTCCGCGGGGGACACCGCTTCTGGCTCGCGCCCGAAGACCTCACCCGCACCTACTTTCCCGATAACCGCCCGGTGAAGCACGAATCCATCGGGCCCGAGGCGGCTCGCATCATCGCGCCGCCGGAGGAAGAATACGGCGTTCAAAAGACGATGGAACTTCGCCTCGCAGCGAAAGGCACCCGCGTCGATGTGAAGTTGAAGGTGACCAACACCGGGAAGGCACCCACCGAACTGGCCCCGTGGGGCCCGACGGTGATGGCTCCCGGCGGCATGGAGATCATCCCGCTGCCTTCGAAGGCTCCGCATCCGGGCAGCACGAAGAATGCGAAGTCGCCGGCCGACTTCGCCCCGAATCAAGAACTCGTCCTCTGGCCCTACTTCGACTTCGCCGATTCGCGCTGGACCTTCGGCAAGAAGTACATCTTCCTCCGCCAAGACGTGAACAAGGGGCCGACCAAGATCGGGCTCGCTCACCGCATGGGCTGGGTCGGCTACCTCAACTCAGGCGTGCTGTTCGTGAAGCGCTTCGACTACCGCGAAGGGGCGATTTACCCGGACCGAGGCACGCGCTACCAGACGTTCACCTACGAAGAGATGCTCGAGATGGAGACGGTCGGCGAACTCGCGACGCTCGAACCGGGGCAGTCCGCGGAATTGAACGAATCGTGGGAACTGTACGGCAACGTGCCGCCGGTTCAGACCGAAGCCGACGTGGACCGCGTCATTCTGCCTTTGCTTTAGCGTCATTCCGCCGCCTTCAGCTTCCTCAAGATCTCTTTCAAGTCCGGCTCCTCGACGCACTCGATCGCTTCCTCGAGCGACACCCAGATTCGTTGGCGCGTGGACTTTTCCGGCCACTCGTCGTTCACTTCGGTCACGGTCATGCGGAAGACGAGCACGTGGTGAACGAGGTCGAACTTCTCGTAGTGGTAGCTGCCGAGCGACGTTCCCTCGATGGTGCCGTTCAGGCCAGCTTCTTCCCACGCCTCGATGATCGCAGCCTGGGTCGGCGTGTGTCCGGGATCGATGAGCCCCTTGGGAATCACCCATCGACCGGTGGTTCGCGATGTGATCAAACAGACTCGGCCTTCGTGAAACGGAATCGCGGCGGCCTGGCGAATGGGATCGAGCATCCGGCTTCCTCAGTGAGATGTTTCCATCTTATCGGTAGTCCGCACTCTCCGAGTGCGGTGGAGGTGAAGTCGCTTGCGGACGATCCTGTTATCCGCCGGCGCGCTTCACCTTGTATCCGAGCTTCTCGAGTTCGGCGACGATTCGATCGCGGTGGTCGCCCTGAATCTCGATGCGGCCATCCTTCGCGGTGCCGCCGGTGCCGCACTTCTCTTTCAAGGTCGTCGCGAGTTCCTTCAAGTCGGCCTCGGACAGCGCGAGGTCGAACACGGTGGTCACGCCCTTCCCGCGCCGCCCGGCCGTCTCGCGACCGACCTTCGCCGTAAGTAGTTTCTCGGGTGGAGCAGGTTTTTTGGGAGCGGCCGAAATCGGCTTCGCGATCACCTTGCCGTCGGCGATCCGCGCCACGAGTTGTGCAACTTCGCCGGCCATTGCGAGATTCATGAACGGACCGGGGCGAACGTCCCAGCGTTCATCCACCGATTGCGAGGAGTCGAAGCCGATGCGATAGGCTGCGTCGGTAGCGGGCTCGTGTTGCGCGATCCAGGGCAACTCGTGCCGGGCAGCGGCGTCGTTGAACGCGACGACCGCGGCGCGGGCTCGCTCCGCCGGTTCGGCTTCCAGGAAGACGATGATCTTCTGCGAATTCCACATCGAAGAGATTCTAGCGGCCCGCTGTCGGGTGACTCGCCGAGTGATTAAGATGAGCCCGAAACGCAATTCGGAGGGTCGCGCATGATTCGCATCGGCATCGTCGGCGTCGGCTTTATAGGCCGGAACCCCATTCCATTGGAGAACGATAGCAATTTCTGCTGATTTTCGCCTCAAAAGCCGCTTGGTGGCGAATTCCTGGCGCTAGAATGAAGAGACGTGCGCCAGGAATTGAGCCAAGAATTCGAGCAAGTGAGGCGAACCATGCGGGGCCGGAAACCGGAAATGAACTGGCAGGAGAGCAAGAGGCAGTACACCACCACCATCGACGGCCACTTCTACCGGCTGGGAGCGGAAGAGGGGAAGGCAGGGGAGCGGTTCCGGTTCCTGCTGCGGAAGCACGACCTTGGCGAGCCGGGGGACGGGAATCCGACTTTCGGGGAAGTCGCCGACCGCTGGCTCTTGTTCGTTGAGGAGAACCACGACCCGGAGCGCTATCGACTGTGCCACGACCGCTTAGAGGAGTTCGTGGAGTCTGTGGGCAAGGGGTTGAAGGTCGGCGATCTGCGCCCCCACCACGTCGAAGGCTGGCTCACCAAAAAGATTGATGTCACGAGGGCGGGGACGAAACGGAACTACAGGTCAATCATCCTCGCCGCCCTGAATTGGGCGGCAGACAAGAAGAGGGGCAACCTGATCCCAGTCAACCCTCTCCGTGGCTTGCTGGAATTGCCGGAAGGGGACAGCCGGGGCGAGAACGCCGTCTGGTCGAAAACGGTATTCGATCTGGTTCTGCGGGTAGCCAACCCTGCTTTCGCCGACGTGGTGCGCATCCTGGCCTGGACCGGCTCACGTCCTTCAACCATCTGCCGCATCGAGCAGCGGCACTACCGGGAACAGTGGCGGCTGTGGGACGTGGAGGATTTGTACAAGGACCGGAAGACGAAGACGAAGACGAAGTACGTCAAGCGGGTCCGCTTCCTCCCTCAAGCCGTCCCCATTATCGAGCGGCTGAACGCCGAGCATTCCGAAGGCCCGATCTTCCGCAACAGCCTCGGCTCCCCCCTGGACGCCCGACACCCTCGGCGTCTACCTGTACCAACTCAGGTACAAGTTCAAGGATACGAAGGGGCTGGACTGGCCGGAAGGGTTGTGCCTCTACGGGCTGCGTCACACCTTCGCCACCGCCTTCCTGGGCGAACACCCGAACGAGATCGAATACTTGCGGGTGCTGCTCGGCCACAAGAACTACAAGATGATTTTCAAGCACTACGGCCACCTAATTGACCAACACGCCCGGATCAACAAGAAGCTGGAGGGCTTCGACCCGTTCGGGTGAAGCGAAACGGAGTGGGGAGTCGCCAGCCGCTCAAATGGACCCGTTTGGTTATTCGCCCCGGCGTGGGCGATGGTCAGTGAACAGTCGTTGGAACTGGTACTGCTGGCGGGGCGAGGCGCTGGTCGTGGGTGACGAAGCCGGGGAAGCAGGGTGGGTGGTCCGCCGCCTGTAATCGGCTACCGATGTGACGAGGAGCAGCTTCCGCCGCCCCCGGCGCTCATATGCGATTTGGCCCAAAAACATTAACTTGTAGACGAACGAGATCGAACAGTGGAGTTCGGCTGCGGTTTCCTTCACGGTCAGAAGGCGTCCCTGCTCCGGCACAGTGGAGTCGCCATTGGATTTCTGGCCCAGGCGACCACGAACTCCAGCGTATCGCTGTCGAGCAGGCCGTAGGTTCCTGCAACTCGCCGCCCGTTGACCAGGGAAAGTGCGGTTTCGGGAATGTTGAAGGCGTCCACCAGAGATGCCCGTAGGCCCCGAACCGGCGTCCGTTCTGGTACGTCGAAAACGCTGTCGTTCGAGGCGTGAATCACTTTCGGTCCCTCGGTTTCGAGTGCGTGGTGAGTGACGAAGCTCGCAAAGAAGTGTCCCGCCCGGACGTGCTGAGGGCGATGCGCCGGTTTCACAAGTACGCACGATTCCAGGTCCAGGATGAGGTATTCGAGGTCACTCGACTGGCAGTCAATTGGCAGGACCAGAAGGCAGAGGCCACGGCACGCCGCCTGGACAAACTCGATTACAGTACCGCCTCGGTCATGAAGACAGATTGTGCCATTTGCGGCACTGAAGAAGCCCGAACAGGTAAAGGCGGGGTGAAACTGGAGCGTGGTCCGGTGCGGTTCACCGAGCAGGTGGACGGATACTACAAGATTCCCGTAGGCGGCTCGGAAAAGCCGACTTACCAGCCACTCGGACCAGCAGCCCCGCCAAAGCACGAAATGGAAACGCACGGCCTATGGGTGTCCGCACCGGCTGGATGGCTGAACGATCTCCCGGTTGATGATCGGCTACCCTCCGTGCAGTCCGCAAGCGAGAGCCTTCGCATCGCAGCGGGGTTGATGTGTTCCACGGACCCTGACGACATAGGGGTTCATGTCGATGACGATCCGAAAAGCTTTGCCTTCCGTGTGTTCCTGGCCGACAACGCTGCTGGTGGTAATGGGCTGACGTATGAGGTCTACGGCAGAGCCACGGCTCTGTTCGACGGAGCGCTACGGATTCTGGAGGAGTGTCCTCATTGCAGCAAGAACCCGGCCAGTCGGGGATGCCACTGCTGCGTGACGACGGCCTGGGGGTCCGATGAGGATGTCTGCCGCACCGGAGGGATTGTCATGCTCACCAAACTAAAGAAGTCGCTTACTTGAGGGGACAATGCCCATCACATTTAAGCAACGAGTTCCCCCGTTCCCCTCCGAACGGCTGGAAGCCATCAGCAAGGTCTTGGCCGACACGAGCGAAGGGCTGACCGGCTCGGAGATCGACCACCTGCTTCGGAACTGCGACATCCCGAACCCAAATCCTGAGATGACCAAGTGGAAGCGGCTGCACAACGCCTTCGTTGAGTTCCAGAACGAGCATCAGGTTGGCAATCATATTGTCGTGTTCATCAAGCGGGCGATGGACCCGGCCCGCTACGTCGGCGAGCCGAACGTCTTCCGCTCTCGGCGATATCGCCTAAACCCGGTGCTGGCGTTCTGCGGCTACACGCTCGGCGAGGACGGCCAACTCCGCAGAACCGACGCCGCTCGAACAATCACCGAGGCCCTGGAGCGGGCCAACCGGCTGCACAGCGCCCTGATCCAGCGCAGCGTCCACGCCGACGTGTTGAAGTTCTGCAAGACGGAACTTCTCGAAGAGAACTACTTTCACGCCGTCTTCGAGGCCATGAAAAGCATCACGTCCAAGCTCAGGATGCTCTCCGGCTTGTCCGGCGATGGCTGCGACCTCGTTCACGAAGCCTTCGGCCAGAAGTACGGCGACCCGCTCCTGGCGATCAACCCGTTTCAGACGGAAACGCACAAGGGCGAGCAGTACGGCTTCATGAACCTGCTAAAAGGGCTGTACGGCACGATCCGCAACCCACTGGCCCACACGCCGAAGACCGAGTGGGACATGACCGAGCAGGACGCCCTGGACATCCTGACGATGATCTCGCTGGTCCACCGTAAGCTGGACCAAGCCAGACGCCTGCGGACCTGATTCTGGTAGAACAGTCACAAGACGTGACAGGAAGGGAGAAGACCATGCTCCGATCCATGCAACTCGAAAACTTCAAGGCGTTCGGCCAACGGACGATCATCCCCCTTGCGCCCATCACCCTAATCTTCGGCCAGAACAGTTCCGGTAAGAGCAGCATCCTTCAATCGCTCAATCTGCTGAAGCAGACCAGGGAGAGCCGGGATGTCGAGGCCCTACTCCTTCCGAGGACCGAGAACGGCTTCGCTGACCTGGGCAGCTTTCAGGAGATGTTGTTCGACCACGAACTTGGCAGGACGTTAACGATCCGGCTCGACGTGGCGACCACCGGGAACCAGCGTGAAGTCGGGATGATTCCGAGATTTCTTCGACGGGCCAGCGCTCTCGGTCTTGAGTTCTCGTTCTCCCGCAAGAAGCCGGAAGATGAAATCACCCTTGAGGGCTTCAAACTCTGTGGCGAAGACCCGAACACTACCATCGCCACCTTTGAGAAATGCGAACTTCCGAGGGATATGCGACGATACGCCGGAGCGCCTTATCGCTCGGAACGGCGGCGAGGACCGACAGTTTTGCGTGCCGCTCGTTGCTCAGAGATCATGGATGATCCGAGTTACTGGAAGCCTGCCTATGAGTGGAGCTTTCAAGAAAAGGGTCGCCTCCATTCGGGGTGCAGTACATGGTTTGTAAGGGGAAGGCGACACACGAGGATTTCCCGTGGAACGGAGCCAAGATCCTGGTGGAAAAGTTCAAGGCGGTGATCA
>JAYTUG010000294.1:0-1753 GCA_043744695.1 Gemmataceae bacterium
TAGGGGAACTCCTGTGTACCCGTATTCCCTCATGTAGTGGCGGCACTTGTTGGTCCACTGGAACGTGAAAAAAGCCATATCGCCCTCAGAGTGGAGTATTGGGGCCATTACCGCTTCGCGGTGGGCACTCGTTTCGCCGCCTTCTTCTTGGGCGTTTTCCGCTTCGTCTCTCTCAATAGTGCATCACGCAGCAGTCGCAAGGTCTCGCCGGCGATCGGCGAGTCCGGATGGCTCTGCTTGGCCTCTTCGATCTTCTGGTTGAATGACGCCACGAGTTCCGCGTCGGTCATGGCCAGCTTGGACCGGAGGTATTGTCGCATCTCAGCGGGTGATTGTTTGCCGATCATAGGATGCTCCTCAGTGTCTCGCGGATCTCTTCAAAATGCTCTTGAACCGCTGCGAGGTCGTTGCCAAGTTTCACCGACTCGAACATCGCTTTCAGAACCAGTAATTCTTCGTCATCTCTCGAACCGACCAAGAGCGAACCGACGAGAGAAGCGAGAATCTCCTCAGCAACATGGTTCCAAGGCATCGGCCGGATTCGCTTCAGTCGTTGGTGTCGGGCGATCATCTGATGACCACACTCGTGTGCAATCATCGCCTCCAGCGAAAACTCTCCGGGATCGGCATCACGGTCGAACGCTTCCGCATAAACCGACAGCAGATCATCCTTCCCCTCGTGCGCCACCCCGTAAGAAGCGCCGCCCGTCTGGCTGTATACGTGCCGGTACTCGACTCGACCGACGAACCCCAATCGCTTTGCAATCTGTTCGATCCGGGCCTCGCGTTTGGCGAGTTCCGCTATCGTGATCGTTTTTGGGCGTCGAGGCATGGCGTTCCTATTGTACCTCACTTCCGATATTGAAACTCCGCGCTGCCCATCATTGCCTGCGCGAAGGCGGCCCAGGTCTCGCGCTCGATCAGGCGGCGCGGTTCCTTGTCCTTCTTGGCTGCGGCCTTGTACGCCTCGAGGAACTCGCCGGCGGCCTTCAACTCCTTCTCGACCGGCGGGCGGCCGAAGAACAACAAGTATGCCGTCCGGATCCGCTCCGTATCGGTCGTCGTCTCCTTCAAGAGCTTCTCCGCGGCAGCGTCCGCCGCACGCATCACGAACGGGTTGTTCAACAAATAGAGGCTCTGGGACGGCACGGTCGTGATCGGGCGCTCGGCCACCACCAGGCTCGGGTCGGCCGCGTCGAACAAGCTCAAGGCCTCCGGCAAGTTGTCCCGCACCACGGGAAGGTAAACCGAACGCTGATTGTTCCGCGGGTCGTTGATCGCATTGCCGACCGGCCCGGCGAAGCGCGGCCCCGTGGTCGGGCCTTCACCCTGCTTCGCCACGTAGGAACCGACCGGCGGCTTCGGATCGAGCAGCCCGCTGACGGCGAGCGTCGAATCGCGCAAGGCCTCGGCATCGAGTCGGCGAGGCGTCATTCGCCAGTGGAGGTCGTTCTCCGGATCGGCCGCGAAGCACTTCGGATCGTTCTTCGAGTCGAGTTGATACGTGTGGCTCAGCACCACCTTGCGAATCAGTTTCTTCACGGACCAACCGTCGTCGATGAAGCTGAGCGCGAGGTAATCCAACAGTGCGGGGTTGCTCGGCAGTTGCCCCGCCGCACCGAAGTTCTCGGGCGTCGGTACGATGCCGCGGCCGAAGAGATGCTGCCAGACGCGGTTCACTTCCACGCGGGCGGTCAGCGGGTTGTTCTTGGAAGCGATCCAATTCGCGAGTTCGAGCCGGCCACTTCCACCG
>JAYTUG010000295.1:0-1740 GCA_043744695.1 Gemmataceae bacterium
GATCTGGTTCCACGACGCGGTCTACGATTCCCGCGCGAAAGACAACGAAGCCCGCAGCGCGGAACTGGCCATCACGCTGCTCGGCCCGATCGGCGTGCCGCGTTCCGAACTCCAACGACTCACGCAACTCATCCACGCGACCTCGCACCTGGCGTACGCGCATCCGCCCGCAACCCGCGAGACCGCGATTCTTCTGGACGCGGATCTGGCGATTCTCGGCTCGCCCCCGGACCGGTATCGGCGATACGCATCCGACATTCGCAAGGAGTACGCCTGGGTACCGGAATTCGATTACCGTGGGCACCGTGCCACGGTACTCGAGCACTTCCTGGCCCGCCCGCGAATCTTCTGGACGGAAGTGCTCCACGACGAATGCGAAGAGCAGGCGCGAAAGAATCTGCGGGCCGAGTTGGTGGAACGGGCTTAAATTGCATCTTTTTTCACATACGCCCTCTCTAATGGGCCACACGGGAGGGCTCGACCATGGATCTGAATCGCTTCACGGAAAAGGCTCAGCAGGCGCTCGCGGGCTCGCAGAAGCTCGCGGCCCGGATGAACCAGCAGCAAATCGAACCCGAACACTTGCTGCTTTCGCTACTCGATCAGGAGAAGGGGCTGGCCGCGGCCATTCTCAATAAGGCCGGCGTGTCGGTCGATGCGATCACGGTGAAGGCGCAGCGCGAACTGGAGAGCCTGCCGCGCGTCACCGGCGATGTGGAACCGCGCCTCACGCAACGGCTCGTCAAGCTCGTCGATGCCGCCGAGACCGAAGCCAAGAAACTGAAGGACGACTACGTCTCGGTGGAACACCTGCTGCTCGCGATGGCGGACGACGCGGGTGCCGCGGGGCAGATGCTCAAGCAGTTCGGCGTCGCTCGCGATCGGCTGCTGAAGGCGCTTCAAGAAGTGCGCGGCAGCCAGCGCGTCACCACGCAGAACCCGGAAGAGACTTATCAGGCGCTCGAAAAATATGGCCGCGATCTCACGCAACTCGCCAGCCGCGGCAAACTCGATCCGGTGATCGGCCGGGACGAAGAGATTCGCCGCGTGGTGCAGGTGCTTTCGCGCCGCACCAAGAACAACCCCGTACTCATCGGCGAACCCGGCGTCGGCAAGACGGCCGTGGTCGAAGGCCTCGCCCAACGCATCGTTCGAGGCGACGTGCCCGAAGGACTCAAGGACAAGAAGATCGTCGCGTTGGACATGGGTTCGCTCATCGCCGGTGCCAAATTCCGCGGCGAGTTCGAGGAACGTCTCAAGGCCGTGCTGAACGACGTGACGGCATCCGAAGGGGGCATCATCCTCTTCATCGACGAGATGCACACGATCGTCGGGGCCGGCAAAGCCGAAGGGGCGATGGATGCCGGGAACCTCCTCAAGCCGATGCTCGCGCGCGGCGAACTGCACTGCATCGGGGCCACCACGCTGGACGAATATCGCAAGCACGTCGAGAAGGATGCCGCGCTCGAGCGGCGGTTTCAACCGGTGCTCGTCGATCAGCCCACGGTCGAAGACACAATCTCGATCCTGCGCGGCTTGAAGGACCGCTACGAAGCCCATCACGGCGTTCGCATCAAGGATGCGGCACTGGTGTCGGCCGCGGTGCTCTCCAACCGCTACATCACGGATCGCTTCCTTCCCGATAAGGCCATCGACTTGATGGACGAAGCCGCAGCCAAGGTGCGCACCGAGATCGACTCGATGCCCACGGAACTCGATGAAGTCTCGCGCCGCGTGATG
>JAYTUG010000296.1:0-6656 GCA_043744695.1 Gemmataceae bacterium
GCATTCGCAGTTCGCAAACCACCCTCTCCCCGGTGGGGAGAGGGTAAGAAGGTCGCATGATTTTCTCCATGCCAATTGCTAATTACAGCTACCTTCGGGGTTGAGCAGACTCGTCCGAAGCGTTATTTCTTCTCCACGCCCAGCCCTCACACTCGAGAAGGACGGCGATCATGCGATTCCCCCGACTGGGTTTGGTCTCGACGGCAACGGCAATCATTCTGGCGACGCTGACCTCGGCCGACGAACCGCCAGCACTCAAGAAGGCCGAGCGGATCGTCTTTCTCGGCGATTCGATCACGCACTTCGGCGAGCGGCCCAAAGGCTACATCACGATCATCAAGGGTGCCCTCAACGAGAAGCACAAAGATCTGGGCATTGAGATTCTCGGTGCCGGCATCGTCGGCAACAAAGTGACCGATCTTCAGCGCCGACTCGAAAAAGACGTGCTCGCCAAGAAGCCGACGCTCGTCGTCATCTACATCGGCATCAACGACGTGTGGCACGACGATAAGATCGTGGCGCGCGGCACCTCGAAGGAAGACTTCGCAGCCGGGCTCAAAGAGGTCATTGGGAAGATTCAGAAGTCCGGCGCTCGCGTCGTCCTGTGTACGCCTTCCGTGATCGGCGAGAAGAAACCGGGCACCAACAAACTCGATGCTCAGTTGGACGAGTTTGCCGAGATCAGCCGGAAGGTGGCGAAGGAGGCGGACGTGCCGCTCTGCGATTTGCGGAAGGTCTTCCAGGACTACCTCACGAAGAACAACGTGGAAAACAAGGATTTCGGAGTGTTGACAATCGACCGCGCTCACATGAACGATGCCGGGAACAAACTCGTTGCCGAGACGATCCTCAGTGCGATCGATCGTTAGCTTGGAACCACGCCACGGCCTCCGCGATCGATTCGTTCACGGGTCGCGGCGTGAGGCCGAGTTCCTTCAAACTGCGGCTCGCGTCGAAGTGCATCCGTCGGCGCGTGAGCTTCACGCCGGTCACCGTGGCAGCGGGGATTCGTCCCGAGACGACATCCGCGAACAACTCGCTCGCATACGCCGCGGCCAGGGCCACCGGATAAGGCACCCGCCACTTTGGCTCCGGTAGGCCGGTCAACTTTGCCAGATGGTTGAAGACGGAACGGATGGACCAGTTCTCGGCACCGAGCAGGTAGCGTACGCCAATGCGGCCGCGCTCCATCGCGTGAACCATTCCCATTGCCACATCGCGGACGTCGATCAGATTCAGCTCGGCATCGAGGTATGCCGAACGTTTGCCGAGGCAGAAGTCGAGCATCATTTGCGTGGGCGGCGACCGGCCCCAGTCGCCGGGGCCGATCGGCAGCGTCGGGTTCACCACGACGACCGCAGCGCCGCCGCGGGCTAGGTGAAACGCGAACCGCTCGGCCCGAAACTTTGACCGGCAATACGGCCCAATCACTTCCGACGAAGGCACGTCTTGATCCTCGGCAATCGGCGACGTTTGTCCGGCCCGCGTGAGGATGCTCTCGGTGCTGGTGTGGAGAATGCGTTCGGCACCGGCTTCGAGTGCCGCGGTGAGTACGTTCACCGTGCCGAGGTAATTCACCTGATGGAAGTGCCCGCGGCGGCGCGTCCAGAGTTGCGGGTTCGCCGCGAGGTGGTACACGAATCGGCAACCGCGAACGGCACTCCGCACGGCGTCCCGGTCGCGGATGTCCGCCGGAACGAACTCGATCCGGTCGAGCGGCAGGTGATCGATCTTCGCGCCGGGCCGGTCGAGGACGCGGACGCATTCGCCGCGCTCGACGAGCATCCGGACCAGATGCGAACCGATGAACCCGGCCCCTCCCGTGACGAGGGTAGGAGCCGAGGCGTTCCATGAAGTCATGTCTTCGATTACAATAGCAAGATTCAATCCTGGAGGAGCAATGACGCAGTCCGACCTCGCCTTGAGCGACCTGTACCTCGCCGACGAAACGGCGTGGCTCGAAACCATGGCCGAACTCATCGAGAGCGGGAACCGCGCGGACCTCGATTTCGCCAACCTGCGGGAGTACCTCTCCGACATGGCCAACCGTGACCGACGTGAAGTGAACAGCCGACTCGTCCAACTCCTGATGCACATCCTGAAGTGGGAGCATCAGCCGGACCATCGCTCCGGAAGTTGGCAGAGTTCGATTTTCGACCAGCAATTCGAGTTGAACCTACTCGTGGGCCGAGGCGTCCTTCGGAATCACGCCGAGGATGTTCTCGCGGAAGAGTACCCCGTAGCCGTGAAGCGTGCCGCTGCCGAGACTGGCCTGGGGATCGAAGCGTTCCCTCGGGAATGCGCATACTCACTGGACGAATTACTGGCTTTCGATCCGAAGTGAGTTCACGCCGCCTTCTTCGCGTACAGGTCCAATCGCGGGTTGCCGGCGAGCAGTGCGAACACTTTCCGCACCTGATCGAAGCCATCGCGAAGGAAGAAGCTCGACTCGCGGCCGAAGGACTTCGACCCCAGGATGAAGTAGCCCGGTTCGCGCGTCTCGATGCGGCCTGCCGGTTCGTCGACGCGCAGCGAACCGTGAAGGCGTAGGTCGGCGCGATAACCCACGGCACCGATCACGCGGTCCACATCCCACGAAACGGGTTTGCCGTTGGTTCGCCCGGCGACGCGGAAGCCCTTGTCCGGCCCGTGGCCGATCACTTCATCGAGTTGCGTTTGCGGGTGGAACTCGAGGTTGCCGTCGCAGCGGGTGGCGAGCGAGTTGGCCTTCACGGCCAGCTTGTCGCGGTCCTTGAGCGGGTCGTGCGCAATGCGCGGCAAAGGCGCGCCGCGCGGCCCGCGCGTGAGCCAAAACACCCACGTCGAAGAATGCTCTTCAGCGAGTGCTGCCAGTTGGCAGATGGTCGTTGCGGCCGAGTAACCGCCGCCGATGAGCACGATGCTGCGGCCCGCGTAGAAGTCCTTCTTCTCACCGAGGATGTCTTCGAGTCCGTGCGGGATGGACTGGCGAGCCGCAATTTCGCCGATGGCGGGGAGGCCGCCATCGCCCAGCCAATTCGGGGTCGAGTACGTGCCCGTGCAATCGAGAATCGCATCGGCGGTGTCGAGGCGTTCCGGGCCGCTCGCGGAACGCACGAGCAGGCGGAACGGCATGCGGTCGTCTGGGTCGGACTTCTTCAAACTCGTGGCGCGGCCGACTTGCAGCACCATGTTTTGCGGGTGCAACGATTCGATGAGCGTTTCGGATTCGGAGAGCGGCACGAGGTACGCGTCGCGGTACTGCCGGCCGGTGAGCAGGTCGCCTTCGGCGGGAATGTCCTTGGGTCGTTTTTCGCGAAGGAGTGCCGTCATGCCGAGCGGCGAGGCGTTGACCCCGAAGGGCGTGAACATGCGGACGTGGCCCCAGCGCATCAGGTGCTCGCCGACCTGACCGCGTTCGTAGACCGTCACACTGTGCCCGCAGGCCTTGGCGTACAGGGCAGCCTCGATCCCGATGGGACCGGCCCCGAGCACGGCAATTCGCAGAGGTCTGGACATCGTGCCCTCGTAGAAATCGCGAAGCCGCAAGCGGCCTGAACTCTAACCGACCGCGAGCGGTTCGTTCAACCCGACTCGCGTTCGCAACTGATCGATCGCGGAGTCGAGCCACTCGGACGAAGGGAGCCCGTAGGGTCGGAATTTCTCGGGCCGCTCTTGTTCCTCCAATAAGAACAAGGCCCGCGTGCGGCCGAGCTTGGACGCGGCCGGCGAATCCATCAGCGTACTCGAATCGGTCGGGCTCATCTGGAAGAGTACGCGGAGGCCGAACTCGCGAAGGAGCGGCCGATCGAACGAGCGGTTCACGTTGGTGAGCGAATCGCACCAAACCGCGATGTGGATGCCGAGCGGCGGGCCGTCCTTCAGGATCGCAGCGAAGCGATCGGCGGGCGTCGGCTCCCGGTCGGCACCTCGGCGGCCCATGCCGAAATCGTCGTCCGCCTTGCGGAGTTCGCGGAAGCGATGGATGCCGAACACGAAGAGGAAGCGCGGGGAGCGGTCCACGGTTTCGCCCTTCTGTCGGCGTTCGACCTCGGCCGCGAGATCTTTCAGCGCGGCGGGCAGGTCCGAACGGTTCGGGCAACTCGTGACGTGCGGCAAGCGCTCCGCCAACTTGTTCAGATACTCGGCATCGTCCGCTTCGTCCGGTGTGCCATCGAGCAGGGTGAAGGTCGGAGCCTCACCGGGCCGCAATTGCCCGGCTAGCCCCAACAGCGCCGCGGCGAAGAGGCCGCGAGCCGCCTCCTCGTTTTGCCCGAGCAGCAGCAGGTTCGAAGCACCTTGCGCGCGGAACGCGGCGACGGTCGGTTCCTTGATTGCGACGGGGTCGCCGAGCCAGGCGAGTGGGGAACGCACGTCCGCCGGCCACGACTTTTGTTCGAGCGCGCGAACCAGCGCCGGGTTCCGCGCCGGGTCGGCCGCCGAGTTGCCCTCGAACACCAGCGGTGGCGGATACTTGCCGGCAGACCGCTCGCCCAGGTCGCGGAGCAAGTCCTCGCGCTTTTCCTCGGAAAGCCAGACCACCTGGAAGGGATCGTTCCCTTCGACGAGGCCGTTCTGGTCGTTGTAGATCGCTTCGCCGGGCCGCGAGAGTAGCCGCGCCGCCGTGTTGTCCTTTGAAAGAATCATCTGAGCGTCGGTCTCGGAACATTGGAGCGCGACGCGAACCGCCATCTGGTCGATGGTGCTGCGCGGCAGCGAGTAAGCTCCGCCGAGCGTCTGCGAGCCGAGCACGACGTGCAGCCCGAACGCGCGACCCTGACGGACGATGCGATCGAGCAAGAGAGCCGCTTCCTGAGCGAGCTTGTCGTCTTCCGTGAAGAAGTTTTGGAACTCGTCCACGAGCAGCAGAATGCGCGGAGTCTTGAGGTTCGGCATCGCGGTGCGGTAGCTCGCGAGGTCGTTCACGCCGGCGTCGCGGAATTTTTCGCCGCGCTCGCGCAGAATGCCGTCGAGGCGCTGGAGCACGCTCAGGCCGAACTCGCGCTCGCTCTGGATCGCCACGACTCGCGCGTGCGGCAAGTTGTACGTCGCGTACCACTGGAACTCGACGCCTTCCTTGAAATCGATGAGGTACATCTCGGCTTCATCCGGGCTGTACATCATCGCGAGGTTGGTGATGAGCGCGTGGAGCAGCGTCGATTTGCCGGAGCCAGTCTTGCCGGCGATGAGTGCGTGTTGAGCCGTGCCGCGGCCGAGGCTGAACACTTGGCGTCGCGTCGCGCCGGCCCGACCCACCGGCACCTCGAAGCCCTTCGCCGCGCTCGAAGTCCAGACTTCGCCCGGCTTCGGGGCGATGTAATCGAACGGCACTTCGACGCGAACCGAGTCCTTGCTCGCCTGCCCGACGCGCTGCACGAGCTTCGCGATGGTTGCCGGATCGGGCGGCGGATCGAGGCTGAGTGGGAACGAGGCCAGCGCCAAATCCTTCGGCATGAACCGGCCTTCGCGCCAATTCAACGTGAAGCTCGGCGCTTCGAGATCGGCGAGCGTGAAGTCGCGGGGCATGGTCAGCTTCGCGTCCACGCTCACGAGGGTGCAGACGCCGCACGACGGCCCGCTGTTGACGATGCTCACGAGCCGCTTCGCCGCCTCGGGCGAGAAGTTGGTCGGGAAGTTCGCGATCACCAGTACCCGGTACGGCTCGGCCACTTCACCCGCCGCTCGGTTGTACTCCTCGATCGACTTGTACTGATTCCGCAGGTACTTTTGGATCACGCTGGCGATGTGGTCGGTGAGGTCCGTGAGGCGGGCTTCGATCTGCCGCGGCTCGGTCCAGATTTGAGCGTTGACGAGTTTCTCGTCGTAGTCGGCGAGGTGCATGAAGGCGGCGAAGTTGTCGCCGAGCCCGACGGGATCGATGATCGTGAAGCGGACTTTGCCCGGCGGCAGGCCTGTGAGGAAGCGGAGCATCGCCCCTTGCAAGGCGTTCACGCCGGCGGCGCGGCCTTCCTCGCGGGTGCGGAACACGACCGAGCATTTGTCCGGAAACGGTGCGAAGAGGGGAACGTCGCCGGCGAGTGCGGCGGGCGGCGCGAGCCGGGCATCGGCAGGCATGCCATCCGGAATCGTCGCGAGATCGACAGACAAGCTGCCGAGGCGAACGCCGGCGGGCACGGACTTGGGAAGCGGGCGATCCCCGCGGCCGACTTGGTCCCAGTCCGGGAAGAGGCTGCTCCCTTCGCTCCGGAGCGTGCCGAACTCGTCGCTCACTTCGGAGGTTGCGATGCGCCATTCGATTGCCAATTGGTTCCACAACTCGTCGCGGGCTGCCGCGGCGGCGGCCATCTTCTCGGCGAACGCACCTTCCGCTGCTTTCGACTCCGCATCGAAGCGAGCCCCGGAAGAACTGCGACGTGAGCGGAACTCGCGGCTCTCGTCCTTCGATTCACCCTCGTTCCGCGACACCGCTTCGTTCGTGGCCGTGTCGTGCTCTTCCACGATCTTCCCGAGGCTCTCTTCGTATTGCTTCCTCTGCGAGGCAATAAGCGGAAGGTAGTGGTCGTCGGTCTCGCGTCGTTTGCGGGTGTGCTTCTCGACCAAGCGCTTCTGTTCTTCCTCATACTCGCACTGGGCGAACACGTACAACTTTTGACACTTCCCGTTGGCCACGTCGAGCTTCTTGCCGAGTTCGGTGCCGGCTTTGAGCGTCGCCTTGT
>JAYTUG010000297.1:0-6652 GCA_043744695.1 Gemmataceae bacterium
GATGCATTCGCATCGGCATGGCGACCTCTCCCCGGCGGGGAGAGGTGCGGCCGTTTAATGCTCTCCACAGTATCGCGGCTAAACTAGGCCCACTATGCGCTATGGCGTCCTCTCCTTTTTGTGCTTGGCCACAGTGATCGCGTACCTCCAGCGTTCGGCGCTCGGCGTGCCTTCAAAAACGATCGAGGGCGAACTCGGCCTCGGGCCAAAGGGCATGGGCTTGGTCTGGCTCGGGTGGTACGCCTCGTATGCGATCTTTCAACTTCCCTCGGGCTGGGTGGCCGAGCGACTCGGAAGCAAATCCGCTCTCGTGATCTTCGCCGTGCTCTGGTCGCTTCTGACGGGAATCGTCGGGCTCGCCACCGGGTTTGTCGGACTCGTGTTCCTGTGGTCGTTGATGGGCGGTGCTCAGGCCGGCTTGTTCCCGTGTGCCACGCGCGCCATCGGGGCCACGTTTAGCCGAACGGAGCAGGCCTTTGCGTCCGGGTGGTTGGCGTGCGCGATGGCGTTCGGGGCCGCGCTCGCACAAGACATCACGGGTCGATTGCTCGGGCCACTCACGTGGCAAGAGATTCTCGCGGTGTACTCACTTCCGGGTCTGATCTGGGCGCTGATCTTCGCATTTGCCGTGCCGCGACCCGATGCCCCGCTGGCGCGAACGCCGACTGCAACTTCCCCGAAGACGCCGTGGTCGCGGCTCGTCACCAACCCACACATGTTGCTGCTTTGCGCTCAACAACTTCAGCGGGCCGGGGCCACGGCACTCTTCTTCACTTGGTTCCCGCGCTACCTCCAAGAAACGAAGGGCGTGACGGCGGTTCAATCGGGGAGCCTCGCGGCTTGGCCGTTGCTGGCCGGGATGCTCGGCGGGCTCACGGGAGGATTCGCCTCGGACTGGCTTTTGCGTAAAACCGGCCGCGCTCGGCTCAGCCGCCAGGGTCTCGCTTTCTGCGCGATGGTGGTCTGCGCCAGCGTTTCGCTGGCGTCTTTCTGGATCGAAGACGCCGAGACGGCGGTTCTGCTCATCAGCATTGCGGCATTCTGCGGCTACGTCGGCGGCGTGAGCGCCTATGCCGTGGCCATCGCAATGGGAGGCAAGCGAGTCGCCCCGGTGTTCGCCACCATGAACATGGCCGGAAATATCGGCGCGGGTCTCTTCCCGTTCGCGGTTGGTTACCTGGTCGAAGAAACCGGGAACTGGGGCCTCGCGCTGCTACTGTTTGCGACGTTGTACGCGGGGTCGGGGGTGTGCTGGTTGTTCTTGAACCCGAAGGGCACGCTGTTCGAAGAGGGCCAACCATGACGCGAGTGGATACGCCGCAGACTCGGTGCCGGGCGGCTTTCTCCCAGGCAAACATCACGCCGCAGGCGGGCATCTACCATCGCATGTGGGGTGCGGCTTTACACGAAGTCGCGACCGGCGTGCATCGGCCACTCATCGCTACGGCAATGCTGCTGGAGGCGAGGGATGGAACGAATCGGCTACTGGTGCTGGGTGTCGATCACTGTCTGCTCGAAGCGGCGGAAACGAACGCGATCAAGTCTCGCGTCCACACTGCGTCGGGGATTCCGCCCGAACAGGTTCACATCGCGCTGTCGCACACGCACGGCTCGGCGTGGCTCTCGCGCTCGCGGGCGCACTTGCCCGGTGGCGACCTCATCGGCCCGTATCTGGATTCGGTTGCCGAGACTTGTGCGAACTTGGCGAAGGAGGTCCTCGGGAAGCTGCAACTCGCGACGATCGTCTATGGCAAGTCGCGCTGCTCGCTCGCGGCGCATCGCGACTTCCGGGATGAAGCGACGAACCAAATCGTGTGCGGGTTCAATCCCACCGGCCCCGCAGACGACACCGTGACGCTTGCCAAAGTCGTGGCCGACTCCATCGCGAAGCCGCAAGCGGCAGCGATCCTCGGCACCGTCGTGAACTATGCGTGCCACCCGACGACGCTCGCCTGGGAGAACACGCTCATCAGCCCCGATTACGTCGGTGCGATGCGCGAAGTCGTCGAGCGCGAAACGAATGCACCGTGCCTCTTCCTTCAAGGTGCGTCGGGCGAACTCGGGCCGCGCGAAGGTTACGTCGGCGACACGGCCGTCGCGGATCGCAATGGCCGACAACTCGGCTTCGCGGCGCTCTCGGGGCTGGAAGCGATGCCGCCCGCAGGCTCGTTCTTCGAGTATGCCGGGCCGGTCGTCTCGGGGGCCACGCTCGGCTCCTGGAAGCACCGAACACTTACCGAGCGCGAGAGAGAGCGGCAGCAGCACTTTGCCTCGAAGCGGTTCACGACACCTCTGGCTTATCGCGTCGATCTGCCCACCGTGTACGAAACGAAGGCGGAACTGGCGAAGTGGGAAGCCGCGGAAGCGGCGGCGGCCGATGAAGTCGGCGTCCGCGACGCCCACGCCCACGTCGAGCGCATGAATCGGCAACTGGCCCGCCTCGACTCACTGCCCGGAGGTAAGAGCTACCCCTTCCCCGTCGGCATCTGGCGGCTCGGCGACTCGCTCTGGGTCTTCACCGCCGGCGAACAGTACCAGACCTTCCAGACGACGCTGCGCGAGCGCTTCCCGAATCTGGCCGTGATGGTCTCGACGATCACCGACGATTGGCAGCCGGGCTACCTGCCCCCGGCTTCGAGCTACGGCTACGGGATTTATCAGGAAGTGATTGCCGCCGTCGGCCCCGGTGCCCTGGAAACGCTGATCGAAACCGTTGCCCGGGAAGCCACGGCCCTATTCGCCGAGTGATTTCTACTGCTCGCGGCGAATGCACCACTCGGTCATCGCTTCCAAAATCGCTCGGCTCTCTGAACGCGGTAAGCACTCCAGTTCCTGGCGTGCCTGCTTCACAATCTCCTCGGCTCGGCGACGTGCGTAGGCTACCGACCCCGTCTTCTCCAACGCGGCGAGTACGCGTTCGCCGAGGTGAGCATCACCACCCTGAATCAGGGCACGCAACTTCGCGGCCTCCGGGCGAGGCAGCGCGTTCAAACAGTGGATCACGGGGAGCGTGAGTTTGCGCTGTTCGAGGTCGGTGCCGAGGGTCTTGCCCGCGGTCCGTTCGCTGCCGACGAGATCGAGCAAGTCGTCGGCGATTTGGAAGGCGAGGCCGAGCCCGCGGCCGAACTCTGCCAGCCGCTCCGCTACTTCCTCCGAAGATCCGGCATAGAGTGCGCCCAGCCTTGCCGCACACTCGGTGAGGGCAGCGGTCTTGCCTTCGATGATCGCGAAGTAATCCGCTTCGGTGAGTTCGAGGTTGCCGCGTTCGCAAACTTGCTTCAGTTCGCCGGCACAAACGCGGTTCGTGGCGTCGCCGATAATGCGGCAGGCCCGGACGTCCACAGTACTCGTCAGGTGGAAGGCGTGCGTGAAGAGCATATCGCCGAGCAGGATGCTGACCTTGTTCCCCCATCCCGCATTCACAGTGGGAATGTGGCGACGCACCTCGGCTTCATCCAACACGTCGTCGTGAACGAGCGTGGCGGTGTGGATCATCTCGACGGCAGCGGCGAGCGTGTAGTGGGCGGGCACGATCTTGCCGCAGGCTTTCGCGGTGAGCAGGAGCAGAGCCGGGCGGAGGCGCTTGCCGCGGTAGTGCTTCAGGTGCTGGATTAGCGGGCCGAATGGGGAACGGTACTGGGCGAGCGTTGCGGTGAAGATGCGATCGGCTTCTTCGATATCCGCGGCCACCGGACCGAATAGCGATCCCGCGGAGCGGGGAATGCTCGTTTGAACGGCGGGCGGTCCAACAGTCATGAGGGTTTCCACGGCGCGGCCTCCGGCCCGGGATGCCGACGATTATTTAGCGGCCGGTTTACCGGTCGTCTGAGCCGCACCGACCGGTAAACCGGCCGCTAAATAGTGCCCGCTTTTGCCGCCGGACTTTTCCTCGAGTCGGATGCACTCGATGGTCATGCCGCGGTCGACCGCCTTGCACATGTCGTACACCGTCAGGGCTGCTAGGCTAACCGCAGCAAGCGCCTCCATTTCAACACCGGTGCGTCCGAAAACTTTGGCCACGGCCTCGATCCGCAGACAATCCGCTTCCACGAATGCGAAGTCGAGCGCGACGGAATTGAGCGGCAGCGGGTGGCACAACGGGATGAGGTCCGCCGTCTTCTTCGCGCCCATGATGCCTGCGAGGCGAGCGACTTCGAGTACGTCGCCCTTCGAGAGTTTGCGATCGCGGATGAGTTCGAGCGTGGCCGGCAACATGCGAACGACAGCGGAGGCACGCGCGAGCCGTTCCGTCTCGGCCTTCGCGCCGACCTCCACCATGCGCGAGGCACCCGATTCGTCGAAGTGCGAGAGTGTGGTCATGGATTTCAGTTTAGGGAGAGATTGTTCCGCCGCTTGCGGCTTCGCGATTGTTGCCTTCACCGGCCACTTTCCCGACTCGCGGGCTGTCTATGATGGGTTGCCGAGACGGTAGAACCGGAGCAACCGGATCGACCCGTCCTCTTGCCACGGAAGGCACGTCCCGAGAATGACGTAACACCGAAGATTCACCCCCATTCGACACGATTACTGGGACTGACAGCGCGGACACAACCGGGAGCCGATGGTCGGCCTCCAGTACCGAGTCCGCCCCAAGAGCCCAAACCCCCACGGCAACCACGAACGCGTGCCAATACCCTAGTTTCTCGGGATTTGCAAAGTTCGCGGGTTGAAATGGTCGAAACAAGTGGCGTCGAAGCCGTCGTCTGCGGGATTCGGGTGAACAACCCGAGTCTTCGCAATCCCGGCCCGCGCAGGCTGTTCGATCGTGGGAGAAAAGCTTTTGGGCTTCCCCCCACGAGTCAGGCCCCGCCGCGGTAGCCGCGACGACCGGCTCAAGCCCCCCAGCCCCGGGGGCGCCGACCGGGGCCAGACACGCGCCACTCGCCACGGATGGCCGGCAACAGCCGCGGCGATAGCGGGGTCGAGCGAGTTCAAACGGAGTGCCTCGCAATGAAAAAGGTGTTCACCACCGGCCAGGTCGCGAAGATTTGTAAAGTCGCACCCCGGACGGTCTCGAAGTGGTTCGATTCCGGCCGGCTCAAGGGATACCGCATCCCCGGCAGCCAAGATCGTCGAATTCCCCGCGAACAACTCATCCGGTTCCTCAAGGAACACGGGATGCCGCTCGGGGAACTCGAAGAGGAAGAATGGCACAAGGTGCTCCTCATCGGCACCGAAAAGCTGTTCAACGACCGGATCAAGGAACTCCTGCCGGAGAACGAGGACTACAAGTTCCAGTACGCCAACAGCGGCTTCGAAGCCGGCATGTTGGCCGGGAACTTTCAGCCCGACACGATCATCATCGATCTCGGTCTCGGCCGCGCCGAATCGATCCAAATCGTCGCTCGCCTCCGGGCCGACGAGACCCATACCGGCACTCTGATCGTTGGCCTCGCCAGCGAAGATGAGGCTGCTCCGGAACAACTTTCCCAGCACGGGTTCAACGACGTCTTCAAGAAGCCGTTCGATGTCGCCCTGCTCGGTGAGAAGATCAAGAGCATCGCGGAAGCCAAGCGAGAGGACTGACCTGCCCGGGTCGTTCATTCGCGAAAAGCCCATCCGCCTCCCCCCGGCGGATGGGCTTTTTCCGTTTTTGGATTCGTTCACCGAACGGTGACGAAGTCGTTGTGGTTGAGCAGTGCTTGAATCAACTGAACCCTGGCGCGTTTCGCGCGCGCGGGCTCTTTCACGTCCTTCAACGCCTCCTTCAATTTTTCGAGTGCTTCGAGGCTCACCTTCAATTCGTCGGCATTGGGCGAAGCGCCGAGGATCGCCTCGAACGCGGCCTTCACGAACGCCTCGTCGGTTGGACCATACTTCACCTGGAGGCGGTCGTTGATCTTCCCGGCCATGCTCAACGCGAACTTGCTGTTCCAAAGCGCGAGACCCTGTTGCGGCACGATGCTCTCGGAACGGCGGTAGCACTCCAGTACGTTCGCGTCGTCGAAAATGTCCAGGAACCTGTCGTGTTCGTTGTGCGAGTGGAAGAAGTACATGGCCCGGCGGCGCGACGCGTCCTGCTCCGCGGGTGGAATCGGCGGGCCGCCGCGGGTCGGGTCGAGGTCGCCGGCCAGATTCAGCAAGCTATCGCGGACGGTCTGGGCTTGCATCCGCTGGGAGTTCATTCGCCACAGGAAGCGGTTCGCCTCATCGAGCGGCAGGTTCTCACCCCCCTTCAGCGACGACGACGAGAGCCGGTAAACGCTCGACGTGACCATGAGCCGATGCAGATGTTTCAAGCTCCAGCCGTGTTCCACGAACTCGCTGGCGAGCCAGTCGAGGAGTTCGGGGTGCGAAGGTGCTGTGCCTTTGCGGCCGAAGTCGAAGACGGTGGGCACGAGCGGTTGGCCGAAGTGGCGCAGCCAAAGGTGGTTCACCGCGACGCGGGGCGCGAGCGGGTTCGAGGAATCGGCGATCCAATTGGCGAGCGCCGTGCGCCGGCCGGAACTGGTCTGCGGGAACGGCTTGAGCCGCGCCGCATCCGCTTCGAGGTTGTTTTCTTTCGACTTCATCGCGCCGCGCAGCGCGAACTTCGGATCGTTCGGATTCTTCTCAGCTCGCTCGACCTTTTCCATCTCCGCCTTCGCCGAAGCAACTTCCTTCTCGGTCGTCGCCAGCTTCGCCTTCGCCAGATCGAGCGTCAATTCCGTTT
>JAYTUG010000298.1:0-6649 GCA_043744695.1 Gemmataceae bacterium
GGTTTGCGAACTGCATTCGCAGTTCGCAAACCACCCTCTCCCCGGCGGGGAGAGGGTGAGAGATGCCGTCGCTCCAGTTGTCGGGATCAGTGCGATTCCATTCCTCGGAGTCATTCGCACGGGCAAGAATGTCCGTGCCACCAATCGCGCCGGTCGCACGTGGATGACGGTCCTCGTCGTGCTGGCCGGCTTCTTGGCCGGCATCGGTGCCACCCTCGTCTACACGAACCGCACGAGTTCGCCCGCCGATTTCACGAATGCCGGAACGGCCTCGAACGCAGGACCGCCGCGAGTCTCCGCGCTCGGTCGGCTCCAACCCGCGGGAGGCGTCATCCCCGTTTATGGCCCGCCCGGCGATCGCATCAAAGCGATGAAGGCACTCGCGCCCGGCACGATGCTGAAGTCCGGCGATCCGATCGCCACGCTCGCCAGCCGCGACCAGCGCGAAGGCGATGTGAAGGTGGCCGAGGTGCAACTGCAAGAAGCCAAGGATTCGCTGAAGGCCGCCAAGGAATCGGGTCAGAAGAAGATCGACGCCGCCCAGGCCGAGTTGAACCAACTCGTGGCCGGCGAGGTGAACGACCTCAAAGCCCTGAGTGCGAAAGTGGCGTTCGTCGAGAAGCAGAAGACCGCCGCCGCGAAGATGCTCGATCGCCTCGAAATGCTCAAGGCGGACAAGGTCCGCGTCGCGGACGAAGACTTAGAGAAGGCCCGGCTCTTCGTCGATCAAGCGGATGCGGAACTCACGGCTTCCAAGGCCACCAAGGAGAAGGCCGTCACGGGTTACATCGAGAACAAGAAGGCGGCCAACGCCCGCCTCGCATCAGCTCGCGCGGACCTCAACGAGGCCGAGGCCCGCGCCCCGATCAAGTCGTCCGAGGAGAAATTGGTCCAAGCCAAGAAGACGCTCGACCTCACGATTCTCAAAGCGCCGATCGACGGCACGGTTCTCAAAGTCACGGGCCGCGAAGGGCAGCCGACCGGCGTCGATCCCATCGTGCAGATCGCTAACTTGAATGAGATGACGGTCGTGACCGAGGTCTACGAATCCGACGTGGAGCGAATCGCGGAGTGGGTGAAGAAGGGCTCGATACCAGCGGAGGTGGTGAACTCCGCGCTCCCGCGTGCTTTGAAGGGATCGGTCAGATCGGACTCGGACATCGCGCGGATGATCGCGCGCAATCAGGTTTTGCCAGTCGGCCCGCGCGAAGATTCGGATCGTCGCGTGGTGGAGGTGACGGCCCACCTCGATGCGGAGTCGTCCGCGATTGCCGCTCGGTTCGTGGGATTGCAAGTGACCGTGACGCTCGCGGGGCGTTAAAGCCCCGCTGGCGTGGGAAGATGCCACAATATCAGTTCGTGCTGGCCTTCACGTTGTAGCAGTACAGCACGTTCTGATCGCGGATGTACAGCTTCCCATTGGCAATCACCGGATGAGGCCAACTCTGGCTGTGGCGCTTGTCGTTCGGTTCCGGCAGCACGAACGACGAGACCACCTTATTGTCGGCCTCCTTCGGCGAAGGCTTCACCAAGGTCATGAACCGATTCTCATAGCGAATGTAAAGCAAGCCATCGGCGAAGGAGTAGGCGGCGGATGCCCCGGCACCGGGAGGATTTTTGTCCGCCTTCCACACGAGTTCGCCAGTCTTGAAATCCACGCAGGCCGGGATGCCGTTGTTCTGGCCGTGCCCGAGGTACACGTACCCATCGACGAGGATCATGTTCCCGTGGTGGTTGGTGAGGTCGGCCTTCTTGTAGGTCTTAAGTTCCTTGACCGCGATCTTGTCCTTGCCTTCCGGAACGAGTTGAAGGAGGGCCGCGCCTGCAGTCTTCTCGTCGTAGGCGGTCGAGAACCACACCATGTCTCCGACGACGATCGGCGTGGAGATTTGCGCCCCGCCCCCCAGTGCCGCCTTGTTGTACTGCCAGAGTTTCTCGCCCGTGTCGGCGTGGACGCCCACAATTCCGGATTGCTTGCCGAGCAAGGCGACGTACATCGGAATTCCAGCCACGGTCGTTTTGACGGGGGACGAATATCCCTCGCCACCTCCCATCGCACCCACCGGGGTCGACCAGAGCACTTCTCCGCTTTCGACTTTGAGCGCGGCGACTCCCGCCTTGCTTCCGCTCGTTCCACAGATCGCCTTGTCGCCATCGATGAGTACGGAGTCGTTGAAGCCCCAAGACGGGACGCTAGCACCGAAGTCCTTGACGTAGCTCTTCTGCCACTCGATCTTGCCGGTGGCCGCGTCCAACTTGGCGACTACGCCGTTGGCGTTACTTACTGCATAGATTTTGCCGTCGGCGTAAGTGGGTGTGCTGCCGGGCCCGTTGTTCTGATTAGGATTGCGGACGTTGTCGATCGGGGTGAACCACAGTTCCTTACCGTCGACTTCTTTCAGCGCCCAGACGCCGTCTTTCCCGTCGCGGCTACCCATACCGAAGATCTTGCCGGCGGCGACGGAGGGGGTTCCGAAGCCGGTGCCGAGATCCTTCGCGGTCCAGAGCTTTGCGGGGCCGTCCTTGGGCCAGCTTTTCAGCAGGCCGGTTTCGGGCGATTTCCCGTCGCGGTTATGGCCGCGCCATTGCGGCCAGTCGTTGGGGCCGGGTTTGTCGGCGGCGAGCGCGGTGCCCGCGAGCAGTGTGCAAATACACAGCGTCAGCGCACGGAGGTACATGTGGCAGCGACTCCGAAAGTGGAAATTGTGCCCCGTGTGGGAGGGGCTGCGGGGAGGCTACCTTTCAGTTTACCGGCGGAAAGTGCAGTTACAAGAAGCAGCAACGCAACAGCCCGCTCGAGTGCCGAAAAGCAGACCCGACCAGGCTGGGAGCGATCGAAGCCGTTACTCGCCGCTTACCAGTGATGGTAATACCCGCCGCCATAGTACCCTCGCGGCTGGCCTATGAAGACCACCGGAGCCGGATCGCGATAGATCACGGTCGGCTGTTCGCGAATGATCACGGGCCGCGACGGACGCAACACGACCGGGCTTCCCTTCGCGTTCTGCATCTCGACGATCACCCGAGGAGGAACGTTGTTCGTCTTCAAGAAATCGAGGTCGTTCGCGGACAGTTGAAAGGTGCTGCCCGAGTTGCGAATCTGGTTGATGATCACTTGTTCGTCGTGGCCGTTTTGCGCCATGTGAATGACGTCCGTCATGCCCATGCGCTGTTGAGCCTGACTATTTGCGACGGCCGTGGCCTGCTGAATTTCACGGCGTTCTTGAATCTGGTTATCCTTGTCGTTGCCAATTGCGCCGCCGACGCCGGCCCCGAGCAAGCCGCCGACGACGGCACCCGTCTTGGGATTACCCGTGGCCGCTCCGACCGCCAGCCCCGCTCCGGTTCCCAGCACGCCGCCGATCCCAGCGCCCTTCGTGGTATTGTCCATCGTGGAACAGCCGCCGGCACCAGCCGCCATCGCCAGCAAGCCGAACAGGGTGAATCGCGCATTCATCGAAGAATCCTCTTCCCACAGCGGACGCGAACGTATGCCGCTCTTGCGCTCGTGGGTCAAGGTTGAACCGCGTGGATTGGCCGGCCTTGCCGATTCTTCCAATTCTGCGTCCATTCGCCGATCCCCAGCGATGTTCGAACGGATTCTGGGTCGCGGACGCCAACGATTCGCTTTCGACCCCGTTGGCACTGTTAGAACAGCGGAAGCCCGAACCGCAATCGGCTGTCCTGATGGAGTTCCTGGGGCTATGGTGAATTCACCGGTCGCTCCCCTTCACCCGACTCTGGAACGCCTCCGCGTGTCGCTCGAACCCGTGGAGGCTGAGTGGATTCGGGCTGCCCAGGGTGGCGATCGCTCGGCGTTTGCCCCGCTCGTCGAAAGCTACTGGGATCGAGTCTACCGCTGGCTCTACCGCCTCACTCGCGACCGGCATGCCGCCGAAGACTTGACGCAAGAAACGTTTTTGAAAGCACTCGCGGCGATTCAATCGTTTCGACCGGGCAGCAACTTTCGGGCGTGGATCTTCAAGATCGGGCACAATAATTTCGTGAACCAGAAGCGCTCGGAACGTCGAACGCGGCACTCGCTTCCCGAAGACTTGGCTGGCCCCGATGCGAATGAAGCCGAGAGTGCGGTCGAGAACCGCGAGACACTCGAAGTGGTGGCCAAGGCCGTGTCCGAGCTGCCCCCAGACTTTCGGGCGGCTCTGATGCTCCGGGTTGAAGAAGGGCTCTCGTTCCGCGAGGTGGCCAAAGTGCTGAACACGACGGAAGAGACGGCCCGCTGGCGCGTCTTCAAGGCGCGACAGAAATTGATGAAGGTGCTTTCGCCGGAACTATTGCCGCCAGGAGCCGCGACCGAGTAAGTGAGTTTCCCATGAACTGCCAGTCGCTTCAAAACCGAATTCTCGCCTTGCCGGACCCTCGGCAACTGCCCGAGAACCTGCGCGAACACGTCGATGCGTGCCCCGCCTGCCTCACTTGGTGGAATCGGGCCATTCACCTCGAACGGCTGCTCGCGCACCTTCCCGCACCGGCTCCGTCGGACAAGAAGGCCGTACTGCTGGACGAACTGAACGCGGTCGGGCCTGTGATCAAGAGCATTCCCTCGCTGCAACGGCACGCGAGCTGGTCCTTGCCCGGGGCACGCACCCTTGCTGGCCTCGCGGCCGCCGTACTCATCGCTGTCGGCGGCTGGATGATGACTCGCCCCGGTGCGAAGATTGCCGACGCGAAGCAATCGGGTCCCAGCGATCCGTTCCTGACCAAGATCGTGCAGCGCGATCTCGCGCTGGCTCAGGCCCGGTCCGCCGATCAGCGCCTCGAGGTGCTCAGCGGGCTCGCCGACGATGTCTCGGCCGAGGCCCGCAGCCTCTCCAAGATCGCGAACCCCGAGGAACTCCACGATCTCTCCGGCTTGTTCCAAAAAGTGGTGAACGAAGGAATCGTCGAGCAGGTTCGGAAGCTGCCCGAACACGCCATGACGCGGACGCAAAAGAACGCACTGCTTCAGAAGCTCACGACGCAGCTTTCGGAGGCGGGTCTGCACGCGGAAGAAGCGGCTCGGGAATCGCCGCCGCACGCTCAGCCGGCACTCAAGTCGATTTCCGACACGGCTCGCGAGAGCCAGGTGAAGTTGAAGGCGATGCTGGGAGCCTAATTCCTGGGAGCGCGGGCGTCCCGCCCGCTTTCCCTTCGAGGGTTTCGATCATGGTTCGCGTGGGGTCCACTCTTGCGTTCTTCCTGGCACTCTCCGCATGGGCGGGTGCCCAGGCCCCGCAACGCACCGCACTCTCCGCCGACGAGCAGATTCGGCTGCATCGCGCCAACCGCGTCTTGCTCGCCGAACTCGTGGATCGCGGCATCGAACTCGGCAAGGCGAACCATCCCGTCGATCGGGTCGAAGAGTGCCGTAAGACGGCCCGCGTTCTCGGCGTCGCCTTGCAACAGGCCGCTGAGAAAGACGATGCCGACCGCGTGGCCGAACTCGGCAACCACCTCGAACTCGTGGTTCGCGACGGACTCGTGCCGATGCTCGACGATGCGAAGCGAACCATTCATCCGATGTCGCCGGACGCCGTTCGGCTCAAGTCGATCCGCGAGAACGCGGTCGGCGATCTCGAGTGGGCCTCCACCGTTCCTTCCACCGGCAAGCTCGGCAACAACTCCCGAGTCCGCGACATCGTCGGCAAACTCGGCGGGTTGCTCGAAAAGTTGAAATGACACCCACTCACTGCCGAGCTGCACCCTTCACTTTCATCTCGAGCGAGTACAGGCTCGTGCCCGCCGTGATGAACAGCGTTTTCTTCTCCTTGCCGCCGAAGCAGACGTTGGTGCAGTTTTCGGGAACGTCGATCTTCGCGATCTGCTTCCCAGACTTGTCGAAGCTCGTGACGGCCTTGCCGAGCGTGAGGTAAACGTTGCCCGCGTCGTCGATGGTCATCCCGTCCGATCCCATCTCGCAGAACAGACGGCGGTTCTTTAGCGTGCCGTCGTCGTGAATGTCGTAGGCGTAGCTTTTACGGGCTCCGATGTCCGCGACGTAGAGCGTCTTGCCGTCCGGCGTGCCAATGATGCCGTTGGTCTGCTTCACGTCGGCTTCCACGCGGGTGAGCTTGCCCGTGGACGAATAGAAGAACACGCCTTGCGAGTCTTGCTCGATCGGCCCTCGCTTCCAGTACGACCGTTTGTAGAACGGATCGGTGAAGTAAGCCCCGCCGTCGGGCCGCACCCAAATATCGTTCGGGCCGTTGAGCAGCTTGCCGTCGTACTCCTTCACGAGCACGGTCTTTTCTTTCGTCTTCACGTCGATGCGCCAGAGTTCGTTCTGCGCGTCGGCGCAGGCCCAGAGCCGGCCCTCTTTGTCGAAGCAGAGCCCGTTGGAACGGCCGCACGGTTCGAGAAAAGTCGAGAGCTTGCCGTCCGTGCTCCAGATGTGGATGCGGTCGTTGGGTTGATCGGTGAAGTAGACGTTGCCGTCGGCGTCCGGGGCGGGGCCTTCGGTGAATTTGAATCCACCCGCAAGCTTCACGAGTTTGGCCTCCGCCGCGACGGGCGAGTTGTCTTCGGCGGCCAGACAGGGAGAAGTGATCATGACGAGAGCCAGGAGCGAGCGAATCATGGAATGTCCTCGGGAGGAGATTCGATGATTCTATGTGGAAGGTGCCGCTTGCGGCTTCGCGATTCGCGAAGC
>JAYTUG010000299.1:0-6638 GCA_043744695.1 Gemmataceae bacterium
ATCCCTGATTCCCCTCGCCTCATCAGCCTTCGCCACCGCGAGTTGCGGCAAGATTCCGCTCAAGGCTGTGCGCGATTCTGCAAACCATGTACTGCACCCAGCTGCACACCCGACACAGTGTGCCAAAACGGTTGACCGTTCCTGAACTTTCGTGGATACTGCTGATGGGTCATGGTCAGCCACAAGTCGCACGACTAGCAGCCCGACAGGCAAGCCCAAGCGAGGGCTACGTAACAAACCGGTTCTCGACCCACTATATCGGGCTGGAAGCTCGACTACGAGTTTCAATCACGGAGCCATCGGACGGCCCGCGGCTCGTTCCAGTGCGGCTCGCCGACGCACCGTTTCCGCCACTGTCTCGAAGTACCGATCTCGGAGCCCGACGCGGTTGCGCTGGGCCTCGATGAGATTGAGGAACGGCACCTTACTATTCACGTAGCCGACTTGGGCTTCCTTCACGTTCGCCTCGGCCGCGGGAAGAATTTTCGTTTCGTACAACCGCACCACGTCCTCGGCCTCGCGGACTTGCTCGAAGGCTTCTTGCACTTCGAAGTTCACGCGATCGGTGAGGCGAGCGAGTTCCGCGCGGCGCTGGGAGACCTTCGCCTGAGCCTCGGCCACCGCCCCGTTGCGGCGACCGTAACGCACGGGAAGGTTCATCCGCGCTCCGATCTGCCACTGGAGCGGCCGGTCGCCGCCCTGCCAGAAGCCATCGTAAGCCGACATCACCTCGACATCCGGGTTGTATTCTTTTTGCGCGAGGGCCAGCGCCGCCTCGTCGGCCATCAAACGATCCGTCGCAGCCCTGAGGTCGGGGCGGCTCTGGGTTGCCAGGGTTCGCAGGTTCGCGGCGTCCGGCAGAGCGGCCTCGGTGCGAATCTCCGCGGAGGGTGGCAGTGCAGCGTCTATTGAGGCGTGCATCAAGGTGTTGATCCGCGCGACGGCCACGAGCCTGGCGCGGCGCAGTGCGACGAGACGTCCATCGAGTTGGGCCAGTTCGACATCGGCTTGAAGCACATCTTGCTGAGAACCGACGCCCGTCTTGTACCGCGACTCGGCATTCTGCCGGAACTCGCGGAGCAGCTTCAGACTCTCTTCTGCGACCTGATTCCCCTTTTCGGCAAGATAATAGTCCGCGATCGCCGACTTGGCGGCGGCGACGAGTGACAATCGGGTGTCATCGATGTCGCGGGTCGCGGCGGCGGCTTCCGCGTTCGCAACTTGCCCCTTGAGCCTGCGCTTCCCCGGATAGAGGAATTTCTGGCTGAGTTCGATGCGTGCCGCGTAGTCGACGTTCGACGAGAAGGCGGAGCCGGGCGCGGTGTTGAACGAGAAGTTTGGATCGTCCAGGGAAGTGACTTGCGGATAGCGGGCTGCTGCGGCCTCGGCTACGGCACGCATCTGGTCGAGGCTCGGATTGCGTTCGAGTACGACTCGGATAACGGCGTCCGGGGTTAACTCCGCTCCAAAACTCGGTGCCGCCGTTTGAACGAGAGGCTGCTGGAAGCCCGCCTGAACGATGGGCTTATCGGGCTTGGGTTCGCTCGCGGGTGGCGGCTTGACAGGTCGCGGAAAAAGGCGGATTTCGTCGTCGGCCCAGTAATCGCGTTCCGACGCACACCCGCTCAGCACCGTGACGATCACAGCGCAGACGATCGCCAACGGCCGTGGAAAGCACGTCATACTCGTTAAAATCGGCAATCGCGAAGGTGCAATCCAGAAAATCCGCGAGATGCTGTCAATGGACCTTATCGATGGGGCTGACGCTGCTCGGCAACATCGGGGCCGGGCGGTTGCTCACGTCGTAGACCATTGCGTGCGGGTCGAGGCCGAGGTTCTTGTAAACCGTGGCCAACACACTCGGATACGGGATCGGGTCGTCCTTGGCTTCGCCCGCGGCGCTGTCGGTGCTGCCGATCACCTGGCCCGTCTTCATGCCGCCGCCGGCGAGCAGCACCGAGTTGACGCGGGCCCAGTGGTCGCGGCCCGCGTCCTTGTTAATCTTGGGCGTGCGGCCGAACTCGCCCCATACGCAAACCGTCACGTCCTGATCCAGCCCGCGGGCGTGGATGTCTTGAATCAGGGCCGAGATGCCGATGTCGAAGAGCGGTAGCTGCTGCTTGAGTGCTTTGAAGTTTTGGCCGTGCGTGTCCCAGAAGCCGTAAGCCACCGTGACCACGCGAGCGCCGGCTTCCACGAGCCGCCGAGCCATGAGCAGTTGATCGTTCCACTGCGGGCCGCCGTCGCCCTGATGCCGCGAGGAGCCCCGACCGTAGCGATCCCGCGTGCGTTCCGGTTCCTTCGTCACGTCCAAGGCTTCGACCATCTTGCTAGTACTGAGTACGTCGAAGGCGCGTTCGTGAAATGTGTCCGTGCTCGAACCGCTGGCCTTGCGGTAGGAATCGAGGTCGGCGAGGAGCGATTTGCGGTTCGCGAGTTGTTCCATCGGCACGGCGAGGTTCTTCATGACGCTCACTTCTTCGCCATCCACCTTCACGGCGGCGGCGGTACGGCCGAGCATGGCCGCGCCCGGCGAGTTGTACGGCTTGTGCTGCATCGTGGGCGAAAGGTCCACGAAGGCGGGCATCACCGGATCGGTCTGACCCTGCATCCGCGCCACCACGCTGCCCATGTGCGGCTTCTGTTCGCGCTTCGCCACGTCCATCGTCGTGCCGGTGTACATTTGCCACGAACTGTGTTCGTCGCGCTGGCCCACGAGCGAGCGCACCACGACGAGTTTATCCATGCACGAGGCGAGCCGCGGGAGGTGTTCGCCGAACTGAACGCCGGTCACGTTCGTGGGAATCGGTTTGAATTCGCCGCGCACTTCGGCCGGTGCCTTCGGCTTCAAATCGAAGGTGTCTTGATGGGCGAGCCCGCCGGTGAGGTAGACCATGATGACGGATTTGTGCGTCTTCTTGCCGCTGGCCGCTTCGGCCCGCATGAGCCCCGGCAAGGTGAGGCCACCGGCACCGAGCGCCCCGACCTTCAAGAAGTTTCGGCGGCTGATTCCATCGCAGTAGCGGTGGCTCGAACCGAGAACGGTGAACATCGGGCGGAACTCCATGATCCTGGCGAGCCGGAGGGCGCGGGCCCTCGGGTATCTTGGCGGGTAGGACTATTCTAATCGGCAACCGCACCCCGAAGCAACAGGCAAGAACAATTCTCGGGAAGCGGGTGGAGCTTTTCGTTGTTCACTCGCCGTCTGAGTCTGTAGACAGACATTCCCACGGTTCAGCGGTTCTAGCCATGCCGAGCACACACGATGCGATCATCATCGGAGCCGGTCACAACGGGCTCGTCACGGCCGCGTATCTGGCGAAGGCCGGGTACAAGGTAGTCGTCTTGGAACGCCGCGACATCGTCGGCGGTTGTTGCATCACGGAGGAACTCTGGCCGGGGTTCAAGGTCTCGACGGCCGCGTATGTCAACAGTCTACTGCGGCCCGAGATCATCCGCGACCTGGAACTGAAGAAGCACGGCTTCGAGATGCTGCCGCGTTCGCCGTCGTCGTTCACGCCGTACCCGGATGGCCGCTACTTGATGATGGGCCCCGATCAGCAGATGACGTTGAAGGAGATCGCGAAATTCAGCCCGAAGGACGCGGAGAATTATCCGAAGTACGAGGCGATGCTCACCCGCGTCGCGGACTTTCTGGAGCCGATGCTGACGCAGACGCCTCCCGATCTGTTCTCGAATCGCGTCGGCGATTTGTGGAAGCTCGCCAAGACCGGCTGGGGCTTCCGCGGCCTCGGCAAGCAAGTCGCCACGGAGGCCATCGAGATTCTCACCGGTGCGGCGCGGCCCATCCTCGATCGCTGGTTCGAATCGGACCAACTCAAGTCGACGATCGCCACCGATGCCGTGATCGGTGCCTTCGCGCCGCCATCGCATCCTGGCACGGCGTACGTACTGTTCCATCACGTGATGGGCGAATGCAATGGCGTACGCGGTGTCTGGGGCTACGTTCGCGGCGGCATGGGCATGGTTTCCAACAGCATCGCAGCGGCGGCCAAGGCTCGCGGCGCGGAGATTCGCACCAATTCGGACGTGGGTCGCATTCTCGTGAAGGACGGCCGGGCGACCGGGGTCGCGCTCAAAGACGGCACCGAGTTCCTGGCGAAGCGCGTGATCTCCGGAGCCGATGCGAACGTGACCTTCGTGAAGCTCATGGACCCGAAGGATTTGCCCGCCGAGTTTCTGATTCAAGTGAAACGGATCGATTATTCCTCGGCGACGGTGAAGATTAACGCGGCGCTCTCCGAGCCGCCACAATTTACGGCACGACCCGGCACCGGCATCGGCCCGCAGCACCACGGCACCATGCATATCTGCCCGGACATGGACTACATCGAACGCGCCTACGACGACGCGAAGTACGGCAAAACCTCCGCGAATCCGATGCTCGAATGCACGATGGCCACGGCGCTGGACAACACGCTCGCCCCGCCCGGCCAGCACATCTTGAGCATGTTCGTGCAGTACGCCCCCTACGCACTCAAGGGCACGACGTGGGACGCGGAACGCGACCGCTTCGCGGACCGCTGCTTCGACATCCTGAACGAGTACGCTCCGAACTTCAAGAAATCGGTGCTGCATCGGATGGTGATCGCGCCGCCGGACATGGAGCGGTTGTGGGGCATCACGGGCGGCAATATCATGCAGGGATCGATGTCGATGTCGAACATGTACAGCTTGCGTCCGGCTCCGGGCTACGCGAACTACCGCACACCCGTGCGGGGCTTGTACATGTGCGGTGCGGCAACCCACCCCGGCGGAGGCGTCATGGGTGCCTGCGGCATGAACGCCGCGCGTGAGATTCTGAGAGACGGGAGAGGGAACTAAAGAGCCCCCCTTCGTCGAGGTCGTGGCGCATCCGAAACTTTCGTCGAGACTTCCCGATGATCCCGAATCTCCTCGCTCGCCGGTGGTTTCTTCGCGATTGCAGCGTCGGCCTCGGCGCGATCGCACTCAACTCCTTGCTCAACGAGAGTGCCGTTGCGAAGCCCGCGCCGCACTTCGCCCCCAAGGCCAAGCGCGTCATTTATCTCTTCATGGGCGGAGCGCCGAGCCACCTCGAACTGTTCGACCACAAGCCGCAACTCGCGAAGTTCAACGGCACGCTGCCGCCGCCCGAACTCCTCAAGAACTATCGTGCCGCGTTCATCAACCCGAACTCCAAGCTGCTCGGCCCGAAGTTTCAGTTCAAGAAATTCGGCAAGAACGGCACCGAACTCGGCGAACTGCTGCCGCACCTCGGCGAGGTCGTGGACGACATCGCCATCGTGAAGTCGATGACGACCGACGCGTTCAACCACGCCCCGGCCCAGATATTCGCACTCACCGGCAGCCAGCAATTCGGTCGGCCGAGTACCGGTGCCTGGGTCACATACGGCCTCGGTAGCGAATCCAAGGACCTGCCCGGCTTCGTCGTCTTCTCGTCCGGCAGTAAGGGCCCGAGCGGCGGCAACTCCTGCTGGGGCTCCGGCTTCCTGCCCACCTCGCACGCCGCCACGTACTTCCGCTCCGCCGGGGACCCCGTGCTCTTCCTCTCCAATCCGCCGGGCATCGACGGCGCGATGCAGCAGGATTCCCTCGACGCCATCAAGGCGCTCAACGAGAAGCGACTCGGCATCGTCGGCGACCCGGACATTGCCGCGCGCATCAACTCCTACGAGATGGCCGGCCGCATGCAGACGAGCGCCCCGGAACTCATGGACCTGAGCAAGGAAAGCGCAAAGACGCTCGAAATGTACGGGGCAGAACCGGGCAAGCCGAGCTTCGCGACCAACTGCGTGCTCGCGCGACGACTCGTCGAACGCGGCGTCCGATTCGTTCAACTCTTCCACGAAGCCTGGGACCACCACGGCGGGCTCACCGCTGGCCTGAAAGCCGAGTGCGGCAAGACCGATAAGGCCGCCGCCGCACTCGTGAAGGATCTGAAGCAGCGCGGAATGTTGAAAGACACGCTCGTGATCTGGGGCGGCGAGTTCGGCCGCACGCCCATGGTTCAAGGCGGCGACGACGGTCGCGATCACCATCCGAATTGCTACTCGATCTGGATGGCCGGCGGCGGCGTGAAGCCCGGCACCGTACTCGGGTCTTCCGACGACCTCGGCTTCAACGCCGTCGAAGACAAGGTTCACGTTCACGATCTGAACGCGACGATCCTCCACCTGCTCGGCCTCGACCACGAGAAGCTCACCTACCGTTCCCAGGGCCGCGACTTCCGCCTCACCGACGTCCACGGCAAGATCGTCCAGAAACTGATTGCTTGAACCGACCCGCACGGCCCCTTTAATCGCCTCAATCCGCAGGACGGGATAGCGGATTCAACGGCTCGCACCCGCTCCCGCTTCTCCAGATTCAGGAGATTCTCATTTTTAACCCTTAGAATCGGTTACTCTTTAGTTTTCTTGCGTTCCGCCGCCCGAGCCAACACCCATGCAGCTTCTCAAGACGCTCGTCGATCGTGGGCTGCTTCCGGAAGCGGACCGCCAGCGTGCCTCGGATGCGATCTCGGTCGCTTCGGATGTGCCGCCGCATCAGACGCTCATCGATAAAGGCTTCATCAAGGAACAGCAACTGCTTCCGGTCTTGGCCGAGGAATTCGGGCTGGAACTGGTCGATCTTTCGCT
>JAYTUG010000300.1:0-6636 GCA_043744695.1 Gemmataceae bacterium
TCGGTTTGGCTTTTGTGTTTGAAGGGATTGGCTTCGCGCGTATAGCTCAGTTGGCTAGAGCGCAGCTCTGATAAAGCTGAGGTCCTTGGTTCGAATCCAAGTACGCGCACTGTTTGAGCCGCTTGCGGCTTCGCGATGGCTGAACCGACAAGCGGGGAAGTAGCTCAACTGGTAGAGCGCCTGCTTTGCAAGCAGGAGGTCAGGGGTTCGATTCCCCTCTTCTCCACTGAAATGAGCGCCTGTCCGGCATCTGGGGTGGGAAGACCACTTACGGCGACTTCAGGATGCGACGGTCATAGTGTGTCCCGAACCAAAAGCGTCGCTACCTTTTCGCTCCGCGGTCCAACGATTCCGAAGCGGCTGGCAACGGATGCAAGCTCGTCCCGTGGAGCCCGCGTCGTAATCACTACGGTCGCTCCGGTCTCTGCGTTCAGGTAAGAGGCAGCTTGACGGAACGACTCGCCGGACCGACTGGAATTCCAGTGCGTGGCAATCAGGATGTAGGACGGTATCGGCTCGATGTTGGCCCGATCCAAGAAGTGCTGGCGAATCGACAGTTTGAGTGGATCGCGCAGATTGGACCGCGACCGGGCCGAGAAGATGGCCGCGTCGTTGCAGACGAGGACGAGAATCGCCCCAACTGAAGTTTGGACGCGGCGTCCTAAGGCCAATTCATCGGGTATTCGTCCCTCGGTGCTGCAAAAGTGCCAGCCGATGAGGGACTCGCTCTCGGCCCCGGCTGGATACAGCTTGATCGTCGCGCTTCTCAGGGAAACCTGACGCTGCCCTTGGAGGTGAACCACGGTTTGGAGGTGCGTCGTCCGGCCAGCAACGCAGCCGTCGACGCCAAGAAGCATTTCCATCTGCCCCAAATCGACCCGCGAAAGAGTTGCTCCCAAGGCCGTTAGCCCCGAACGTAACGACTCCACGGTCGCGGAAAGCGGTTGGATGTACGCCTTGATCGAGCCAGCGTCGGTAACGAGAACAGCATTCGTCGGCCGGATGAAGTCCTGCACTTCGCGCAGAAAGTGCCGTTGGTAAACGTCATTGGCCCAGGCGTCACAGTGGCCCCGCTGATCGTCTACGATCAAGCGAATAATCTCAGCCGACTTCGCCCTTTCCTCGTCCTGCTGACTCAACCATTGGCAGCTAACGGACTGCGGGCCGTCGCCCGCGAACGGATCCTGCGGATGAGTCTGAGTTGCGTTCGGATTTCCCATCGAATTCCTCGTTTTCAACGAGCTGAAGCACAAGGTCACCAACCGCTTCGATCCCAGCCTGTTTCAAGGTGAATTCGTCCAACCGAATTGTGCGGCCCAATCCGTAAACTACCGGAAGCCTTTCGCGCATTTCATCCCGGAAGGCCCGAGCTTCATCGCGGTACGGCGGATCGAGGTCCCTTCTTGGGTTCATTGCCAGTCGGGGGTAGACTCGGTCCCAGAAGCTGGCAACGTAGAGCGGTCCCCAAAGCTCGGCCCGATTGGCCAGTAGCCGAGTGAGCCTTATCCTCGAAAAGTGTTGCGTCTCGTCGATTTCAATGAAACGCCTTAACTTCGGCGAGTAGATGTCTGCGGATAAGATCCAGTTCTTCACCAGCGGAGCCTCTGGTGCCAGGCGCCCATCGGCTTGCGCGGCCCGCTGTAACGATTCGTAAAGTTCGCGGCATACCGACGCTATCGGTTCGGAATGTGCATCCGGCCGGGCATCGAAAACGCGTGCGTCTATCCCTGCGAAGCGAATACTTCTTCCACCTACCGCGAGGGGATCGAGCTTCTTGACCACTTGCTCCAATGCTTGTTTTTCCCAGCGGCTCGCCATACGTCAGTCTCGTCTTTGGATGATCGCTGATGTCGGACAGTTGTCGCGGCTGACACCGATGGCTTTTATCCCGCCTTGAATATAGCAGGAAGGTTTGATTCCAAAGAAAAAGCCCATCGACGCTATCGCCGATGGGCTTCTTTTCCAATCAGTCGGGGTGGCCGGATTTGAACCGACGACTTCCTGGTCCCAAACCAGGCGCTCTACCAGACTGAGCTACACCCCGAGGCCCGAGAGATCATCCTAGCTAAACGGAGGGAGTTCCGGTAGCCCGAATCGGTTCGGGCGCGTCAAAGATTCTCGAAAGTTCGCTTCCCGAGCAATTCCATTCCCCGATGGCGTCCGGACATCTAAGTATAATCCCTTCATGCCACGCGATCTCATTCTCGGCACGGCCGGGCACATCGATCACGGGAAGACCTCGCTCGTGAAGGCGCTCACCGGCATCGATTGCGATCGCCTCCCCGAGGAACGCGCCCGCGGCATCACCATCGACATCGGCTTCGCCCACCTCGATCTCGGGGAGTCCCGCCTCGGCATCGTCGACGTGCCCGGCCACGAACGCTTCATCAAGAACATGCTCGCCGGGACCACCGGTATCGACCTCGCCCTTCTCGTAGTCGCGGCGGACGACTCCGTCATGCCGCAAACCCGCGAACACCTCGAGATTCTCAAACTGCTCGGCCTGCGGAACGGCGTCATCGCCATGACCAAGGCCGACCTCGTGGACGACACGACGCGTGCCGTGGTCGAACTCGAAGTGCGCGATCTGGTGAAGGACTCGTTCCTCGCCGAGGCACCGATTGTCTTCACGTCGGCACGTACGGGCAGCGGCCTCGCCGAGTTGAAAGTGGCACTCGCGGAAGCAAGCGGAAAGGTTGTGGAGCGAACCGCGAATGAGTTGTTCCGGCTCGCCATCGATCGCGCCTTCGTGGTGCAGGGGCACGGCACCGTGGTCACGGGGTCCATCGCTTCCGGTTCAGTCAAGGTCGGCGACGAACTCGACTGGCACACAAGCGATGGTTCCATCGAGAAAGTCCGCGTGCGCGGCTTGAACAATCACGGTGCCTCGGTGGAGGAAGCGCATCGCGGGCAGCGGGCCGCGATCAACCTCGCCGGCGTGCCGCACGAACGCGTTCATCGCGGCCAGGAACTCGCCGCACCCGGCTACCTCCTTCCCAGCAAAGTACTCACGGTCCGGCTCACTGCATCCGCCGAGTTCCATCGACCCATCAAACATCGACTGCCGATGCGTCTGCATATCGGCACCGCCGAGGTGATGGCCACGGTCTCACTGCTCGACTGCGACCGCGTCGAACCCGGCGCGTGGGGCTTCGGGCAACTCTTTCTCGAAGAGCCCGTCGCGTGCGTGTGGGGTCAGCCGTTCGTGCTGCGCGATTCCTCGGCGGAACACACCCTCGGCGGGGGGCAAGTACTGCAACCGGTCGGAAGGAAAGTTCGCCGCCGACATCTCGAATCGCTCGAACGCATCGAGAAGCTCTGGAGCGAGGATGCGGGCGTTCGCGGGCTCGCAGCGGCTTGGTTCGCGGGGTTCGACGGCCTCGTCGCTTTCGATCTCATTCGCGACGCCGGGCTCGCGCCGGAGCAGGCGGAAGCGTTCGCACACCAAGGCCGGCTCGTCGAATTGTCCTTCGGGCATCGCCGGGTCTTGCTGCATCCGGATCGAAGTGCGGAACTCGAAACGCGAATCCTGGAGGCGCTCGCGGAACTGCACGCCGACAATCCTCTGGCCACGAATCACGATAGGCTGAAACTATCGCTCAAGCTCGATTACATCGGCAATCCCGATTTGATTCAGGCTGCAGTCGGTCGCTTGCTCGCGGCCAAGAAGCTCGTCGGCGACTCGCGCCGCATCGCTCGCGCCGACTTCAAACCGAAGCTCAGCGCGAACCAGCGCAAGCTCAAGGATCGCATCGTCGAGGCCCACGCCGCGGCTGGATGTCTGCCTCCGGAACCGAAGGAGTTCGCCAACCAGGCCGGGGGCAACGCCGCGGCCCTCCAGGACATCTTCGAGGTCGCCGTGGCCGAGGGATTGCTCGTGAAAGTGACGGAGGAACTGTTCCTTCACGCGGATGTGGAAGCCGCGATGCGTCGAACGGTACTCGAACGCTTAAAGCTCGTTCCCGGTGCGACCGTGGCCGAGATTCGCGACTGGCTCGGCACGACGCGCAAGTTCGCCGTGCCGCTCTGCGAGTACCTCGATCGCATCGGCGTCACGCAACGTGCCGGCGACATCCGAACCGCAGCCAATCCCTGAGCATCACTTCCGGCTCTTCGCAAACTGGAAAGGTAACCAGGCACCGTTCTCCTTGCTGCTTTGCACGCACTGCCCGATGAACAGCATGCCTTCGACGCCGTCGTAAATGTTGGGATAAACGGTATTCACGGTTTCGAACTTGTCGCCGTTCGCCCGCTTGGTGATGGCGTCGAACGTGGCCGTGTAGATGTTGGCGAAGGCTTCGAGATAGCCTTCCGGATGGCCGGCGGGAATGCGGCCGGCAGCGACCGCGGCCGGCGCGAGGTACGGCCCACCGGCGCGCGTGTATGTCTTCATGGCCTCACCGTTCTTGCGAACGAAGAGTTGGTTCGGGTTCTCCTGGTGCCATTCGAGCGAAGCCTTGGTGCCGTCGACTTCGACGATCACATCGTTCTCGCGACCGTGGCTGATCTGGCTCGCGGTCACGGTGCCGAGCGCCCCGTTCTCGTAGCGGATCACGGCGGTGCCGTAATCGTCGAGCTTGCGGCCCTCGACAAATGTCTTCAACACGCAGGAGATTTGCTGGGGAAGCAGGCCCGAGATGTAGCGGCCGAGGTTGTAGGCGTGGGTGCCGATGTCGCCGAAGCAACCGGCCGCACCGCTCTTCGAGGGGTCGGTTCGCCACGCGGCTTGCTTCTGGTTGTCCGATTCGAGCCGCGTGCGAAGCCAGCCCTGGATGTAGCTGGAACGAATGGCGTTGATCTCGCCGAGTTCGCCCGAGAGCACCATCTCGCGGGCCTGCCTCACGAGCGGATTGCCCGTGTAGTTGTGCGTGACGGCGAAGACGATGCCCGCCTTCTCGACGACCTCGAGCAGTTCCTCGGCCTGGGCAAAGTCGAAGGTCATCGGCTTATCGCAAACGACGTTGAACCCGGCCTCGGCGAACGTCTTCGAGATCTCGAAGTGCGTGTGGTTCGGCGTCGCGACCGAAACGAAATCGACCTTGTCCGGCCGCTTGGCTTCGGCCTCGGCCATTTCCTTGTAGGAACCGTAGGCGCGGTCGAGCGGGATGTCGTAGTCGGCAGCGGAGTCCTTGGCCTTCTTGGGATCGGAGGAGAGTGCCCCGGCGACGAGCGCCGCGCGATTGTCCAACACGGCCGCGGTGGCGTGAACGCGGCCGATGAAGGCACCTTGTCCACCTCCGATGAGTCCCATGCGGAGCTTGCGATTGAGCGGTGCATTCGTGGGCATGGAGAGGCTCCGGACGAGGGTAGTGACGTGATTGTAAGGGAGGCGGAAGGGAGTGGCGAGCGGTACGCCGCTTGCGGCTTCGCGATTGACAACCGGTGCTGTGTGTGCAAAATGCAGGTGTGACCAATTCTCGTCGAGTACCGCCAGGCGTGAGCAGGGTACCGCCAAGGAGACCCGGCCCCCTGATCTAATACCGTCCCATCGGGATGGCGAATCGAGGTGAACGGTGCTTCGCATTTTCGGCTGGACTTTGGCAGCGGCCATCGCGGGTGCAGGACTGTTTTTCCTCGGCACGGCTATCTTCGAAGAATGGATCCAACCTCGATTGTTCCCACCGAAGCCCGGAGAAGGTTTTAACTCGCTCGGGTTTGTCCTCTATTTTTTCGGCAGTCCCTGCGGAGCGGTTGTTGGGGCGACGGCCGGGCTGATCTGGTCACTGTATCGGTGGAAGCAACCGGGCCGGACACCGGCCAAGCTGTTCGCCTACCTCCTCAGTTTTATCGCCGCCCTCGGCGTGCTGTGCCTCCTCCTCTTGATAACGTTTCGAGGCGAGCAGGTATTCTGGTGGTTGCTTCTCGGTGGGTTGACGGCGGACACAGGTGTGGGGGCGGCAGCCTGCTTCTGGCTAGCTAGCCGACCGGCGAGAATAGAATCGGCCGCTTGAAAGCTTCATTCGGGACCAATTGTGACGTGAGGGTATCTCGCAATCGCGGCACACACGAGTTCCGGCGCCGTCATTTCTCTTGTGCCTTTGTCTTCGCCAGTTCTTCGCGTAATCGGTTGATCTCGGTCTCAGCCATTCGCAGTTGCTCCTGCGAGGCAGACAGTTGATCGTCCTTCGCGTTCAATTGGTTCAACAACTCGCCCGGCAGCGCCAGCAGCTTGCCGCGATGCCAGAAGCGAACCCAACGATCCAGAATCGACACTTCCAGTTCCAGATCGGGAATGGCCAGCCGCCCCGCACCGTTGACTTCGATCGCGACGTACTTCCGGCGAGTGAGGTGGAACACCGTCAAGTCCTGCTTCTCCGGATCGAAGACCAGATAGTGCGGCACCTTCAGATCGCGTTCGTACTTCTTGTAGTTTTCTTCGTAATCCTTCCGCCGGTTGCTCTGGGACACGTACTCCATGACCAGCGTCGGTCGAGCCTTATGAAGGGGCGTGTGGAACGCCTTGAGCGGGGCCAGCGGCGTTGGCCACACGATCACCATGGTGTCCGGCACCACGCGGGCCGGTTCGTCGGGATCTTCGCCTGGAACCGGATATTGAATGAGCAGCTCGCTGAAGACCTGAACGTCGGGTCGGAGCTGCGAGACGAGGTCGAGGCTCTCGACGGTGATCTTTCGTTG
>JAYTUG010000301.1:0-6634 GCA_043744695.1 Gemmataceae bacterium
CTGCCTGGGCATGGTCCTGGCCGCGTTCATCGACGGCTGGGCGCTCAAGGTTCCCAACTGGGTCACGCTGCCACTCATACTCAGCGGCTGGACCCTGGGTCTACTCCACGATGCCGGCATCTCCATCGATAGCGGTTCCGGCGGCTTCGCCACCGCATTCTTGGGAACGCTCGCCGGCTTCGCACTGCTCTTCCCGATGCTCGCCATCCGCGGCGTTGGCGAAGGCGACGTGAAAATGCAGATGGGCTTCGGAGCCTGGGCCGGTGCCTTCTTCGGCACCGCGGGTCCGACCGGCCTGCACGCCATCGGCGTCGTCTTCTGGGCCTTCTGCTTCGGGGCGGTCGTCGGAGGCTTCTTCGGCCTCATCATGATCCTGCTCCGCCGCCAGTTCAAACAGAACGCCGGCACGCTCGGCGAAATCATGATGGACCTCCAGCTATTCGCGACCGGTAACCCGCTCCAGGCCGCCAAGCGAGCCGAGGAACGACGCGACCGCTGGGTGAAGCTCCCCTACGGAATTCCGCTCTGCGTCGGATTCGTGCTCTACCTTTGGTGGATGCTCGTGTTGAATTGATAGTTTGGGCAAGCTCCGGGTCGTGGACTCGCATCCGACGATCCGGCAATTGCACAGAACCGATAACCTGCGAAACATCGGTACAGTCGATACCGCAGGAAAGATTGAAGGAACTGCACCCCCGATGTCGAATCTTACCTCGGGGAATCAAAATCGTTACTCCGCACAAGGCGGGATGATCCGCTAGGGTTCGGATAGGCGGCAAACGGGGCAGGCCCGCAGAAATCGCCGTAACCGGACAGTACTCCGCGCCGCCCGGCGGCGCGACGAACCGAGCAACAACGGGTTTCAGGCCGGCACCCATCGCGGTGACGAGCCCCCGGATGTCCGAGTCCAACTACTCCACGAGGTCGCACCCATGAAACAGAAGAACATCGTGTTAATGGTGGTGGCAGTCGGGTGCGGCCTGGTGGCCGCCTTCCTGACCAGCCAAATGAGCGCCAAGCCGGTCGAGAAGGTCGAAGTGATCGTCGCCGCCAAGGATTTACAGGTGGGCACCCAACTGACCCGCGAAGATCTGAAGACCGCCATCAAGCGGAAGACGATCTCGAAAGATTCCCTGCCCACGACGATCATCGAGAACGAGGAAGAACTCCTCGAGAAGCGGCTCACGCGCACGGTTCGCATCGATGAAATGATCAACAAGAGCGACGTGACCAAGGGTGCCATCATCAGCATCCCAACGGGCATGAGCATGGCGACTCTGCCGATCAGCCTGGGGCAGGCCGTGGCCGGGTTCGTCGGGCCGGGCTCGAAGGTCGACGTGCTCGCCAGCGTTCGCCTGGAGAACAGCCTCACCGTTCTGCCGATTCTCGTGAACATGCTGGTGTTGGCCGTCGATGGCAAGGTCCAAACAGCGGAGGGTGGCGTGCATCAGTCGCTGAGCATGGTGTCGTTCGCCGTGGATCGCAAGCAAGCCTTGCTGCTCGTGTTGGCTAAGGCCCGCAGCTGCGACATGAGCTTGCTCCTCCGCAACCCGGAAGAGCCCGTGAACGAGAACGACAAGGGCTACAAGATCGACGAAGTGATGAAGTTGCTGCAAGACAACAAGAACCCGGCCAAGCTGGCGGATCCCGCGGGCGAAGCCGTGATCAACAGGAAGGATCCGGTGTCGGAGAACCCGATGGCGGCTCCCACGCCCGCACCGAGTACCTCGAAGATCGAAATGGTCAAGGTTCCCGCGGCCATCGAAGAGATCGCGGCCGGCACGCAGATCACCGGCGACCTGATTGCCGAGAAGTTCAAATTGATCGAGCTTCCGAAGGATTTGGCTGCGGACGCCGTGACGGACCTGGCCGCGTTGGCCGGCGACAAGCTGGTGCTTCGCCACGGTCTCGGCAAGGGACAGTGGGTCACGAAGTCGCTGTTCGGAAGCGCGGAACCCAAGGCCCCGCCGCGGGACGAGTTCAGCCTGCCGAAGCCCGGACCGAGCGACAAGACCGTGGACGTGAAGAAGACCCGCGACATCGCGATTCACACGGCCACGGGAACGAAGCACTTCCGCTACGAGGAAGTGGCGGCGGGCGAATGGAAGCTGCAGGGTGAAGTGAACCCGAACCAGAAGCCCAAGACCGCCCCGACGCCCGAGAAGGTGGATTAGTTTGGGAGCCGATGGCGGCTCGATTCGATCGCCAACAGTGAGTCTTCGCACGGATCGCGAGGACGAAGCTGACGATTTTTCAGACCTGAATCGGGACGGTTCGACGTCCCTTACGCGAGGAGAGGTGAACGGATGCACCCGACAACCCACGCCCGATGGCCCCGAGTATTCGCGGGACTCGTCCTGGCCGCCGGACTGGCCGGGGCCGCCGCCAACGGCCAACCCCCCGCTGCTCAGTCAGCAGCACCACCGCCCCCCACTGTTGGGGACGTGAGAGTCGATACCAAGACCGGCGCGCTGGTCGTGCCAGTCGGCGGACTCGTCCGCTTCGACCCGAAGCTTCCCAAGGGCGAAATCCCCACGGATATTCTGATCAGCAACGAATCCGTGCTTCAGGTTCGCCTCGATCAGAACAACCCCAGCATTCTGCTCCTCACGGGTCGCGCGCCGGGCCTCGCTCGCCTGAGCATCGTGTTGAAGGACAAGCCGCGGCTGGACTTCGACGTAATCGTGCAGCCCGACTACGAATTGCTGCGAAGCCTGATCAAGCGGACGGTGCCGACTGCGAACGTGGAAGTGACGCCCGGCGTCGGCACGGTCGTGATCCTGAGCGGCTACGTGACCAGCCCGCAAGACGCGGACATCATCGCTCGGCTCGCCAACAGCCAGGTCGGCGGCACCGCGAGCAACGTCATCAACGCCATCCAGGTCGGCGGCGTGCAGCAGGTCCAAATCGACGTGGTGATCGCGTCGGTAAACCGCTCCGAGATTCGTTCCCGCGGTTTCGACTTTAGCGTGGGTGGCACAACTGCTCAGTTCAGGAGCATTGTGAGCGGTCTAATCCTACCGCCGACAGGAGGAGTGGGGGTCGCTGGGGTGAGCCCATCCGCGAATCTGCAACTCGGTATCGCCCCTGCTCAGCTCGCGACGGCGCTACAGGCACTGCGGACCGAAGGGGTCGCGAAATTTCTCGCCGAGCCGCGAGTCGTGACACAAACCGGACGCCCCGCGTTCTTCCGGGCCGGCGGTCAACAGGCAACCGTCAGCTCGACGAGCGGGATCTCTGGCCCCGGCTCGCAATTGGTCCCATTCGGCACTGAGCTCGAGGTGCTTCCCATCGTTTATGGAAACGGCCAGATCTGGTTGGAAATCAACCCACGGATCACGGCTGTCGACTTCGGGCTCGGGATCGTGATCAACGGTTCGCCGACACCCGGCTTCACCGACCAGCAGGTCCGCTGTGCCGTGATGCTCGAATCGGGCCAAACCTACGCGATCGGCGGCCTGATCCAAAACAGTGTTGCGGCCACGGCTTCTCGCGTGCCCGTACTCGGCGACCTACCCTTCGTCGGCACTCTGTTCAGCAGCGTCCGACATGAGGAACGCGAGACTGAACTCGTAATCCTGGTCACGCCGCGGCTGGTCGCCGCGATGGACTGCAATCAGGTTCCTCGCCGACTTCCGGGCCGCGAGACCCGCAGCCCCGACGATTATGAACTATTCTTGGAAGGCATCCTGGAAGCGCCCCGCGGCCAACGCAAGGTGTGGAACGGCCGCTGCTACAACGCCGCCTACAAGTGCGACCCGAGCGTGGCGAACTTCCCCTGCGTCGGGAACCTCTGCACCGGGCCAGTCGGACAGGCCGGCGCTAGCTGCGGTACGAGCGGTTGCGTCGCCCCGGCGGGCCATGCCATCGCGGGTCGAGCCGCGGGCTTCCCGCTGCCGACTGCGCCGCCGAGTTCGATGCCCGTGGTGAATTTGCCCTTGGCTTCGGAACCGATGGCTCCGGCTTCGCTACCCGCGACGCTGCCGACGGCCCCAGCCATGCCGGAAGCGCCCAGTGCCAACGTGGTGCTTCCGCAGTTGCCGGTGGCTCCGCCATCCGAGGAATCGCCCGACGCGATTCCGAAGTGACTCACGCTTACCCTCTCCCCAGCGGGGAGAGGTGGAAGAGAAACAACCCTCGAACCGCCGGCAAAGTCCGGCGGTTCGCCGATTGACACCCCGACGATACACCCTGAGTTTCGGTGGACCCATGCAACGCATTGCGATTGTCGACCCGACCGAATCGACCCGCGAATCCCTCCGGACGCTGCTCCTGGGCGTGGATTTCGTCTGGCTCGAAGCCGAGTGTGCCCGCTACGAATACTTCTTCGACGTGATTCAAACGTCGATGCCGGACCTGGCGATCGTCGCCCTCGACGGCGACAAGACCAAAGCGCTTCAGATGATCGGCCAACTCTCGGCCGAGAACCCCAAGCTGCCCATCCTCACGATCAGCCACGATCATCAGGCGTTGCTGATGTCGCTTCAGAAGGGGGCGAAGTACTTCCTCACGCATCCGGTTTCGTTGGAAGACATGCTCACGGCCCTTCGCCGCGCACTTGGTGAAAGTGGCGGCCCCGAGCAGATGCAAGGCTCGACCACGCGAACCGCCGGTTCTTCGAGCATGATCGCGGTGCTCGGCTCGCGCGGCGGCGTCGGCACCACGACCCTGGCCGTCAACCTCGCCGCAACCCTCGCCTCCGATCCGTCCAACGCCGTCGCACTCATCGATCTCGACCTCGCACTGGGCGACGCCGACATCGCGCTCGAAGTCAGCGGTGTGGAGAACATCTCGATCTCGGATCTGGCGCGGAACATCGAACGACTCGACATGAACTTCCTCAAGCGGGCGATGGCCAAGCACGAACCGAGCAACCTCTCGATTCTGCGGCATCCGCTGGAAATCTCCGAAGTCGCCTCGATCCACGAGGGGCACGTCGAGCGAATCCTGAACCTTCTCAAAATCAGCTACACGCACCTCGTTCTCGACTTGAGCAAGTCGCTCTTGCCGACGGACCTCATGGCCCTGCGCATGGCGGACCTCATCCTTCTCACGGCCCAGCTGGAGCTTTCGAGCCTGCGAAATGTGGTCCGCCTCGTTCACAGCCTCGGTCAGGAAGACAACCTCGCGGACAAGGTACGGGTGGTGATTAATCGCCAGGGTGCCGAGAGCGTGGAAGAGGGCATCAGCCTGAAAAAGGCCGAGGAAGTGATCGGGAAGCCGATTTTTTGGCAGGTGCCGAACGATCCGAAGGCGGTGATCGCTTCCCGCGTTTCGGGGCAACCGCTGGTAATTCAGGCTCCCAAGAGCAAAGCCCAGCTGAGCATCAACGGCTTGGCTCAAGCACTTTACGGCAAACCCGTCAGCTCCGGAGCCGATGTTCGCTCCGGGAAATGGGGCTTCTTCAGCAAACGGTAATTCTCGTGCTAGAGAGTAATTGTCTCCCGTTGTTTGCAACTGGAAACAATACCGATCGCGAAGGGTCACCGATGAGCCGGCTTCAACAGGGAATCTCGAAACTCAACAACCTGAGCCACGGCGGCGGGGCCAGCGGCATTTCGCGGCTCACCAGCCCCAGCAGCGCCGGCGGATCGAACAACGCCAAGAATTTCGAGGAACTCAAGCGCCAGATTCACTCGAAACTCGTGGAACGCCTCGATTTCACCCGCGTTCGCGATCTGTCGTCCGATGCCATGCGGCGCGACATCCGCCGCGTGATCGAACACCTGTGCGACACCGAGAACCCGCTGCTCAACCGGATCGAGCGCGAGAAGCTCATCGAGGAAGTCCTCGATGAAACGCTCGGCTTCGGCCCGCTCGAAATCCTGCTCAAAGACCCGACGATCAGCGATATTCTCGTGAACGGCCCGTTCAAAGTGTACGTGGAACGCCGCGGTAAGCTGGAGAAGACCGAGGTCAAGTTTCGCGACAACGACCACTTGATGCAGATCATCGACCGCATCGTGTCGAAGGTCGGGCGGCGCGTAGACGAGACGAGCCCGATGGTGGACGCCCGCTTGCCGGACGGCTCCCGCGTGAACGCGGTCATCCCGCCGATCTCGCTGGACGGCCCGAGCTTGAGCATTCGCCGCTTCGGTGCCAACCCGCTCAAGCTCGAAGACTTGCTCAACTACAAAGCCTTCACGCCGGAAATGGCGATGCTCCTGGAGGCGTGCATCAAGTCGCGCCTCAACATCCTCATCAGCGGCGGCACCGGTTGCGGTAAGACGACGCTCCTCAACACGATGTCCAGCTTCATCCCTTCGGACGAACGCGTGGTCACGATCGAAGACGCCGCCGAGTTGCAGCTTCAACAGGATCACGTGGTGCGTCTGGAAACGCGGCCGCCGAACATCGAAGGCAAGGGTGCCGTGAGTACCCGCGATTGCGTGCGAAACGCCTTGCGCATGCGGCCCGAACGCATCATCATCGGCGAAGTCCGCGGTTCGGAAGCCTTGGACATGCTCCAAGCCATGAACACCGGCCACGGCGGTTCGCTCGCCACGCTCCACGCGAATACGCCGCGCGAAGCACTGACCCGCCTCGAAACCATGATCATGATGGGCGGCTTCGAACTGCCCGTGAAAGCGATGCGGCAGCAGATCAGTTCCGCCATCGACATCATCATCCAGGC
>JAYTUG010000302.1:0-1730 GCA_043744695.1 Gemmataceae bacterium
TCCATGCGCTTGCACTCCACTCCGATTCGCCGGCCGTGCTTGAACAGCAGCAAGTCGAGTTCGGCTCCCTGATGCGTGGCCCAAAAGTAGGCCTCATCCGGCCGAACGGCTTTCAACACTTCTTCAATGGCAAAGCCTTCCCAGGATGCGCCGACCTTGGGATGCAGTTCGAGGTTCCGTCGATCGGCAATTCCCAGGAGTGCATGCAGGAGGCCGCTATCGCGAACGTACACTTTGGGTGCCTTGACCTGCCGCTTGCCGAGATTCTCGAACCACGGTGGCAGTTGCCGGAGCATGAAGACGCCCGTCATGAGATCGAGGTAGCGGCGAACGGTCGGCTCACTGATGGCGAGCGCTCGCGCCAGTTCGGCGGCGTTCCAGATCTGGGCGTGGTAGTGAGCGAGCATGTTCCAGAATCGTCGGAGCGCGATTGCCGGAATCTGAATTCCCAGTTGCGGAACGTCGCGTTCTAGAAACGTTTGGAGGAACTGTCGGCGCCACGCCGCGGAGTCGGCCTCACTTCGAGCCGTGAAGGAGAGCGGGAATCCGCCGCGCAGCCAAAGCCGCCCCTGGGCACTCGCTCCGACATCGCCCAGACGGATGCCTTCGAGGTTTACCATTTCCAGTCGTCCCGCCAAAGTTTCGGAGGATTGGCTCAACAGTTCGGGCGCGGCACTGCCGAGGATCAGGAACCGCGCCGGGAGCGGCTTGCGATCCGCCAACACCCGCAGCAGCGGAAAGAGTTCGGGTCGGCGCTGAACTTCGTCGATGACGACCAGCCCTTTGAGCGGACGGAGGGCCGTGTCGGGTTCGCTGAGGCGGGCTAGGCTCCTCGGGTCTTCGAGATCGAAGTAGTTGCGTGAGTCGGGCGGAACGAATCGTCGGGCCAAGGTGGTCTTGCCGCACTGACGCGGCCCGAGCAACGCGACCACGCGAGCCCGCCGAAGGGCCGTCCGAACCAGGGCCATGTCGCTTGCACGATCGATCATAACTCAAATGATACACCATGAAATTCCAACACGCAACGTTAGAATTTCATGGTGCGGCACTAACCGCCCGCGATCGCTCCGACGATCCAAAACGCTTCCTGCCCCGAAGCGATCGCGTCGGGCAGCGGGGCATCCGGCGATTCGTTCGAGTAGTCTTCCTCGCAGGCGAAGAAGCGGATCATCGGTCGGCGAACGCTCGTGCCGCGGTCGCGGATCGTGCCGCGCAGCATCGGATACTGCGATTCCAATGCGTCGAGGATCGCACGCTGCGTGATGGGAGCGGCAACGTCCAGCGACACTTCGCCCGCGACGTTCGCCAGCGTGCGCAGATGGTAGGGAAGGATGATGCGGATCACGAGTCCGCCTCGGTGGCATCGAGTAGCCGGCAAACCGAGGTACTGGCGAAAACGACGGATTCGGCTTTTGGGGAGCGAAAAAACCAGACCTTCGCGAACGGCGCGACGCCCTCCGGATGCGTAATGCGCAACGTCTTGCCGTTCACGAATTCGATGACGAATAGGCGAAACGGCCTGCGACGGCAAAAGGAGCGAAGGATAGCAGCGAACTGTTCGTTCGTCACGATCCGATCTCGTGAAAATTCGCGTGAAAGGCTTTGACCTTGTCGTGAGTAAAATCGACTAAACCCCCTTCGATCGGATCGATGGTCAGTGCCGCGCCGCCGCCGAAGGCGACCCCCGGATGGCGAATCACGAGGCGTTCGCCATCGTCCAGTTCCACCTC
>JAYTUG010000303.1:0-6616 GCA_043744695.1 Gemmataceae bacterium
GATCGTGCCGCGGAGCATCCACGCACCGGTGCGGAGTTCCGCTCCGTTCATGAGCACGATGGTGCCGCCCTTCATTTGCAACCCGGCGAAGTCGCGGACGGTTCCCTTGATCGCGATGAGGCCGCGCTTCATTCTCATGCCGAGTTCGATGCCGGCGGTACCTTCGACGAGGATGGTGCCGCCGTTCATGCCGGTGATGCTGCCGCGATAGGCGGCTCCGAGTTGGCCGCCCGCGCTGCCGCGAATGTGGATGGTGCCGCCGCTCATTTCGCCGCCGACCCAGTCGGCCGCGTTCCCGGCCACGTCGATACGGCCGCCCGTCATATATCCGCCGAGGTGCATGCCGACGTTGCCGTGAACGCGGATGTGCCCGCGAGTCATTTCTTTACCGATCCACTTCACGCGGCTCGTGTCGCCGTGGACTTCGATTTGATCCGAAGGCTCGCCTTCGATGGTGAAGAAGTCGTCGAGGCGGAGGTGCCGCTTGCCGTGGAAGACCGCGAGCCCGCGGATCGCGTCCAACGCCAGCGGCGCGACAACGTCCGGAGAGATGCACTCCGCTTCGAGCGGAACCGTCGGCTCATTTTTGAGTGTCAGTGTGAGCATGGGTTCCATCTTATGCACTGCACTTTGAAGTTTGGTCCACTTCAAATGATAGTCGTCGTCATTTCGCGGTCTTCGCCGCGCCGCGAAGTCCTCGGAGCGCGACATTCCTAGAGTCGTCGCGTTTCGTTCCCCTTGAATTCTTTACGCGGTTGGTCAGAATCACTTCGACGGAACCATTCGGTCTTCTCGTTCGTCCAAGCCTGCACTGGCCCTGCGGAATCTGGAGCCGTTACACCATGTCCCGACTTTCTCTCTGGTCGGCTGCTTCACTCGTCGCGCTCGCTCTGGCAGTGATTTCGCCCTTACCGTGGGCGGTTGCACAACCGTCGGCCGAAGCCAGCGCCCCCGATCCGCTCGATCTCGTCCGTGGGCTCCGCGAACAGGGGATGTCCGACCTCGCGCTTGAGTACCTTCAAGAACTCGAAAAGAAGCCCAATGTTTCGGACGCGATCAAGTCTCAGGTTCCACTCGAACGCGCGAAGTGCCAGTTGGACGCCGCGGTGGACGAACCCGACGAAGGCACGCGCATCAGCCTGATCGGCGAAGCGAAAGAAGGCTTCCTCACCTTCGTGCGAAACCCGAAGAACGCAAGCCACTCGCGGATGCCGGAGGCGTTCCTCTCGCTGGCCCGCTTGAGTTCGCTGGATGCCAAGTCGCAACTCGCCAAGGCTCGCCGCATGGACGTGCCCACCTTGGCCGAAGACAACAGCAACAAGGATGCGGTGGACGAAGCCAAGAAGAAGCAGAAGGAAGAAGCCGCCAAGGCCCGGCCGCTGTTCGATGCCGCGGCCAATCAGTTGAAGAGCGCGGTGGCACAGATCCAGACGCAACTCGACAAGAGCCCCGATGCCAACCAGAAGAAATCGTTGCTCAACACCCTCTACGACGCGGAACTGGCGCGGGGCACGAACTACTTCACGATGTCCGAGACGTTCATCGACCCGACGACGGCCGAACTGGGGGAACGCGACAAGAAGGTCGAGGAAGCGCAGGTCGTCTTCTCGGAACTGATCCGGCGGGAAGGTGCCCCGGCCCGCATCACGGGCGTGGCTCGCGCCTGGAATTCGGAGTGCGAATACGCCAAGAAGGAACTCGCGAAGGCCGAGGAAGAGGTGAAGAGGATCGAGACCTCAACGGGGCCGGAAGCGGAAGAAGCGAAGCGGATGGTGAAGTTTTTCAAGCTCCGCCGCGACTTCCTTTCGGCCGTGGGGGCACCGAGCGAGCGGGCCACGGTCGAGCTGCGGATGCGCGATTGGCTGCGGCAATACGGGCCTTTGCGCCGCGCCCAAAGTGAAGCCTTTGCCGTGCGTTGGTATCTCGGGTACATGCTTCAACTTCAAGCCGATGCTCAACTCCCTCCCCCTCCGAAGGTCGCGCCGAAAACGCCGCAGCCAGCACCACCCCTACCGGCTGGGGCTCGCGCCCGCTATCAGGAAGCCGAGAAGCTCTACCGCCTCATCAGCCAGTCGGACAACGAATACACCCAGCGCGCGGCTCGGCAGCGCATGTACGTGGTTCGCCGCTTGCTCGGCGAGAAGGATCTTCCCGCCGGGGTGAACCCGGCGGCCTTCGAGATTTTGAAAGAAGCCGACAAGCTCGAGTTACCTCGCCTCGTTGCCGAGTATCCGATTCAGTTCAAGACGTTTGAAGACTGCCAGATGGCTTCGCTGATTCAGATGGCCCGCACGCTCGACTTGCAGCGCGACGCGGAAAAGAATAAGGACGAGATCAAGACGCGGCAGAAGGCCATCGTCGCGCTGCTGGAACGCGCCCGCGAACTGGCGACGCCCCAGGACAACGCCGCCGATGTCGCCGACGTCTACCTTCGGCTCATCTACTATTACCAGGTCACGGATCAGCCTTATCAGGCCGCGATTTTGGGCGAGCACATGGCTCGCACCACGAAGGCACCCGGCGGCAAATCGAGCTTCGCCGGAGCACTTGCCCTCAGCGGGTACTTCGGCTCCACAGCCCAGATTAAAATCACCGAAGCCGACAAGATCGACGGTATTCGGAAGACGGACCGCGACCGCGCCATCAAGCTCGCTCAGTACATCGACAAGCAGTTCCCCAACGACCTCGCGGCCGACCGCGCCCGGCATCGATTGGCGGGGTTGCTCAACGAAGATCAGAAGCCCGTCGAGGCCTACGATGCACTGCTGAAGGTGCGGGCCGGCTACGAATCGATTTCCTCGGCCCGCGTCTTCCAGGGTGCCATCGCGGTGCAGTTACTTTCTTCGAAGGATTCGCCACTTCCGGAGAATCGCCGTCGCGATGTCTATCGACGAACCACCTCGGACCTGGACCGACTCGTTAAACCACTTCCCACCGCCCCGGAAGAGGAAGTCCGTCCATTTATCAGTGCTCGTTGCAAGCTCGCCCTCCTGTACATGCTGCAATCGCGCGTCGATTCCGAGGGCGAGAAGATCGACCCCGGTTACCTCAAAGCTCGAAAGGTGGCCGAGGAGACGGTCGCTGCCGTTCCGACGTTCATTCACCTGATCGAAGACATCGGAACGAAATCGCTCAACCTCGACGGCTGGGAAATGCGGCTACTCGCCGAGGATGCCAAAACCAAAGCGGCGTGGTTGGAAGGCACCACACTCTACGCCCAGGGCAAGTACGACCCGGCCTACGCAGCCATCGGCGACATCCTCGCGGACATGAACAAGTCCGGGCCCTACCTGCTTCAAGTGAAGGCGATCGTGGCCGCCGGTGCCAAGCCGATGCCCAAAAAGGAACCCGAGCCTGCTCCTCTTCCGAAGAAAGAACTCGAGAAGAAGGGCGCTCCGGCGGCCAAGAAAGAGCCGGAGCCGAAAAAAGCGCCGGAGCCCAAGAAGGAAGCCGAACCGAAGAAAGAGACCGGCGAGAACGTGCCGGAGGTGGACGAAGACAAGGCCCAGAAAGATCAGATCGCGAAGCTCGCGGAGAACGTGGACAAGTACCGCCAGAATTTGATCGTTCTCGCGCTCAAAATTCGCGTGAAGAAGGGCGAGGCGGAGAAGGGCATCGAGCAACTCGAACTGCTCAAGAAATTCGGCGGCAGCATCGAGGCCAACATCGCGACGTTGGAACAGATCACGTCCGAGATGGCCGCTCAGATCGTTTCGTTGAAGCGCGAGGGTAAGTCGGCCGAGGCCAAAGCGCTCTCCGATGGATTCTCCAAGTTGCTGGACAAACTTTCCGCGGAGCCGGGGTTGCCGGTTTCCGTCCAGCGGTTCCTGGGTCAATCGCTGATCCTCGTCGGCGAGTTCGACAAGGCCGTCGATGCGCTCAAGAAGGTTCCCGCGCCGGCGAAGCGAGAGCAACTCTTCAAGCCGAACGACCCTGCTCTCGAAGCTGCGGATAAGAAAACGGTGAACGAGTACCGCCGGGCGGCGTTGGAACTGCTGCGAGCCTACCGACAGTCCAACAAGTTCGGCGAGGCCGATGCGATCCTGGCCGATGCGATGGGAACGGCTGAGAAGCCGGGGTGGGCAGCGAACAGCGTCGACTTCCGCAAGGAAAAGGCGTACCTGTTCGAGGCCAAGGGGGCTGCGAGCAAGGACGCCGAGGCCAAGAAAGGTTGGGGTGAAGCGCTCAAGGAATGGACGGCGCTCGTCAACATTTACCGTCGTCAGGTCCAAATTGGTGTGCCTGTCGGGCCGGGCGGCGGGAACCTCTACCTCACTTCGCAGAACAACTACTACGAGATGTACCTCCATCACCGCCGCTGCTTGCTCAAGGCGAATCAACAACTGCTCAAGGGCGATCCGAAGTTGCAGAAGTTCTACGACGATTCGGGCAAGGCGTTCTGCGACCTCGGCATGATCAGCGGTCGCACCTTCAATGAAGACGTGCGCGAGAAGTACCGCGACCTCTTGCTCGAAATTCCGGAGGTAAGGGCGGCGTACGAGAAGAGCGTGGCCGCTGCGCTACCCGGGGCGGGAGCCTTGGCCAAAACGCGGGACGACGACGCGGCCGCCATGAGGGCCAAGGGCGGCGCTCTACCCGAGAACGATCCGCAGCGCCCGCTCTATGAAGGACGCGCGAAGTCGCAGTCCGACGATGCCAACTGGATTCGCGACTGGGCCAAGGCGGGCGGCAAGTTCTTCCTCGATAAGCCGGCCACAAACTAAAACCACAGGCAAGAATGCCTGAGCCACCGATAAACTCACTCGCACCAGGGTTTCCACATGCTCCGAACGTTCGTTCGCACCGCATTCTTTCTCGTCGCTGCCGCCGCGATGCTCGAATCCACGGGCCGCGGCCAACCCGCCGCCACCGCGGATCGCGTTTTCTACCGCGACAAAAAGGACGGCCAGATCAAGGATGTCGAAGCCGAACTGAAAGCCTCGCCCACCGGCTATCAGATCATCTCGGCTACCGACAAGAAACTGGTCGCCACCGTCTCGGCTTCGGACATCATTCGGGTCGTGCCCGCCGACATTCCCGGCTTCGATCGCAAGGCGATCTTCGAGCCGGTCGGTTTCGAGACCAAGAAGGATTGGGAGAAGGCCCGGCTCGCGCACGTCGAGATCGCGAAGAAATCCACTACGGCTCCCGAGAAGGTTCGCAAGTACCTCGAGTTCCGCACTGCGATTTGTCTCGCTCGATCCTCCGACGAAACGCCGGACGAATCGGCTGCGTCTGCCAAGGGCCACGACGCCATCAAACTGCTCGACAACTTCCTCACCGCCAACAAGACGGGCTGGGAAATCTTCCCCGTCGGGCAGTCGCTAGCCCGGCTTCAAGTATCTTCCACCGAGATCAAGAAAGAGAAGGACGGCGAGAAGGAGGTGGAGAAGGACACGGGTCGCCGCATGTTCGAGGAAGCGGCTCGAACTTGGGGCAAGGTCGCCAAGACCGCCGACCTCGCCGCCGATTTGAAGCAGGAGGCCGTGCTGCAGGAAATCGACACGAAACTTCGAGCCAGGCAACTGGCCGATGCCAAGGGGCTCATCGACGAAGCGATGAAGGCGGCTCCCGCCGGCGCCGTGAAAGATCGGCTGAACATCTTCCAACTCGCTCAGAAATTCGGCGACAATCCGAACCCCGCCGAAGGAGCGACCGCGATCGAGGCCGAGATTGCCAAGTCCAAGGATCCGTTGGTCCGCGCCACCGGCTACGGCATGATCGGCGAACTGTACCTCGCAGCGGATAAGCCCCGCGATGCGATGTGGAACTACCTCACGGTCGAGGTGGTGTACAACCAGGACCGCGACGAAGTGATCAAAGCGGTCGCTCGGCTCGCGGACATCTTTCGCACCCAGGGGGAGGAGGATCGCGGCCGCACTTACCGCGAGAAACTCCGCCGCCTTCGCGGTGCCCCCTAAACGAAGCTACTTGCCGGCCCCGCGACCCGGCTCGTATGATACTCGCTTCGAGGGGCGGTAGCTCAGTTGGTAGAGCGCTTCGTTCGCAACGAAGAGGTCAGGAGTTCAACTCTCCTTCGCTCCACTCGAAAGTCCTTTAGTCGAAGCGTTTTACGCTTACCTCGGCGAGTGCCGGGTGCGACTCCAAACGGCGGAATTATGGAATATTCCATAGTTTCGGGGAGAAGCAGCCCGTGCCACGTCGCAAACTCGTCCCGTCCTATCTCATCCACAAACAATCCGGTCGCGGTCGCGCCGTCTGGACAGATGCAGCCGGCTGCCAGCGGCAGACCCTGCTCCCAGGGGGTGCAGGACGCACTTTGCAAATCCGGAGCCTCGAACCCCGGTTTCTGCTTTGGAACCCGGGTTTCTAATGGCTTGAAAAAACCCGGTTTCCAAAGCAGAAACCGGGTTTTATTGAGTGTCTCACAAACCGAGTCCTGCACCCCCTCCCAGGTTCGCATAACTCCCGAGAATCTCTTGAGGCCTTCAGAAAGTTTCAGAGCAAACTCGACTTGCTTCCGCCTCAGGCAGTACGGGATGCCGTCACACTCAACGAGTTATGCTGTGAGCGGCCGAAATTGACACACTTACGAGCCGGAAGCGTAAGCGACGGATAGATAGAATGGCTCGTGGCAACAACCGTCGCTAACGCT
>JAYTUG010000304.1:0-1719 GCA_043744695.1 Gemmataceae bacterium
GTGATCTCGACCTTGGGCAGGTACGCGGTGTTGTACTCGGAGCCGCGGTAGCGATCGAGGTAGCCTTTCTGCCGGCCGTAGCCCTTGGCTTCGCGCACGCAACAGGCCGTGACGCCCAGCGAGGCAATTGCCTCGAGCACGGCGGCGGCGCGGAACGGCTTTACGACGATAGTAAGTTGCTTCATGGGCTGGCCGCGGTTCGAATCGAAAGCGGGGCACCGCTGTTCATTCTTTAGAATACTGGAGGTCGATGGCTGCGTGAAAGTCGTACTCACCCCGTGAGTGCGATCACCGCTGCAATTCGCGTTCGATCCGATCGACGATTTCCTTGGCCCGCCAGTCGCGGTCGCCGATGAGGACGCGGTCGTCGCGGTCGATCCAGTCGCGGACTTTCTTCTCGGCGGCGACCGCCGTGCTGTGGGTCTTCGCCCCGAAGTGCTTGCTGATTTCGCCGTAGGTCGCGGCCGTGTGCTTGCGGCTGAGGAAGACCGCGAGCATCCGCGGATGGCAGACGGCCCACGAACGGGCCTTCGATTGCAGCGTGCCGGACGAGAGCCGCAGCACGGAGCAGACCGCACCGTCCACGTCCGGTAGGGTCACGACGCGCACGGCGTGGCGGAGCAGGTCGCCGAGTGCTTCGCGAACGAGTTCGTGGTCGACGGGCCGACCCGCGACTTTCGCGTAGTGGCGGATGCCGTGGATCGCACCTTCGAGTTCGCGAACGTTCCCGCGCAAACTGGCGGCCACGGATTGCAGCACGTCGTCGGGGATCGTCGGCCCACGGCCGGCTGCCTTCTTGCGTAAAATTTCGAGGCGCGTTGCCGAGTCTGGCGGCAAGAGGCTCCAAACCGCTCCGCCGAGCAATCGATCCACTAATTCCGGCATCAGTTCGTCGGCGAGCCGCGGATGGCAGTCGGTCGTGACCACGACTTGCCGGCCGTCGGAAATCAGCGAATCGAACGTGTGGAGAAACTCTTCCTGCGTCGCGCGTTTGGTTGCGAGGAAGTTCAAATTGTCGAGCAGGAGCGCGGAGCACTCGCGGTACTGGCGGCGGAACGACGACATTTTCCCCAGCCGCGAGGCCTGCACGAATCGCGTGGTGAACTCTTCGGCCGTGGTGAAGCAAGGGCGAGTATCGAGACGGCGTTTCAAGCCGGCGAAGATGCCTTCGAGCAGGTGCGTTTTCCCGACGCCGACGGGCCCGTGGAGCACGAGCGGATTCGCGCCCTGAGCGGGCTCTTCGACCACGCTGGCCGCGGAGGCATACGCCACGCGATTGCTGGAACCGACTACAAATTCGGGAAGTGTCTTCCAGCGCCGACCCGTCCGCTGCGAACTCGGTCGCTCCAGCGCTTCGGCTTCCGGTTCGGGGCGCTTCGCCTTCGGCTTCGCGGGCGGAAGAGGTTCGCCAAACAGATTGCGGTTCGCCTTCTCGCTGACTGTAGGCTCGAGCTTGGGCGCTTCCGGTTCCCCCGGGCTGAACGCCCCGGGATCGACAACCCACTTCACGCTGGTCGGGGTGCCGTGGACTTCGTTGACGGCCGTGCGAACGGCATCGCCGAAGTTGTGCTGCAGCCACTCGCGGCACGAATCGTTGCGGGCGACCACGACCACCTCGCTACCGAGCGAGACGAATCGCGTGTGACCTTGGAACCAGAGTGCGTATCGGGCGGGGCCGATGAGTGCGGCGACGGCCGCGGGAAGAGCCCGCTCCGCGGC
>JAYTUG010000305.1:0-6580 GCA_043744695.1 Gemmataceae bacterium
GGTCGACCGTGGACCATCGCGTACTGCGCGCCTTCATGTGAATGCGGTACTCGCGGACGCCGACGCCCCGGGCGAGGTAGGTGCGATCCTTAAACGCGCACAGATCCGTCGTGTCGGAAGGGAGTGAGACCGAAGGAAGCACGTGATAGACGAAGGCGAGGACGCCCTGGAAGCCGTCGCCGAAGCGGCTGGACCAACGGGTGAGGCCGTCGACGTCGCCGGCGGTGGACCAGTTTTGCCAGGTCTTGCGCGGCTTGCCGGCGGAAAGGCTCGGGAATTGCCGGCCCTTCACATCCACGACGAGCCGGGATTGGTGCGGGCCGACGACGATGAAGTCCGGGGACTTAATTTCTTCGGAGTCGAGGTAGCTGCGCCGCGCTTCGTCGATGGGCACCACGGCGATGCCCAGATCGCGGAGGTACCATTCGAAGGCCGCTTCGTAGTGGTTGTCGCGCTTCATGGAGGCCGTCTCAGTCGCGAAGGTCGACGCACACTCTGATATAGCCGTTCCTCACCCGAGAGAGAAGCGAACTTCGGATCATGGGTGCGACTTCTGAAGTAGGCATGGGTGGCACCGGTGGCACCCCGACATAAGAAACAGCACCGGCTGGAAGCCGGTGCCACCCAGAACACCGGCTGGAAGCCGGTGCCACCGGTGCCACCCAGATCCAATTGCCTACTTCGAGAGGCACACCCGGACTGAGGTCCCTTTCGAATTTGGCAAACCGGTGCCGCCCATGCCTACTTCTTCACATCGAAACAAAACACCAACTCCTGATCCCGCACGAAGAGCTTGGCGTTGGCGATCGCCGGGTGAGTCCAGAGCCCGCCGCTGGGCAAGCGCTTCTTCGACGCGCTCGGCAACTTGAACCGCCCGTGCTCCGTCCAACCCTCCGCGCTCGGTTCCACCAGCGACACCAACCCGCCCTTTTCCCCACAGCAGTACAGACGCCCATCCGCGAACGCCACCGAGCCGCGACCGATGCCGGGGTCGGACCACTTCACCTTTCCCGTCTTGAATTCCTGGCAGGCCCAGCCGCCCTTCTCCGAGTGGCCGAAGATGTGGTCGCCGACGAGTACGACGCCACCGTCGCGGCTCTGCACGTTCTTGTTCGCATACACCTTCTCGACCGCGAACGTACCTTTGTTGGGAACGAGTTTGATGCAGTCGCAGCCTTCGTTGAAGCCGACCGAAGCGTAGACGAAGTTGTCGCGGAAGAGCGGCGTCGCGATTGCCACGTCTTCGTATTCGCGCTTGTAGCTCCAGAGCAGTTTCCCGTCGGCCGCGGCGATGCCCACGATCCCCTTGTTCGTCACCTGGATGTACTGGCTGATGCCGCCGACCTCGACCGCGAGCGGCGACGAATAGCTGACCTGATCGGTAACCTCTTTGCTGCGCCAGAGTACCTTGCCGGTCTTCTTGTCGAGTGCGGCGAAGAGGCCTTGTTTGCCGCCGGGTACGCAGATGAGTTTGTCGCCGTCGACGAGTGGGGCGGAGGCGAATCCCCAGCCGATGGGCGTGGGTTCTTCGAGTCCGCCGCCGATCGGGTTCACGGCTCCGCCGAGATCGCGGGGCAGGTTCACGCGCCACAATTCCTTACCGGTCGCGGCCTCGACGCAGAGCAGGTCGCCGAGCCCACCGAGCGCGAAGACCAGGTCGCCGTCGACGGTCGGCGACACGTTCGGCCCGGCGTTCCACGAGTTCCCCTTCCAGGTGAAGAGCGGGCCAATCTTCGCGGACCAAAGTTCCTTCGGCGTGCCTTCCGCCTTCAGATCGAGTGCGAAGAGTAGGTCGTCGGTACCGCGACCGCCCGTCATGTAGAGTCTGTCGTCGACGATGGCCGGGCCCGCGTACCCGACCCCGGCATCCTGGAAGGTCCAAAGCAACTTCGGTCCGCCCTTCGGCCACTCCTGAAGGAGGCCAGTTTCCTTCGAGGAGCCGTCGCGGTTCGGGCCGCGATACTGCGGCCAGTCCGCGGCCAGAGCGAAGAGAGTGGCGAGAAGTGCGACGTATTTCATGAGAGACCCGGAAACGAGTTTCGAGATGTTCGCATTGTCCGACGAGATGGCAAGGCAAGCAAGGCGATCTCGGTAGTGAGTCGGAGGTCGCGTTTCCCTGAACCCGTTTCTTCTCTCGCGGATTTCTCTCTCACTTCCCGGCCGTTTGCCAGCTAGAATATCTCTTTCCCCTCATCGGTCGGTTCTTCGAGTCGGGGTCCACTGTGTCGATTGTCGCTGCCTGTCCGCATTGCGAAAGCCGCTTTCACCTCCAACCCGACCTCATCGGCAAGGCCATGCGCTGCCCGAACCCGGATTGCCGGGAGCCGTTCGTGGTGGAAGAAGCCAAGGCCAAGCCGAAGAAGGGAACCCCGCCGAAGCCGACTCACGCGAGCGGAACGGTCGGCGAAGTGGTGCCCATTCTCGAAGCGGAAGTGGTGGCACCCGCTCGGTCCAAGCCTCGGCCCAAGCTCCCGCCCGTCGCCGCGCCGGACTTGCCTCCCATCTTCGACGAACCGGAGGAAGCGGAGATCGTCGAGGCGGAGGTGGTCGCTCCGCTCAAGATCGTCGAGGCCAAGGTCGTTCGAGGCAAGGTCGTCGCGTCGACCGCACCGGCCCGCGAAGTGGTTTGGTCTCCGGGTGCGGATGCTCCGGGTTCCCCCTCGACTCCGAAGCCGAAGGTCGCTGAAGCCGGGTTCGAGGAGGTGCGCGAACCGCAAGACGAAGAAGAGGAAATCTTCGTCCGGAAGCGGAAGAAGAAATCGAACCGCGCCCCGCTGATTCTGATCGGCCTCTGCTTGGTCACGGTGCTCATCGGTGCCGCCGTCGCCGGGTACGTGTTGAAGGTCGAGAAAGTCTCCGAAGAACAAGAAGCGAAGGATGCTCAGGCTCTTTACGACAAGAGAGAATTTGGCCCGGCGAGCAAGTCGTTCGACGCGCTCGCCGCGAAGTACCCCGGGTCGAACGCCGAAAAATACCGCTTCTTTTCCGACCTCGCGGCGATGCGGCTCGCAGTCGAAGCCGTCACGAGTGCGGACAATCCGAAGCTCTCCCTGGAACGGATGAAAACGTTCATCACTGCGAACAAGAGTGCTGCCCTAGCGAAGCCGGATGCCTTCGGGCACGACGTGTTCGACGCGGGCCGGAAGTTGCTCGAAGACTTCGAGAAGAACGTCAAAGCCTCGCTTGCGGCATTCAAGGTCGACCGCAAAAACAAACTCGACGAGTTGAAGAAAGCCGAGGACACGCTCGCCCTCGGGCACGAGTTCATTCCGCTGCTCAAGGACTTCCGAACCAAGGACGACAAATCGCTCGAAGAGCTTCGCGAGATTCTGAATAAGGACGTGAAGCCGGACATTGCCTTGCAGAAGAAGCGGCTGGACGTGCTTGCTCAGGTGCTCGATCTGCTCAAGTTGCCGACCGACGACGCGATTCAAAACGCCAAGTCCATTCTCGCTTCAAACGAATTAGCGGCCGATGCGGAGGGTCAAGAATTGATCCGCACGGCGGAGGCGAACTTCCTCCGGGCCATCCGCTTCGAGCGCGAGCCCGCGAACCCGCAGGCTCCGCCCGCGCCGTTGGCTGCATCGCTGCTGTTCGTCGCCCCGGTCGGGCCGACCAGGCCCGCGGTCCGGGGCCCGGACGATCACGCGACCGTCTTTCTGGCGATTGCCCGCGGTGTGCTGTACGCGTTGGATGAAGACACGGGCGACTTGCTCTGGGCGGCCCGCGTGGGGCCGGACGTATTCGACCCGCCGACGATTGCGACGGTGCAGTTGCCCGAAGGTCCAACGGATCTGGCGCTGGTCACGTCGAACGTGGCCGGGAAGCCGGCGCTCACGGCGTACGTGCTGCGAACGGGCGTGGCGAAGTGGTCGCAGCCGCTGGAGCCGAAGGTTGCGGCCGGCGCGGATGCTTCGAAGCTGCCGCCTTCGCCGGCGGCGGGAGCTGCGGCCGTGATCGGTTCGCGCGCCTACGTCCCGATTCGCGATTCCGCAGGCTCGATTCTCGCCTTCGACATCACCACGGGTCTGAAGATTGGCCGCATCACGATCGGGCAAGCCATCGGCCCGGGTGCCATCGTGCGGCCCGGCACATCGCAACTCTACGTCGCGGCCGAGTCGCGCCGCGTCTACGTCTTCGGCGTCGAGGCCGTGGCCTCGGGCGGCGATGCCCAGTGCCTCCGCGTGATCCCGACCGACCACCCCACCGGCACGCTCCGCACCGTGCCGATCATCCTGGGCCAATCGGGCGACGATCCCTCGCCGCGCTTCTTCGTCGTCTCGCAGGCAGACGGCGCGGGGATGAAGATTCGCGCCTTCCCGCTACCCCCGACGCCGATCCTCGCACCCGATGCACCGCCGCTTCTCGAACCGATTGGCGGCGCGGTCGAACTGAGCATCAACGGCTGGTCGTGGTTCCCGCCGGTCTCGGACAGCGAGCGGCTCACGGTCGTCACGGACCGCAATCAGTTCCGCATCTTCGGGGTGAACCAGCCGGGGAACATGGATGCTCCGCTGTTCCCGCTTCCGTTCCCGACGATCCCGGAGCCGCCGAGAAACGAGCCGATTCGCGGGCTCGTGGTGCCGGCCGAAGAAGGTGCCTATTGGGTGCTCGTGGGCGGTTTGCTGGTGAAATATCGGCTCACGTTGCTCCCCGATCGCGGGCTGTCGCTGGTCGAGGCCGGTGCGGGCCTGCCCATCGGCGAGCCGACCCAGCCCGCGCAGTTGAACCTGCGCCGCGACACCGCGTGCTTCGTCGTTCGTTCGGCGAACTCGTCCGGTTCGCGTGCCGTCGCGGTGCGGTTGCAAGACGGCGAACCGCGCTGGCAGCGCCAACTCGGGATCATTCCCACATCCGCCCCGGTTCGCACCGACGCGGGCTTGCTCCTCGTCGATGGTGACGGCGGCGCGGTCAGCATTCCCGCCGCGGGCGTCGGGGCCTCCAAAGTCGCCATCAAGGCCGCACCCGAGTGGACCGCCGCCCCGCCGATCGACGGCGTGACGCAGCCCACGCAAGTCGCGACCTCCGACGACGGCAAGACGAGCTTTACGATCACGCCGACGGGTGAAGGTGCCGTGGCCAAGTGGGTGATTCGCCGAGTCGCGAACGGGAAGTTCAACCACGCGGGCAGCGTGAACGCCCCGGCCGCACTCGCCGGACTGCCCGCGGTTGCCAACGGCACGCTGCTCATCCCAGCGGCGGATGGCTTCATCTACCGGCTCGTGCTCGGCGACGGTCGCGGAGTCGCGGACACGCTCGCTCCCGGTCCCAAATGGCTGCTCAATCGCAATGTCGCGGACCCCGAATGCTTCGTCGTTTCACTCACGAACGAGACCTTTCTTACGTCGGATGGGGGCAAGGTCTTGAAGCGGTGGAACTGGCCGGCGAGCGCGGGCTGGGTAGACGACAACGCCAGTTGGGCGATGCGGGAACGGATCGCGAATGCACCATTGGTTCTTCCCGCGACCGCCGGCAAGGCCGCTCGCCTGCTCGTGGCCGACGCCACCGGCGGCATCTGGCTCTACGCGCTCGATCGCGGCGATACCCCACTCCGCCGCTGGAAGCCCGGCGTCACACTCGCGCTCCCCGGCGGCAAAGTCTCCCCGCGGTTCGGCCTCCAGCTAGAGTCCACCGGCCGACAACTCGCGGCGTATACCGTGAACGAAAAGACGATTGTCTGCCTGGATGTGGATGCCGACGAGCCGAGGTGGGTTGCCGTGCTGAAGGACGAAGCGGCCTCGAAGGTGGTCGGCACGCCAACCTCGGCGGGAGAAGGCCGCTGGCTCGTCACCGATCTGGGCGGTCGGGTCGCGATCTTGAATGCCGAAACGGGCCAACCGATGTTGGTTCGCGAGGTCGGTTTGCCGGGAGCCGTGCCGGCGACTGCCGGAGTGCCACTGGGCGAGAACCGCGTACTCGTGCCGCTCTCCGATGGCTCCGCAGCCCTCGTCGATCTGACGCCGGAGAAGAAGTAAGCCGACGGCTTGCGGCTACGGCTTGATTATCGGTGGCTTGGCTTCGTTGATGGCCTTAATCGCCCGCGTGGCCAGGTCCACGTAATACTCCTTGGGCAAGTCCTTCGAGTCCTTCTCGTCCTTCTTGCTGCCGCGCAGCTTGAGCTTCTCCAGGAACTCGATGGCGGGCTTCCCTTCCTTTCCCATCATGACGAGCGTGGTCACGGCTTCAGTCACCACACCGGGATTTTCATCTTCCAATGCTCGAAGCACATCGCTGATTTTGCGGGAGGAGGCTTCGCCCATCATGCCCAGCGCGTTGAGCGCTTGCCGTTTCGGGCCGGAGTCGTTGCCGGGCGTGGCGATGTACTTCGCGATGCCCGAGAGGTTATCGTCGTTCACTTCCTTGGGATCGAGTCGCATGAGCGCGAGCCGGGCGAAAATCTCGACCTGGCGATCGCGCTCCATGAGTCCCGTCGGAGATTCGCGATCCTTGGAACCGACTTCCGCCTTGTAAGGCAGGAGCCGCGTCTTGATCGACTTCACGTATCCCTCAACCGCCCTCTCGTCGACCTTGGCCGGAGGTTTGAGCTGGCCTGGAGGCGATGGTGCGGCGGGCAGCAGCG
>JAYTUG010000306.1:0-6550 GCA_043744695.1 Gemmataceae bacterium
CGGCCGCATCGAGCGTTGGACGGAGACCAGAGCCGGCGGCCGATCATTCTTCATGTATTGGCTGGTCAACCCGCTGGGAGATCGAGCCGATGACCGCAGTGGGACCGTTGCCTACCTGGAGACGGACATGCCCCTGCCGCTGAGAAGGCGGCTGATCGTGGTCACCCAGTATCTCGGGCCCAAGACTTTCGACACCGCCTACGGTGAGCAGATGACGGTTCCACACTTGAAGGTGATCGCCGCCGCCGCGACCAACGACAGATATTCGGTGGACGGGTCAGACCTGCCTGAGTTCTACTTCGACGACCGGTCGATCGCCAAGTTGGAGAAGAGGTTGAAGCCGCACCAGGATGTGGCCGTGACTGTGGCCCCTGCCAACGTCGCAGCGCTCCCAGCCGGCCCGAAACCGGTCGCGCCTGACAGAACGAAGGACTGCGCGGCGCTCACTAAGATTCTTGCGTCCAAGGACGAGATCGCGGCCAAGCACGGCGCGAAAAAGGCGGAGCAGGTGATGATCGGCGCCCAGAAGCGGTTCGAGGAATACAAATGCACGAATTAGCTTCCCTTCCATTATGTCGCCGGAAACGCGGGATGATTTTTTTAATGTCAAAGGAACATCAAAGACTAATTTTCGTCAGGTCTTGACTTACGCTATGAGCGGGGTTACCCTGGGCCAGCGGTCCACCACAACAACCTCGGGGCCCATCGGGGACCGTTAAGAAGGCCATACGAATACTGAGCAACGGTCGTCGGCGATGCAATCTTCCCGACCAGGCGTAGCCGTCCCTACCAAGCGCGCGCTGATCCGCAACCTGCGGATGCTCAACCGGCACCTGTGGGAGCTGCGCGGCGAGGTCTCGATGGTCTGCGACCAGATCACGATCGAGAGAGCGGAGTCGGCGAGGGGGCAAGGGGCGAGGATGATTATGAGCAGAATCAATCGCGGCGTAAAGGACGGGGAATGATCAGACTACTCGTGATGTTTTCAGCAATCCTGTGCTGCAGCTTCAGTGGGTCTGCACTCGCGGCCCCGGCAGAGCAAGCAGAGGCCGGCAAGAAAGCGGCCAAAGAACGGATCAAGAGGATTACTGAGCGTGTGCCGAAACCAGAAGACATTAAGCTGCATGGAAGAGATGCAGCCGAAAGACTCGCTCAACCGCGCGTGACTGCGCTCGAATTTGTTGACGAAGGCGGACGTGTAAAGAAACGGATACCGCTGGCGCGAAGCGAAAAAGAGGGGCTGGAGGTGGTCGTTGATGTAGAAGTCTCACGTAATGGAAGTAATGTAGCGGTAACGCACAAGGAAGTCGATCGCAAGGAGAGAAACCCCTACAAGCTGCGTCGATCCAGTTCCACCGAGGTCACCTGGTATGACACAGAAGGAACCGTGATCGGTAGGCGCAAATTCGGGACGAGCGCATCCGGTCCGCTGATGTCCGAGAACGGGAAAGTGGCCGTGATCACTGATTCGGGGTTCGACCCGGAAGAACTCTCATCCTACCGCGATGTCCCCGGGCTGAAGACGACGGAGACGCTGAAGCGTGATCACGAACTCATCGACCACTTCGTCTATGTGGTGCGCCCGACGGGCGAGATGGTCAGAACTCTTCGCCTGAAGGGGCCCGGAGGCCATCCAACCACCATGGCAGTCTCGCCCTCAGGCAAGTGGCTCGCCTACATGGTCGGGAGCCCGACAGGCATGGTGACCCTTATCAACTTGGAGAACGGCACCGAACAACAATTTGACGGGCCTGCCGCACAGTGGCAAGTCAGCGATTCTGGAGAGGTCTTCGGATGGGTCCTAGAGAAGAACGAGGCACGGTATGAGAACGTTAATGGACGCATAGTAGGGAAGCCGGGAAAGCGCATTTTCCGAATGCACCGGCGTACCCCCGGTGGGACCGGATTCCGATCAACTGACGAAACCATGGAGAAGTAAAAAGCGGATGATAAAACAGGTCTTTGGGCCGTTGCTCGTCCTTGGTTCGTTGCTTCCTTCAATGGCAACGGCTTTGGAAACGGCCCAGCCTCAAACTCAGACCATCGTCGATGACTTTGGCCCTAGACTTCTAAGCGGAGTGGGCGATTGGCACAAAGGGATTGACTACTTGGTTTCGGGCGATGCGTTGTCGATGGAGGATGCTGAGATAGATGAAATTATCTGGAACGGGGGATTGATCAGGCTTCGTGCGCGAAATATCAGCCCCAGCCACATCTTTCGCTACCTCCACCTGTTTCACGACAGCGCATCTCTGCCGATTAATAATGGTCTTTTCCAGCTCAGGGGCACCGATCAGAGAAATTCCGCTACTACGCCAGGAGTCGCCGGGCACTTGGCCGTCGTGAGATGGACGCCGGGATTCGTGGGACAGCGAGCTGATTATATTTTGGTGCGTTCGCTTGACTCCGCCGACACAGTTTCGGGGATATTGGATGCAACAGGGGCAGGTCCAGCCCCGATCTTTTCTTCAATCGTCCAGGGCCAGGCAATCGCTCCGGCCGGCACCTCGGGTGGGGTAGCCAAGCATCTCCATGTGGACCTGTCGAATAACAATGATGCACAACTGAGTCAGAATCCGCTCCTCCATATCGTGCATCTTCAGAGTGCGTTCTCAGTGAAGTTCTTGGATGGTCAAGGCGCCGTGCGGCAAAGCGGATTTCTCGTCAGCCCCAACAATCCTAGTAGCACGTTTATCAAGGCGCAAGTAGACTCAGGGCTCAACTCGCCCCAGTCGGGAAAGGACTTGGATCAGATCGAGATATTCATCGACGAGCCATCGGCGATAGGGTTGATAAGGAAGTTTTCGTTCGGCGGACTGACTGCCGGTCACGACCCGTTCAACTCGGACATCGAGACGGGCATGGATTCAAGCGGTGAAACGATCTCCTTCAACGGAAGCCAAAACGGAATCGCCCCGCGCAGCCTGGGAGGGCTTGAAGACTTCGTTTATACGAATTGGGAAACTGCGGGAGGCCCGGTCGCACCCAGGAACTTGGCGGATGGCGAACATCGGTTGATCGTCTGTACTACGAACATCAGGGGACAGAAGAACTGTGATACAAGTGTGAGCTTCCGGAAAGAAACGCCACCGCCCCCTAAGGTCAGCCTGCGCTTGGGTGCTGCCGGAGGCATAGACTCATTTTCAGGAAAGCTCGCACAAAACTTGTCGACCCTCTCTCGGGATGCCGCGATCGAAGTTCACGACTCCGAACGCGACTTGACTCGGATCGAGCTTCTAGCGTCTTTCTTCGGTGATGTCACGACGATTCCGCAAGGCCTGAATCGTAGCAACCTCCCCCCGGGCACGCACGACATCGTCGTCAATTTGTCGAGCTTTCCAATCGGCAACTACGCCGTGCATGCTTTTAATAGCGATAACTCATCGACCTCCATACATTGGAGCATCGCCGCGCTTCCGGTGCCTTCAACTGGCCTGCCCACAGCGATCTACTCGGGAGCTAAGACTTTTCATGTAAACGCCAACATTGGAACCAATTCCGTCCAAAGGATCGTCTACGACGCGGTGACGTTTAAGCAGATGGAAGATCCTTCCATCGATGTCGGCACGGGGACGAGCGCGGCCCTATGGCTCATGCTTCGAGACTCGGACGGAAACGTGACTACTCAAAGGTTCAGCGCACATGTTTCCGGGATAGGGATTGATACCGTTGCCGTTGCCAACGTTGGATTCAGCGGAAAAACGAAATATGTGATCGCCCAACCAACTGCGGCGGCGGACGGGACGACGTATGGATACGCGAACCGCGCGATTTATTTCTATGGGACGGAGCCCGATCCATTCGTCGCGGTCACCACGATGGCGGCCTCTCCAATAACCACCAACCCAATTTTCGTTGATGTCCAATACGACTCCAGGTCCGTGGAAGGGCCCTTCCCGATCTCGAATTCACAGAGGATGGGCCAGATCACCGTATCAGGCGCGGGAACCTCCGAGATCCGGGCGCGCTACATCGATGGTCTCGCAACTAAGGGCCTCTACGCATCAGTGGAGACCCAGCCCAGCGGGAAGGGTGAGTTTGACGGGGCGCTCGAGTTCGACGTCTCCCTCACTAAGCTCCCGATAGATACTGTGCTACCCAGCCAGTGCATTGAAGTGGATCCAGAGCACGCAGGGCAATGCAAATTTGCCAGAGAGCTCATTCCATCGAGCGCGACGTTCTTTGCCAAAGTTTACGGTGTCGCGTGGGAATGGGATCCGCCGGAATTCGGCGGCGGCGGCTCGCCGGTATTTGAGGGCGGAAATCCGATAATTCCCCTCGCTCCGGGGGTCAGTATCGGCGGTATCACTGCGTCCCATTTTGGAGCTGTAAATTTCACGATCGTGTCGCGGCCCGCGGAGAAGGGATATAAGACTTATCCGGCAAATATCGCCTATTCGTTTGAGGGAATTGAGTCGGCGTTTTACAGCGGCCCTTTGCAGATTACTTTGCCGGTGAATGTCCCCGCCGAGGAGCGCTCGAGGGCGGTGATCGTGCGCGTCAACCAGGGCGCGTGCGGCTTCCAGGAAATCGGCCCGCCGACCTTCACGAGCGGCGGCGTCCGTTTCACTGCTCCCAATTTCGGCACTTACGCGGTCGCGGTCAGGAAGTACGCACGACACTTGCAGGCCGGGCCTGTCCGATTCTACACAGACGATCAAAGCGTGACCATGGCGGATCCGCCGGTAAGCGTAGGGTTGAATCAGGCGGTCAATGTCCTTGCGGCCCAAGGCTTGGAAGAAATCGCCCAGACAGTGAATATCAGCCCGACAGGAGCGATCTTCGATCAGCCGGCGCTACTGAAGTTCTGCTTCCCACAGAGTGTAGCCACGGCCGGACTGAATCTCTCGGGGTTGCGCGTCTATCAATACAATGAGGCCGGAGTGAAGGAACTCCTGGCGAATCAGGATGTCGACCTCGTCGGAGAATACATCACCGCTGATGTATCGCGGCTCTCTTCCAACTTCAACATCTTCAAAGCGACGGCCGCCGTGCCCGCCTCCGATCTTTTGCCGCCGCACACTGAACTCGTCTTTAACGAGACGCCCGAGCTCAGCGACGGAATTCTTCATGTATCCGCCGGCGCAAAGTTTTCCTTTAGTGCGGCGGACGCTGTGTTTCCGGGTGCGCCGAGTTCCGGCGTCTTCGTCACGCGCTTTGCGCTGGATGCCGGAGAACCCGTCGTCTATCAAGACTTCATTTCATCGGTGACGATCGAAGTCGGTACGCACACGGTGCGCTTCTTCAGCGTGGACCGCGCCGGGAACATGGAGCCAATACAGGTTTCAACGGTCGTGGCGACTGTCTATGTAAGCCGTGCGTGGGCGCTGGGCGCCGATCCAAGCGGCAAGCTGTGGGGGATCTTCGACGCGGACGGTGCTTTCCGGCTCGCCAAGTTCGATGGAGCCGCGATGCTGTCCTCGGCCGCGCTGCCCGGCGCTACGGACGCGGCGTTCTGGAGCGTCGCCTTCGCGGATGAGAAGGTCTACGCGATCGGCACCACATCCAAGACCACCGGAGGAAACGGCCAGCTCGTCGTCTACCGGGCCTCGATGGCGGGCGCTCTAATTTCGAGCGCGACCTACACGACCGGAGAGGGCTTCGTGGATTTCGCGGTCGACGCGGGCGGGGACCTTTGGATCGCGGGGGCCAGCGGCGACTCAAACGGTCTCTTTGGGCTCTCCCTATGGCGTTACTGCCCGCACTCGGGCACGATCACCAAGAAGGCCAACTATAATGGAGGCGGCGGCTTCGACGCTGGATTCGGCGTCGCGTTCGTCACGCCCGACATCTGGATCACCGGATACTCGCGAAATGCGGGCACGGGCGCGTTCGACTTGGCGCTTTGGAAGTTCAACTCGAGCGGGACCTTGGTCGCGGGCCCGTACTTGCAGCCGGGATATCTGCCGAACTTCAGCAACCAGATGCGAGCCCGGATCGTGGCTTCATCGGAGACGCTCCGCGTGGCCGCTGTCCGTCAGTCGGAGGGTCGTGTTGAGTTGGCGTCGCTCGTATACTCCTTCTCCGGCGACCTTCTCAGCGAGCATGTTTGGCGCGATCCGGCTTCGCGTCCCGCGAGGCTCGGAGACATGTATCTCTCCGGAACTTCTCATGTGATCGCGGGCGGCTTCAAGGACGGCGCTTCGGCCAGCCTCGCGATTTTGCGATATGGCTCGAACGGCGCTGTCTTGTCAGCGCAGACGAAGGTGGGATTGCCGCCGGCCAATGACGCGGTCGAGGCGGGCGGAAAGACCTGGCTTCTTTTTGACAACCTCAAGGCGCCTTATGAGTTGACCGCGTCGACGGGCCTTGCTGGCACGGATGTTCTCCTCTCAAGCGCGAGCCCTCCCGCTGCGTCATTCGCCATCAGTCCGAGCACGGGCCCAATCGGGATTCCCTTCAGCCTTACGGGCTCAGGCTTCGGCGCCTATGGGGGCGGCAACACACAGGTAAAATTCGGCTCGGTCGCGGCGCCGCTGTCGCTCTGGAACGATTCTCAGATTGCCGGCAGCGTCCCCGGCCTGTCCACTGGCGCCTACGCGGTGACGAT
>JAYTUG010000307.1:0-1707 GCA_043744695.1 Gemmataceae bacterium
GGCCAGCAGGACACCGTGATTCGGTTGCAACTCAATCCAACGCGCAATCACTCGGCGCAGGAATACGCGGTGCTGTTGCGGAAGCGGATGGCCGAAGACCCGCGGTTCTCGGATCTGGAGTTCAGCTTCGACACCGGAGGGATGGTGTCCGCGGCACTGAACTTCGGTGCGGCCAGCCCTATCGACATTCAAGTGATCGGCGGCACGCCGGATCAGAAGTTCGAGGCTGCCGGCAAGATCAAGCGACTGGTGCAGGACGTGCCGGGAGCCGCGGATGTCCGCGTGCTTCAGCGGAACGACGCGCCGTACCTCACGATCGAAGTGAACCGCGAGAAAGCAGCCGCGGTCGGTCTCGCGGCCCGCGATGTGGTGATGCAGGTCGTCACCGCCATGAACTCGTCCATCGCGCTGACTCGCAACTTCTGGATCGACCCGAAGAGCGGCAACCAATACTTCGTCGCGGTTCAGTATCCGGACAACCCGTACTTCCGCATCGAGGATCTGGAGAACGTGATCGCGACGGGCACCACTCAGAAGACGCCGGTGCGGCTCGCGACACTCGTCGCGCTGCGAAGCACGACTCAGCCGGTCGAGTTCAATCACGATGGGCTGAAGCGCGTGGTGGACGTACAGGTGAACACGGAGAATCGCGACATCGGAGCCGTGGCCGGGGACATTACTCGGGCACTCAAGGGGCTGGAGTTGCCCAAGGGGATGAAGGTCGAGTTGAAAGGCGAGTACGCCCGAATGAAGGAATCGTTCGAGAGCCTCGCCATCGGTCTGGCCCTCGCCTCGCTGCTCGTGTACCTGCTGATGGTCCCACTGATGCGGTCGTTCGTCATGCCGCTGATCATCATGGCGACGGTGCCGCTCGGTCTGATCGGCGTACTCGCCACGCTTTGGGCCACGGGCACCTCGCTGAACGTACAGTCGGAGATGGGCGTGATTTTCCTCGTCGGCATTATCGTGTCGCAAGGCGTGCTGCTCATGGACTTCGCGAACCAACTGCGGAAGCAGGGCCGCACGGTCCGCGAGGCGATCACCGAGTCCGCAGTCATTCGCTTCCGGCCGATCCTCATGACCTTCCTCGCGACGTTCCTCGATCTTCTGCCCATGGCGATCGGTCTGGGGCGCGGCAGCGAAGCACTAACGCCGCTCGCTCGCACCGTCGTCGGCGGGCTCGTGACCTCCACCGCCCTCACCCTGTTCGTCGTTCCCATCCTGTACACGCTTTTGATCCGCGACAAGCGGCATCCGCATCGCGAACATCGCCCGGAGACCGAATCATGACCGATCTTCCCGATCCGCCGCACGCGGTCGAGATGTACGGGCCGCGTCCGCACCGCATGACCGGTCGCACGCGTCGACGGCTCGCGATCGGACTTCTCGTCGCGATCGGGCTGGGTGGAGCCGCGGTCGGGGCCGCGATGCTCGGAGGATTCCTTCCGAGCACCGTCGTGGCCGGCGATCCGAAGGCCCACGGCTTCAACGAGGGCAAGTCCGGTGGCCCGATCAAGGTGAAAGCGATCCGGCCGCGCCGCGACCCCAGCTTCCGCCTGTCGAGCCAGCAGATCGCCACCGTGGAGCCCTACGTTCAGGCGGGCCTTCGGGCACGCGTCTCCGGCGTCATTCGTCAGGTGTCGAAGGACATCGGCGAGCCGGTTCGCGCCGGGGAGTTGCTGCTGGAGATCGACGTTCCCGACCTGG
>JAYTUG010000308.1:0-6520 GCA_043744695.1 Gemmataceae bacterium
ACGGGCATGACGCCGGACGCGTCTGCAGCATACCGCGCCGCGTAACCCGATGTTCCCGGCGACGCGGCCCAGCACGATGCTGGCAGGGAAATGAACCAGAAGCTCGGCCCGACGCCGATCCGCCCGCCGACCATCGAGTTGCCCCACACCATCGCGATGAGCGTCACCGGCGGCTACGTCTACCGCGGCAAGAAGTTCCCGGAACTGACCGGAGCTTACGTGTTCGGCGACTGGGAGACCAAGCGGTTTTGGGCGGCGCGTTTCGAGGGCGACCGCGTGAAGGAGATGCCCGAGATCGTGAAGGCCGGCATCCGCGTCTCGTGCTTCGGCGAGGATAACGCGGGCGAGATTTTCTACTTCGACTACGACAGTGGCCTGATGTACACGCTGGAGAAAAACGACGCTGCGGGAAAGAACAGCAACTTCCCCAAGAAGTTGAGCGAGACGGGACTCTTCAAGGTGACGGGCTTATTCGAAGATCTAAGAGATCGAGAGCCGGCGGCGGGAGTCGTCTCGTTCCATCCCAATTCCGCGCAATGGATGGATGGCGCACACGCCGAGTGGCACATCGCCTTGCCCGGCACGTCGAGCGTGACGGCGTTCGAGAAACCCCGCAAGCTGGCCGGCCAAGTGAACTGGCACGACTTCAACATGCAGTTCCCGAAGGACGCGGTGCTGGTGAAAACTATTTCAGAATTCTTCAAGTCGAATGTCGATGGGCTCAGCATTGGCAAGGCCTTTGAGACGCAGATTCTTCACTTCGATGGAGAAGACTGGCGGGCTTACACCTACGCTTGGCGCGAAGACCAATCGGACGCGGACCTCGTTCCGGCGGACGGGATGGAGAAGGAATACCGCAGCAGGAAGGAGCCGTGGACCTTCGCGAGCCGGACGCAGTGCCTGACCTGCCACAGCGCCTGGTCCGAATACGCGATGGCATTCACGGTGCCGCAGTTGAACGACAGTTATTCCGGAGCGGATGACCAGGAATCGAACCTCGAATGGTTCGCGAATCGCGGCTTCATTAATCGCGTGAGTGAGAAGGATCAACCGCTGCCGCCATACGACCGCGCGAGTGCAAAAAAAGAGCGGCGTCTCGTAGGACCTTTCACGGAAAGCGCGAAGCTGGATGAACGAGTTCGCTCGTATTTGCACGTGAACTGTGCCCACTGCCACCGGTTCGGTGGAGGCGGCGGGCAGGTCGTCTTCGAGATGGATGCCTCGAAGCCGCTCAAGGACACCGGGCTCCTCGACACCAAGCCCAAGCAAGGAGACTTCGGCATCGCCGACGCGCGGCTCATCGCCCCTGGCGACCCCTATCGCAGCGTGTTGCTCTACCGCATGGCCAAGTTCGGACACGGCCGCATGCCGCACCTCGGTTCCGAGAAGCCTCATTCCGTCGGAGTGGACATGATCGCTCGATGGATTCAATCCATGAAGCCGGGGGCCGGGAAACTGCAGTTCCCTCGCGAAGCCGCGGAGTTACTCGACGTCCGGTCGGCGTTCCCGATCGCAATGTCGGTCGGCAATAATCACTTAAATGGTGCCAACCGCGAGGCAACACTCGCCGCTGCCGCCAAGTTGCCGCCCGGCCCCGTGCGCGATCTCTTCGACGGATACCTTCCGCCCGATCCCAAGGGGAAGAGAATCGGCTCGAACCCGCGACCCGGTTCTATCCTCGCGAAAACCGGCGACGCCAAGAACGGCGAGGCGATCTTTTTCAACAAGGAACTCAAGTGCGCCAACTGCCACAAGATCGGTGACAAGGGGGTGTCACTCGGTGCCGACCTCTCGGCCATCGGCAAGACCCGCACCAAGGCCGAACTCCTGGACAGCATTCTGTTCCCCTCGGCGAAGGTCGAGCCGCAGTATGCGTCGTATCTGGTCAAGACGCACGACGGCCGCAGTTTCACGGGATTGCTGGTGAAGCGCGACGAGAAACAGGTGGTGCTCCGCGACGTGGAGAACAAGGAGATCGTGCTGGCGGCGGACAACGTGGAGGCGATTCAGCCCTCGCGGTTGTCGCTGATGCCGGACGGCCTCGTGAGTGGTCTCACGCTTCAGGAAGCGGCCGATTTGGTCGAGTTTTTGGCGACGCGCCGCAAATAGCCCCCGGCTTGCCGGGGGTCCGACCGGAGACCCGGCGTAAACGCCGGGCTATGTGCACCATCATCCGACTCGGCTACATGGCGAGCGCATCTCGAGCCTCGCCGATTTACCCGGCTTCCCGTATCCCATCTTTCTCCCTGGATCCGCCTTCCCGGAGCCCGTCCGCCCGATGTCCCTCCCGGTCGTACTTTTCGCGATTGTCGCCGCCGTCACCGCGGTCTCCGCGCTGGGCGTGGTGCTGACGCGGAACATCGTTCGCGCCGCGGTCTGGCTGCTCTTCACGCTCATCGGCGTCTCGCTCACGTACTTCCTGCTCGGGGCCGAGTTCCTCGGTGCCGCCCAACTCATCGTCTACGTCGGCGGCACGCTCGTGCTCGTCGTCTTCGGCGTCATGCTCACGGCTCAGGGGCCGCTGCAATCCCTGAAGACGCGACCGGCCGAATGGGTCGTCGGTGCCGTGCTTGGAGTCGCGCTCTTCGCCCTGATCGTCTCCGTGAGCGTCGGTTCCCTCGGGCCTCCGAAGCCGAATAACGGGAACGATCTACTGCCCGGCGTCGGGCCGCTCGGGCTCGCCTTCCTCGGCGTCGCGGAAACCGCCCCCATCGGCGAAGTGACCGGCGTGCCCGCCGACACCAAGATCAACCGCGTTCAGGTCGCCTACTTGTTGCCGTTCGAAATCGTGTCGGTGCATCTGCTCGTGGTGTTGGTCGGTGCCGCGTATCTGGCTCGGGCCAAGCGGAGGGCCAAGCCATGACCGAACTCGGCATCCAGCCGTTCCTGGTTCTCTCCGCGTTCCTGTTCGTGTGCGGCGTCGTCTGCATTGCGACCAAGCGGAACGCCATCGGCATCCTGATGGGCGTCGAACTCGTACTCAACGCGGCCAACGTGAACTTCATCGCCTTCGCGCGCTACAACCCGGTGTTCCGCCTCGAGGGCGAGGTCTTCGCGCTGATGGTGATCGTGCTGGCGGCGGCCGAGGCAGCCGTGGCTCTGGCCATCATCCTGAACTTTTACAACAACCACGCCACCGTGGACGTGGATAAGGCGGATGAACTCCGCGGTTGATTCCCGATGTTCGACTGGTTTGAATCCAATCCGGGCCGGCTGTATGTGGTGGCGACGCTGTTGCCGCTGACGTCGTTCGCGCTGTTGCTCCTCGCCGGCGGCGTGAGGGCACTGTGCCGGCCATCTCGACAATCGCCCGGCATCCCCTCGTCCTTGTACTGGCTTTTCGGAGGCGACCGTCCTCTCAAAAGCGGAGCCTACTTCGCCACGGGTTGCATGGCCGCCGCCGCCGCGATCGCCATCACTGGGCTCGTCCTGTTTCTGCACGATTCCGAGAAGCACCTCAAGCCCGAGGCGATGGCCGCTCGCTGGTCCGAACGCATGGATTGGGTTCGCATCGGTTCGCAGAACAGTGCCGCGCCAGCCGACTGGGAGAAGCGAACCGAAGCCGACCCGGACCGCACGCCGCCGCGAACGGCACTCGCCCTCGAACTCGGCTACAAGATCGATCACCTCTCGGCCCTCATGTTCGCGATGGTCGCGGTGATCGGCACCGGTATCTTCCTGTTCTCGCTCGGCTACATGAAGGATGAAACCGACGAGACCGTCCACGATCATGAAGTGGACCACCAAAGCCCCCTGGGAGCGCGGCCGTCCCGGCCGCTCGATGACCACGAAGATGCGGGAGGGACGCCCGCGCACCCAGGGGGGCACGGCTTCCATCGGCGCGGACGGTATGGGCGGTTCTTTCTCTTCCTGTCGCTATTCTGCTTCTCGATGCTCAACCTCCTGATCGCGGACAACCTGTTTCAGGTGTTCGTGAGTTGGGAACTCGTCGGCGTCTGCTCGTTCTTCCTCATCGGGTTCTACTACGAACGGCCGTCCGCCTCGCGGGCGGCCAACAAAGCGTTCATCGTCAACCGCATCGGCGACGCCGGGTTCCTCATCGGCATCGCGATCGCCTGGAGCTTCCTCGGCACCTTGAACTTCGAGGAGATGAATCGCCGCGTCCGTTCGCCGGAGCGAGACTTCCACGGCCGATTGAACTTGGCCGACCGCATCGTGCGCGCGAACCCGACGGACAAGATCGATGAAGCTGGGAACCCGCGCTACCGCCTGCCGCCGGAACAGGAATTTGGAACCGGTTCGCACGTCGCCTTGTTCCCGCTGTTGTGGGAAGAACCGAGCCACATCCACGGGCTAGGCTACTCGAAGCACAACGATCGCGGCTTCTCCGTGCCCGCGAAAGCCGATCTCTTCAGTTATGGTGCCATGCCCTATTGGCTGTTCGTGGTGATGGGCCTCGGCATCTTCATGGGTTGCGTCGGGAAGTCCGCCCAAGTGCCTCTGCAAACGTGGCTCCCCGATGCGATGGAAGGCCCGACGCCGGTCAGCGCCTTGATCCACGCGGCGACGATGGTTGCCGCCGGCGTCTATCTCGTGGGCCGGGCGTTTCCGCTGTTCGCGCCGGAAGTGCTGCTCACGATTGCTTACATCGGTGCGATCACGCTCTTCATCAGCGCCACGATCGCGCTGGTTCAAACGGACATCAAGCGGGTGCTGGCGTACTCCACCTGCTCTCAACTCGGCTACATGATGCTGGCCCTCGGCGTCGGCGGCTGGGTGGCCGGGTTGTTGCACCTCCTCACGCACGCCTTCTTCAAGGCGCTCTTGTTCTTGTGTTCCGGCAGCGTCATCCACGGCTGCCATCACGAGCAAGACCTGCGGAAGATGGGCGGCCTCTTCCCCAAGATGAAGATCACCGCGATTACAATGCTGATCGGCGTGCTGGCCATCTCAGGCGCTCCATTCCTGAGCGGCTGGTACAGCAAGGACATGATCATCGGCTCGGCTCTCGGCTTCGGGCTCCGGGAGCAGGACCACGGGCACAGCGTGCATGTTCTGCTCTTCATCCTGCCGCTCGTCACCGCGCTGATGACCAGCTTCTACATGTTCCGGCTCTGGTTCCTGGCGTTCGCAGGGAAGCCGCGAGATGAACACGTCCACGAACGCGCCCACGAGTCGCCTTGGACGATGACGTTGCCGTTGATCGTGCTGGCACTGTTCAGCATCGGCGTCGCCTGGGGCTGGCCAATCTGGGATGCGGACCGCCACGAGTTTCCGAGCGCGCTGGGTGAACTGCTTCACAAGGGCGAACCCGCGTCCGTCGAGGTTCAGTTCCACGAGGCCGAACAGGAAGGCCACGTCCATCATTGGGCCGTGTTCGGTATGACCCTGGCGACATTCCTGCTGGGCTCCGGCCTGGCCGCGATGATGTACTGGAAGCCAAAGATCGACCCGGCGGCGATTCGCGGCCAACTCGGCGTGGTCTATACGCTCTTCCTCAACAAGTGGTACTTCGACGAGGCGTACAACGCGGCTTTCGTGAAGCCGACAGTGGCACTGGCGTTCGCGGCCGCGGCCGCGGACAAGCGACCGACCGATGCGCTGCCCCCGGCGGGCGAGTCCGAGTTGCCACCGCGTCGCTTCGATTTGTTCACGCTGGACGGCTGGTTGAACGGTTTGGGCCAACTTTTGGGAGCCATCGGAAGCGCGCTGCGAAGCGTGCAAACGGGCCAGTTGCGGAACTACGTATTGTTCCTGGCCTTGACGGTGGCCCTGTTGTTGGGGATTCTCTCGGCATTGAATAGCTAACGCAAGCCCACCCGTGGCAACGGGTGGGCCTTCATCACAGGGCCAATGGAATGCCCGAGTCCGATCTGTTGTGGATGTCCGCTCTCGTCTTCCTGCCGATGGCGTTCGCCGTCGGCTTGCTGGCGTTCCCCGCGCGCTGGGTCGAAGCGATGCGCTGGTGGGCGCTCTTCGGCACTGCCGGCACGCTCTCGATCAGCCTCTGCGTCCTCATCGGCTACTACGGCCTGCTCGATACCCGACTCGATAAAACGGGCCGGCCGCTGCACGCCCACCAAACCAACCTCGACGTCCGCGCCGATCAGGCCGCTGCCGATGCCGCCAAGGACATTCCCCGCTACCTCTCGGAAGACTGGGTCGCGCGCCGGCCCTGGATCAAACTCCTGGACGTGGACTACGCCCTCGGCGTCGATGGGATCAGTCTGGCGCTCGTGATCCTCACCACCCTGGTCACGTTCCTGGCCGTGATCGCGAGTTGGAAGATCGAGAAATCCGTCCGCGGCTATCTGGCCCTGATTCTGTTTCTCGAAACGGGCGTGCTCGGGGCGTTCCTCTCACTCGATTTCTTCCTCTTCTACGTCTTCTACGAAGTGATGCTCATCCCGATGTACGTGCTGATCGGGCTGTGGGGCGGCGGGCGGCGACGCTATGCCGCACTCAAATTCTTCCTCTACACCCTGCTCGGCAGCGTCGGCATTCTCGTGGCCATGATCGCGCTCTACTCCGTCAACGTCCGCGACTTCGTCGATCAGGA
>JAYTUG010000309.1:0-6502 GCA_043744695.1 Gemmataceae bacterium
CGATCCGACATGTCGTTGATGCGCGCTTGAAGAATGCCCTGATCTTCGCGGGCGGCGTGGTACTCCGCGTTCTCGCTGAGGTCGCCCATTTCGCGCGCCGTCGCCACTCGCTTGGTGATTTCGAGCATCTCCGTGGTGCGCAAGCGGTCGTGCTCGGCCTTGAGCTTGTCGTAGCCTTCGCGGGTCATGGGAATGCGAGTGTCTGCCATGCCAACCTCAATCGATCGAGCGGGAAACGAGGAGGGGAAAAAACGCCCGGCGGCTGCTCGGGGCAGTCGCCGGGTCGGATTCCACATCGCCGCTATTATACGTCATCCGGGACGGCGCGGAGGATCACGCGCCGAATTGGCCGATTCGGCACCGGCCAGCCCTGCACGGTCCAGCCGTCGAACCGTTGGCGGTCCGGCAAATCCTGCTCCATCACGCGGGTGAGGCACGCCTGCTCCGCCGGGGTCAGTTTCTTGGACGTGGAGGCCGCGTTGCCTCGCCGCGACGCCACGACACCATCGTCCACAATCGCGATCACGCAGGGATCGTCCAGGTCCAGAAGCCGATGCGCGATGGTCTCTAGGCTCGCCGTGCGAAACAGTTTCTGGAGTGCGGGCAAATCGTACTTGCAAGTTCGCAGCGACGAGCGAAGCAACTTCGTGGGAACCAGCAACCGCGCGGCGATCAGTCCGCGAATGGAGGCCATCGCCTGCTTGTTCTCGTTGTCCGCGGCCAAGCCGAATTTCCGCAGCAAGTCCGGAAGCAAAGCCCGTGCAATCCCTTGGGCTGCCGAGTAGTGTCGCTGTTCTTCGGTGGCGTGGGGCGAAAGCACGATGCCTTCGGCTTTGCGGCGCGAACCGGCTCGCGGCCGACCGCGCTCGTCCTCCTCCGGCTCCGCGACCGAGACCGGAATGCCGAGGTGCTCTTCCGCGATTCGCAGTGCATCGACCGGCGGCTCGACCACGCCCGCCCGCTCGACCAGCCCGGCCACGAGCCGCTCCACCGCGTCGATCAGTTCTTCCTGCGAGAAGTCCATAAGGACTCCGATTTGAAACCTGGTTTCTGCTTGGGAAACCGGGTTTCTTCTGAGCAAAAACCTGGTTTCCCAAGCAGAAACCGGGTTTTGAGGACCTCTCAAAACTTCAGCCCCATGCCCTTGAGCCGCGCCACCGTCTCGGCCATGAGAGCGTCTTCCTCGGCTTCGTCCTTCGCAATGTACGTCGCACTGAAGCGCAAATACGAACCCGCGTCGTCCCACGGCACGCAGCAGACGCTCTGTTCGTGGATCAGGTATTGGCTCGCCTCCTCGGCATTGGCGAACGTGCGGCCCGATGCACCGACCGGCGACTGCGTGTACAGGAAGTACGTCCCGCCCGGCATCGCGCATTTGAACCCGATCGGCTTCAATGCCGCGACCAGCTTTTCGAGTCGCCGTTGATACTTCACCTTCACGGCAACGGGGATCGCAGCGTTGCGAAGGGCCGCCGCTGCCGCGTGCTGAACCGCCATGAACTGGCCGCTGTCCGAGTTGTCCTTCACGTCCGCGTAGGCCTGCACGATCTTGGGGTGTCCGCAGACGAACCCGAGCCGCCAGCCGATCATGTTGAAGCCCTTCGACATCGAATGCACTTCGACGCCCACCTCCTTGGCTCCGTCGATCTGGAGGAAGCTCAGCGGATCGCCCCGATAGCTGAGCAAGATGTGCGCCGCGTCTTGCACGATCACAACCTGGTTCTTGTGGGCGAATTCGACGACCCGCTTGTAGAAGTCCTTGGTGGCGACCGCGCCCGTGGGGCTGTTCGGATAGTTGATGATGAGCAACTTAGCCCGCTGCTTCACGTCCGCGGAGAGTCCTTCGAGATCGGGGAAGTAGCCGTTCTTTTCCAGCAGCGGAAGGCGCACGACTTCACCGCCGAGGTACTTCGTCCACGTTCCCGCGACCGGATAACCTGGCGCGGTCATGAGCGTGATGTCGCCGGGATTGATGAAGCAGGCCGGGAGCATGGCATAGGCCGGCTTCGAACCGATGCAGTGACACACCTCCGTCACCGGGTCGAGTGTCACGCCGAATTGCCTCTGCATGAACTCGGCGGCGGCCTCCTTGTAGTTGGCGATGCCGTTGTCCGCGTAGCCTCGGTTCTCGACCTTGTTGGCTTCGCGCGTGAGGGCGGCGCGCACCGATTCGTCGGCCATGTCGTCGTTTTCGCCGATGCCGAAGTCGAGGAGCTTGCGTTCCGGATGCTCGGCGAGCGCCTGCCGCTTGGCCCGCTTGATCTTCTCAAACTTGTAGATCTCGGTGCCCTTGCCGTAGGCGGCACCGCCGATGCGTTCGGCAAACAGAGTCTGAAACCAGGGATCGGCAGACATAACGCGGGCTCCACTGCAGGCGGGATTAGATGGGTTTGTTGTAGAAGCACAGCCGCTCGCGGCTTCGCGATTCCGACACGATCAACTCTCAAAGGGTTCGATCCCAACACGACCGAAGGCGAACTGACCGGGATGCAGGATCTCGGCGAGCATTTCGAACGAATCGACGAGTCGCGGGCCGGGGCGGTTGAAGTAGGCATTGCCGTCGCCGAGGAAGACGCGGCCGTTGCGGACGGCCTTCAGGTCGAGCCAGCCGGGCTTCGCGGTGAGCGTCGGCATCTCGGCGCGAGTTCGCGGGATGTCGAACCCGCAGGGCAGCACCACGATCGCGTCAGGATCGGCGCGAAGCAACTCGTCCCACTGAAAGAAGGGTGAGTGCCTCCCGGCTTCCCCGAAGAGGTTGTCGCCGCCGGCCAGCGAAACGAGTTCCGGCATCCAGTTCCCCGCGGCCATCAGCGGGTCGATCCACTCGATGCACGCGATGGTCGGCCGGCGCGGCGGGACCGTAAGCATCATCCGTTCCTGCATCGCGACCACGAGTTCCCGGCCGCGATGGGGCACTTCCATCGCCTCGGCCACGCGATGAATATCCGCGTACACATCGACCAGCGCGTTCGGCATCAGTGCCACGACCCGCGGTCGAGATCGCACCATCTTCGAAGCCGCGAGTTCGACATCGCGCAGGCTCACGGCACACACATCGCAATGCGCCTGGGTCACAATGACGTCTGGCGCGAGTGCGTCGAGCATCTCCGGGAAGACGCGATAGACGGAAACGGAGTCGCGGAGGGCTTCCTTCACGCGGCGATCGATTTCGCCGCTGCTTCCCGAAATGTCGAACTTCGGCTCGGTGCAAATGGGCAGCGCTCGAACTGTTGCGGGGAAGTCGCATTCGTGCGACCGGCCGACGAGGAGACCTTCGCCTCCGAGGGCACAGACGGTCTCGGTGGCGGAGGCGATGAGAGAAACGATTCGCATGATGGGGGTTAATCTACGGAGCGTTCGCGGAGCTTGAGTTCGAGCCGGCGGAGTCGTGCCTCTTGAACGATGAAGATCCAGCTAATGGCCGAGCCGAAGATCGCGAATGGAACCAACTGCAATGGTTCTCGCTCAGCAAACGCGATCCCGAAGTACGCGAGCCCACCCCAAATCGGCACGAGCACAATTCCAATCGACAGTATCTGGATCAACTTGGCGAACAACAGGAGCCCGGATTCTCGTTCTCGTCTTGAGGTGACTTCGCTCAGTTCAGCCAGCACCGGTGCATTCCGAGTCGTTCGGTGAGCCATCAGGCCGGCCAGGAGCCCCGCGAACGCCATCGCGAGCGTTGATGTCAGCAGTAAGGGCACGGCCGAAGGAAGCTCGGGCAACAAGGACAACTCGATCCCCGTGAAGGTGCCGACCAGCATCCCGCCGAGCAACCACCTCCAAACGCCTGAGGAATTTCGACCGCGACGAAGCCCGAGGAAACCGCCGCCTAAGAGCCCCCAGGCCGCTCCCGCCCCAGCCCGCAAGGTCATCGACTTTGCGAGCGTGCGTTCCATCGCCTCCGCGATTCGCAAGGTGTAGAAGTGTTCGACCCCAACTGCGGTCAGAGCCCATGCTCCTCCGGCAGACAGGGCGCAGGCGAGCGCCCAGATTGTTGCGGATCGTTTGGGCTCCCGATTCTCCACGAGCACGTCTTCTGAGGTACGTCGTACGTTTCGCAGGCACCCGACCACTCCGGCCAAAAAGCCCGCGACTGCGAACGCCAAGGTCGAACTCAATTCCGCGGGAAGCGAGTTGTGGCCGAAGTAGACGAAGAAGGGAATCATCGCTCCCGCAATTGCCCCAGTCGCCGCAATTCCAAGGGCCGGACCCACGCGCCTCCGTTTGCGAATGGCTGCGATCCCTCCCACAATCAGACCCCAAACCCCGAACAGAAGCGCGAACAAATTCGAGGCCGTGATCGTCTGCTCGCGATCGGTTTCAAACCACGCCCAGGGGCCGAACGCCAAGCGGGTCAGGAGGATGCACCCCAGCCAACAAACGCCCGCAGTCAGGGCGCAGGCTGCACCCCAGCCCAACGCGCGTCTCGGACTTCGATTGGCTTCAAGCATGGCTTCAACTGCTCGGGCACATCCGTCTTACATCACACAACGTCTCTCGCTTCGTCGCATTCCGTAAGTGTCTCTCGAGATTTTGCAGTGCGAAGCCGAAGCGACTTTCAGTCTGCCGTGGCTTCCTTCACGCGGCGATCGATTCGCATGATGGGGTCCGCAAGAAAAGAATCGCAACCGGTAGCTTTTTCCCAAGTGTCCAGTCGGCGTTGTAAAAGCTACCGACTCGCGGCGAGCAACACGTTCAAAGTGCCATAATTCAGGCGTTTTCGGCTCTGGCACGCGGGTTGCTTTTATTCTTTCGCTTTCGGCAGCAGTGCCAAGCTGGGGCCGGAGAGAAGAGGCGCGGCAACGGGCCGGAACCCGTCGCTGCACAAGCCGGTCGGTCGTCGCGAAGTTCGGTCACACGCGTGGCCGAACCCCGCAACGGCCGACCGGTTCTTTCATTCCACGAAGAGAAACTCGTTCGAGTTGAAGAGGACGCGGCAAAGATTCGGCAAGCCGTGTTTGGCCGCGTAGGCCCCGAAGGCTTTCTTCTCGTCTGCGATCGCCGGCCGCCCCCAGACCCGCTCGCAAGCCATTGCGATTTGCTTCTCCCGGTCCGGGCTCTGCTTCTCCAGCCACGTCGCGAACGCCTTGCTGTGAACCAGCACAAACTCGTTATTCAATAGCGCCAACGCCTGCGGCCCGGTCACGGATTCATTCCGCTTCGGCGTCAGTTGCGAGGCGTCGGCTCCATCTAGGCAATCGACGAGCGGGTCGGGTAGCGTGCGAAACACGAACCGATAGACGCTGCGGCGATGGCCCTGCGGGCGATCCCAGTCGAACTTGCCGTACTCGATAATCGGGGTCACGTGAATGCCCGGCTTCATGCCAAACTGCTGATCGGATGGGCCGCCTGCCGTGCGGTCGAGGCGGTCGCTGATGAGCAGCACGGCATCGCGAACCTGCTCGGCATCGAGGCGCGTCCGGTTCCCGCGCCAAAGGTATTTGTTGCCCGCATCGAGTGCCGCGGCTTTTGCGTCGTGCAGCGAGGCTTGCCGATACGTGGAACTCATCACGATCAATTTGTGCAATCGCTTCAAGGAGCCGCCGCTGTCGCGAAAGTCGGTCGCGAGCCAGTCAAGCAACTCGGGATGGCTTGGAGCTTGGCCCATTTTGCCGAAGTCGCTGGCCGTGCGAACCAGCCCCTGGCCGAGGTGCATCTGCCAGACGCGGCTGACGATTACGCGCCACGTGAGCGGGTTCTTCGGATCGGTGATCCACTTTGCGAGCGCCGCCCGTCGAGCCCCTTCCAGATGTCCTGCGGGAAGGTCGAACTTCTCGGGAAGCTGGGCGATGCACGAGACGGAGCCGGGTTCGACGAGGTCGCCGGGCTTGCGGATGTCGCCGCGCTTCAGCAGGTGAACCGGCCGCGGCATCGCGCTGGGCTTGTGGGTTCCGTCTGGGGTGAAGTTCGCCGCCGCCGCGTAAACCATCTGCGGCGTGGGCAAGGCTGCAATCGCGCTCAAAGTCTGGTCGCGGAACACGTGAACCGCCAGTTCGCGGGTTTGTTCCGGCGCTCGCTTCTCGGCGGGAACCGCGAGAATGGCTTGAATCGAAGACGGCACCAACCCGACCTTTACCGGCGGCGTCGCATCCGTGATGGAGACGCGGAAGCGTCCGATGAGGTGTCCGCCGCCGTGGAGTTGCTCCAGTTTGAATGACAACTCGGTGTCACTGCCGTCGCCGAGGGCGTCTTTCAGTTCGTAGATGGCCTCGTGGGAACGGCCGATTTGCGGGTAGATTCCCCACGCGGTTTTCGGGTTGCCGTCGAGCGTGTGGGCCACGGCCCAGCCCGGTTGGTCGTAGTCGGAAGTCGGCGTGCGAAGCGGCACGGGCTTCGCATTCGCCGCGAGGCTGAACTCGCTGAGGTGCAGGTTCCCGTTGTCTTGCCGGCCGGGGCCTTTCAAGGGAAGCGAATCGTCGGGCAGCAGTTCGAGCCGTACCGCCGTGATGCCCTTCACCTTGATGCGAAGCGAGACGGTGTAAGTGTCGATGTCGGGTCG
>JAYTUG010000310.1:0-6497 GCA_043744695.1 Gemmataceae bacterium
ACTGCGACAATCCGATCTTCCCGCTGGCGAAGACCGCTGCGATGGTGAACCTCGACATGATCGGCCGGCTGCGTACCGGCCCTGGCGACTGGCTTGGCCTCACCACCAAGCCGCGTATGGTGGTCTACGGTACCGGCACCGGCGACACCTTTGATCGCACCGTCGATGCCGTCGAGAACCGCTACGGGCTGAAGATTCTCAAGGTGCCCGGCGGCATCGGCCGCAGCGATCACGAGAGCTTCTACCGCAAGCAAATCCCCGTACTCTTCCTCTTCACCGGCCTCCACGACGAGTACCACAAGCCCGCGGACACCGTGGACAAGATCGACTTCCCGGCCATGACCACGGTCGTGGGAATGACCGAGGACCTCATCCTCGATCTGGGAACGACCCTGGCCCGGCCCAAGTACAAGGAGCAGAGCGGCGGGTTTGAAGACCCATTGAACCCCACTCCGCCACGGCCCGGCGTCCGCCTCGGCGTTCGCCCCGATTACGCCTACATGGGCGCGGACGGCATGCGGATCGAAGGCGTGACCGGCGGCGGCGCGGCCGACAAGGGCGGACTCAAGGAAGGCGACGTGATCGTCGAGATCAGCGGCGTACCCGTCCGCAGTGTGAACGGGTACATGGCCTCGCTCGTCGGCAAGAAGCCCGGCGACGCACTCGAAGTGACCGTCCTCCGCAGCGGCAAGAAGACGATGCTGAAGGTCGTGCCGTAGGTGAACCTCACTCCGCGAGCTTCACCTCGAACTTGTGCGGCACGGGCTTGGCCAACTTGTAGACCTCGGCCTGGGCCGCATCGATCTCTCGCGGCAAGGGTCGAGATAAAAGCGAAGTGTTCGCTTATACGGCAGCCATGACGAGCGCGCCGTTTTGACCGCCGAAACCGAAGCTCGTGGAGAGGCCGAATCGGACCTTCCCCTCGCGTGCCGTATTCGGGATGTAATCCAGATCGCAAGCGGGGTCGGGGTTCTTCAAGTTGATGGTCGGCGGGTAGACTTGGCTGTGCAGGCTTAATGCGAGTGCCGCGGCCTCGATCGCGCCGCTGGCTCCGATCGAGTGGCCGATCATCGACTTGATCGACGACAGTTGCACGTTTCGCGCATGCTCTCCGAACACCCGCTTCACGGCCGCGGTTTCCATCATGTCGTTCAGCTTGGTGCTGGTTCCGTGCGCGTTGATGTAGCCCACGTCGCGGAAGTCGACCTCGCCTTCAGCGAGGGCCGAATGAATCGCGCGGGCTCCGCCGCGGCCTTCCGGGTCCGGCTTGGTCACGGAGTAGGCGTCGAAGCTGCTGCCGAAGCCCTTCACTTCCGCGTAAATGCGGGCACCGCGAGCCGCGGCCCGTTCGTATTCCTCGAGTACCAGTACGGCCGCACCCTCGCTGATGACGAAGCCATCGCGGAGCCGATCGAAGGGCCGCGAGCGCTCTTCGGGCGGGCGGTCGTCGGTGCGGCTGAGCGTACCGAGCGCGGTGTAAGCGAGCAGCATGAGCGGATCGATGCGGCTATCGGCACCGCCGCACAGCATGACGTCCGCGTCGCCGCGGGAGACGAGTCGGAAGCCTTCGCCGACGGCCTGGGTGCCGGCCACGCACGCCGTCACGACCGTGTTGTTCGGGCCCTGGCAGTTGAAGGCCATCGAGATGTGAGCCGCCGCCATGTTGGGCAGATACTTCAAGAGCCACAACGGGAACAGTTGGGCATCGCCCTGGCTATCGGGGAGTCGCGTTTCGTCGAACTGGCCGTTCTCTTGAACCGCGCGGGCGAGCAGCGGAGCGAGTTCGCCCAAGTCCATCGGCACCAAGCCGGTGCCCATGACGACGCCGAAGCGCTCGGGGTTCTCTTTCGCGATCTCGATACCGCTATCGGTCACGGCGAGCCCGGCGGCACCGATGCCGAAGCGGGCGGCGCGGCCCATGACCTTCACGGATTTGCGAAACCGAACGGGAATGTACGGCTCGGGGTCGAAGTCTTGGACCTCGCCCGCGATGCGGATGGGATGATTCGAAGCATCGAACGAGCGGATCGGCCCGATGCCGCTGTGGCCGTCGATGCACGCTTGCCAGAACGCGTCTTTGCCGACCCCATTCGGGGCGACAACCCCCACGCCGGTAATAACCACCCTGCGCATGACGCAACCTCATTCGGCCACACCGACCTCATCCTGAGGCAGTTGGCTCGTCACGCTTCGGTCGCCACTCGGCCTCCGGCCGATTCCCTCGGGCGACTCGTCGTTGATCGGCGATTCTCGTGCCGAAAGATCACCCAAACCTTCTAACTTCACCAACCTATTCAAACTTAGCCCCTTCGATGAAACCCTTCAATCCCCCATTATGAAAGGAACGGTTATCCTCCTTGCAGACCGCGCACCTTCTCGCGCAAATCCGTTACAACCGGTCAATCCCCAACTGAAACTGGGTCTGAGCTCGACTCCGCGAAAAGTCTCGCGGCAAACGGGTGAATTCCCCGCATCGACGAGCTACTTTTGCAGTGCGAGGCCGAGCCGTTATAATCTGAACGGAGAAGGCGGCTTCCCACCCGCGCCGACCTCCGCGAAGGAACGACCCGTGATGCGCCACCTGAATTGGTCTTTCGCCCTGGCATTTCTGCTTTCGCTCGACGCGGCCTCCGCGTTCGCTCAGAACGGCATTACCGAGGAAGGCCTCTTCGTCGCCGTCGCGAATCCGATCACGAGCGAAGTCGTGCAGCGGATCAAGAATCAGGTCGAACCGCGGCAGAACACGCGACCCGTCCGCACCGTCGTGTTCGACTTTAATCCCGGCGGGAAGGATGCCTCGAATGCCAACTTTGGAGCTTGCTACGAACTCGCCGAGGTGATCGGGAAGCTGCGCGCCAATGCGAACACGGTTGCGTTCGTTCGCGCGGGCGTGTCGGGCCACACCGTGCTGCCCGTGCTCGCGTGCAAGGAAATCGCAATGAGCAAGGAAGCGAAGCTCGGCTCGATTCTGATCGAGGGCATCCCGCCGCTCGACGAGTTCAAGCGCAGCGGTTATCAGATTCTCACGGAAGATCGGAAGGCGCAGTGGGCCGCGATCCGCAAGATGTTCGATTCCAACGTGGACCTCGGCTACGGCGTGCTCAAGCAGGGCGGCACACCGTGGTACGTGGACCGCACTAATGCAAAGGAAGTGGCGATGATTGCGGGCACCCCGGCGGATGTGGCGGGGGCGCAGCCGGGTCAAGTAGCGGCCTTCAGTGCCGATCAGGCCCGCAAGATCGAGCTGTGCAAAGTGGTTCTCGAAAAGGGCACGCGGGCGGAACTCGCCGAAGCTTACAACCTCTCCGCATCCAGCACGCAGGAAGACGTCCTCAACGGCCGCAACCCGGACGCGTACCGCTACACGCTGAAAGGCTCCGTGGACGGAGCCATGCGCGAGTCGCTCGGCCGCATTCTCCAGGACATCAAACGCAAGAAAGGCAACGTCCTGATTCTCACGCTGGAATGCTCCGGCGGGGATCTCAAGACCGCCCGCGATCTCGCGGACGATCTGCGAAAAGCCCAGACCGGCGACGATGGCATCCTCATCGTCGCTTACATTCCCGACAGCGCACCGGACTCGGCCACCTTCATCGCGTTCGGCTGCACCGACATCGTCATGAGCAAGCGCAAGGACGCCGGTGATGAAGCGACGGAATCCGTGCTCGGCGACTTCGACCAACTTTTGCGCGGCAACGAGAACCTGGACGCCCACCGCCAGAGCCTCCGCGAACTGGCCGAACTGCGGAGCATTCCGGGCATCCTCATAGACGGCCTGTTCGACAAGAATCTCGTGATCCATCGGGTCCGTGGGACCAACGGCCACCGCCGGCTCATGCCCGAAGCCGAGTTCGAGGTGGAAAAGAACAAGGGCTGGGCGAGCGAGGGTGTCGTGAAGGGACGGGGACAGTTGTTGAAGTTGAACGCCACGCGGGCCGAGGAACTGGGCGTTGCACGGTTCACGACCGAGAATCGCGAACCGGCCGAGGTCTATGCCTTCTATGGGCTCGAAGCCTCCCGCGTGAAAGAGGTCACGCCCGGAGTTTTGGATCGCTTCGCCGACTTCCTACGGCTTCCCGTGGTCACCGTGCTGCTGGTCGTCATCGGCTTCACCGGGCTCATTCTCGAACTCAAGGTGCCGGGGCTTACCGTGCCCGGCATCATTGCCGCACTGTGCTTCATCCTCGTGTTTTGGGCGCAGTCGCGGTTCAGCGGCGAGATGTTCGTCCTGGCGCTCCTGATCTTCATTCTCGGGTTGATCCTCGTCGCAATGGAGATCTTCGTTTTCCCCGGATTCGGAGCACCCGGCATCTTCGGCGTCTTGTGCATGCTCGCCGGGCTCGGTCTCGTCACATTCGATAAAGTGCCTCAGACCTCGACCGAATGGGGGCTGCTCGGCGTCAAGATGTCCCAGTACATGTTCGGGATGATCGGTTCGTTCGTGTTGGCGTTCCTCATCGCCCGCTTCCTGCCGAAGGTTCCTTACGCGAACCGGTTGATGCTCTCACCGCCCTCGGATCAGGTCTCCAAGGATCTGCCCGGCGGCGAGGAAGCGGCCAACTTGTTGGGGGCGATCGGAACCGCCAACACCGCCTTGCGGCCCGCAGGCGTCGTTCGCTTCGGAGATAAGTTCGTCGACGTTGTCTCGGACGGCGGGTTCATCCCGGCGGGCACTCGCGTCCAAGTTTTCACCGTGGAAGGCACGCGAATCGTCGTCAAAGAGGTATAACGATTCCAGTCGCTTGTAACTTCGCGACGCGAAACTACCCGAACCGCTTTCTCAGCCATGGAATATCTCACCGTCGCCCTGGTGCTGATCGCAATCGGGGTCGTACTGCTCGGGACCGAAATCCTGATGCCGACCGGCGGGTTCCTCGTCGTCGGTGCATTGTTGTTCTTTGCCGTCGGGGTCGGTACCATCCTCTATTACGGGGACACGCTGGAGGCCGTGGTGGCCGTGGCGGGTCTGGCGGTGGGGTTACCGGCTGCGGGAGTCGTAGCCGTTTCCGCCTACCGGCGCCTGTCGCTTCGCTCGGCCCTCGATTCGGGGAGCGCGGAAGAAGCGGACGTGACGCACGGCGCGAAGTTGGATTCGTTGAAGGGTCGCGTCGGGAAGGCGCTCTCGCCGCTGAGGCCCTCGGGCACTGTCGAGTTCGACGGTCGCCGGTACGACGCGATCACCGAAGGCACGATGATCGACGCTGGAGTCTGGGTTCGCTGCGTGGCCGTAAAAGCTGGCACCGCCGTGGTCCGACGAATGGAAACGCCTCAAGACATCGCCGATATCGGCCTGGACGAATCGCCCAAGGCTTCCAAGCCCTCCGACGATTTCGACCTCGGTTGAACGGCCACTGAGTATACAACCCGAAAGGAACGACCCCCGTGACGCGGTCCATCTTCGCCTCCCTGTTCGCCGTCGATACCCCAAAAGACCTCACCCCCACCCAGATGATCCTGCTGATCGTCGCGGGCATCGGCGTCCTCATCTTCCTCGTGTTCCTGTTCATCTTCTTCAGCTTCATCCGGCTCTGGATTCAGGCGCTGCTCACGAAGGCCGAGATCGGCATCGGCAGCCTGATCGGGATGAAACTGCGGAACGTCGATTACGGCATGATCGTGCGGCAGAAGATCGCTCTCGTGCAGGCCGGCGTGAAGGTGACCACCGGCGATCTGGAATCGCACTTCCTCGCCCGCGGCAACGTTCCCAAAACCGCGACGGCCGTGATCGCGGCCAACAAGGCGGGTCTCGATCTGCCCTGGCGCACCGCGGCGGCCATCGACCTCGCCGGCCGCGACATCCTCGAAGCCGTTCGCACCAGCGTAAATCCGAAAGTCATCGACTGCCCCGACCCCGCGAAAGGCAAGCAGTTCCTCGATGCCGTGTGCCGCAGCGGCATTCAGCTCCTCGCCAAGGCCCGCGTGACCGTGCGAACCAAGCTCGAACGGCTCGTCGGCGGTGCCACGGAAGAGACCATTATCGCTCGCGTCGGCGAAGGCATCGTCAAGGCCATCGGCTCGGCCCACGATCACAAGGAAGTGCTCGCCAACCCCGGCATGATTTCCCAAACCGTGCTGCACAACGCTCTCGATGCCCAAACGGCGTACGAGATCGTGTCGATCGACATCGCGCACATCGAAGTCGGCGAGAACATTGGGGCCAAGTTGCAGGGCGAACAGGCTGCGGCCGACCTTCGGGTCGCTCAAGCCGAAGCCGAGAAACGGGCGGCTATGGCCCGTGCTCGCGAACAGGAAATGCGAGCGCTCTGCGAAGAGAATCGCGCCAAGGTTGTCGAGGCCGAGGCTCAGGTTCCCCAAGCGATTGCCGAGGCCTTCCGCACCGGCCACCTCGGAGTCATGGACTTCTATAACATGCGCAACCTGCAATCCGACACCTCGATGCGGAACAACATCGCCTCCATGACCGGTGGAAACGACAGCGCTCCGGGCCGAGGCTGATTCCGTTCTGACCCCTCTCCCCGCTGGGGAGAGGGTGGTTT
>JAYTUG010000311.1:0-6483 GCA_043744695.1 Gemmataceae bacterium
AGGACTACGCCGACGATCATCGTTCGAAGGTGATGACGCTCTCGGGCGTGGAGTTCCTGCGCCGGTTCGTTCAGCACGTGTTGCCGAAGGGCTTCGTGAAGGTGCGGCACTACGGACTGCTGGCGAACCGCGACCGCGACGCGCGGCTGGCCGTGTGCCGTCGGTTGCTGGCCGTGGAATCGCTCCGCGCCCGATTGATGGGAACGCCGTCGCTGACGCGAAGCGAACGCGCGGTCGTGTCTCCGGTTGCCGCATTCGCGCCGGTGTGTCCGTTCTGCGGCAGCGCGCGGATCGAGTGCCGGGCGTTGCTGCGGGAGCGGCCGGTTCCGCTCGACACCTCGTGACCTCGGTTCGGAGTCGCGCGAATCCGAGCGACCTGACGCCACTTGCGGGAGTGGCCCCGGAGACGGTGCGCGACGAACGGCATTCGACCGGTGCAACGAGGTCGCCGGACGCGAGTGACACCCGGTTGACACAGGCTCAAGCGAGCGAATCGGGATGGTGAATGCGCCGGATTCCCGTTTGCGTTGTGTCGCCGGGGCCGTTACGCTTCGGGAAGTGACCGCCGGAGCGATTGAATCTCCATAGCCCGCTCCGCGTTTCGTTCAACCGAAGCTATGCGACGGACTCCGCGACCGGAGCGACCCCGGTTTCTCGTCGCAACGCACCGAGCGGAGTCCGTCGCATAGCTTCCTCTTCGTCGTTGCCCGGCGAGTGTGACGCGGGGAGAATCGACCTCACCGGCCGCGCTCCCGTCCGACACGACACCCGGAGATCACTCATGACCCGCAGGCGATCCCTCTGGGCGTTGGCCGCGCTGTTCGCCGCACCGGCCATGCCAGCCGCCGACCCGCCGTCGCGGAAACTCGACCTGCATGTCGTTCCGACCGCCGTGAAATCGTACCGGCTGCTGGCCATGGACCGGGACAAGGACGGGTTCATCTGGGCCGGGTCGGTCCACCACGCCGTCCATCGCTACGACCCCCGCACCGGGGATGTCAAGACGGTGAACCTGCCGGCAAAGGCGACCGCGAGCGCGTGTATCTGTGTCGGGCAAAAAGTGTACGTCCTCGGCCAATCGCACGCGAAGCTCATCGTGTACGACCAGACCGCAGGCACGTTCACGGAAAAGGCGTACCCGTCCGAGAAGCCGGACGTGTGGTACGGGACCGCGCATGTCGGTGAACGTCACCTGTACTTGTTCGATCGGGGCGGGGCCGGCGTCATCAGGTGGGACACCGCGACTGACACCGGGAAGGCCATGCCGTGGCCGTACAAGGCTCCGTTCCCGGCTTCGGGGCAGTTCGAGCCGGCCGACGACGCTCTGTGGTGCCGCGTGTGGGACCTCGCCGGCGGGAAGTACGCTCCGCTCGGCCTGGCCCGGCTCGACATGGGGAAGGACGAGTTCACCGCCTATTACCCGTTCCCGACGGACGATACGGGCCTCAAGCCGTTCGCCGACCCGAAGGTCACGACGTTCCTGCCGCACACCCTCATGGGCAAGTTGGTCCCGTTCGACCGGAAAGAGCGGCGGTGGTGTCGGCCGATCGAGGTGCCGGGCTACGGGACGCGGTTCGGGTTCATCGGTGGCCCGACGGCCCATGCCGGCCGGCTGTACTTCTCGCTGAGCACCTACGACGGCACGGACACCGGCTGCGACGGGAAGCCGTACCACTTCCTCAACGAGATCCTGGAGTTCGACCCGGCCACTCAGAGGTTCGAGTTCCTGACGCTGGAGGTGAAGAACGCCTACCATCAGATCGCCTACATGCTGAGTGCCGGCGGAGAGTTCTTCGCCACCGGGTCCAACATCCGGGAGCCGGGCGGGAAGTTGAACCGGGACCGAGCGGGGGAGGTGCTGTTCTGGCAGACCGTACGACCGCGGCCGAAGTAGCCTCCAACTCGCCGTCACCGCGAATCGGCGACCCGGATCGGCGTCTCGGCATCCGTAATTCTCTCGCTCACTTCATCGGCAGCGTTCGGCCGCTTCGTCCGGCGACGGCGCCCGCTTCTTCAACTCGCGCGTCAACTTGACAATCCGCAGCGGATCCACGAAGGGTTCCGGGATTTCCGGAGCTTGGTGCCCCAGGCGGGGCCGCGGGGTCCCCAGATGCGGTCGACCAGATGTTTGGCGACGCCGTGGAGGTAGGGACGCACTTCGTCGACGGCGGCGGTCGTTTACTTGACGAATGCCATCCTTGGCACCTGATTGGAGTTGGGGCGATTCCAAAACGGGGTTTCCATCTGGAGTATATCCGAGGGAACAGCTGGACTGCAAACCATGTACTGCACCCCGTTTCCCACTCCTGCCTAAAGACCCATTGTGAAAATCGCCGATTGAGTTTAGGTTCTGCCCTGGAGAAGACATGTCGAAGCCGATCGGCCGAAACTTACCGATTTCACCCTATCGCCGCACCGTCGCGGACCTGATGCACTTCAGCCAGCAGGTTCCAGCCGTGACGGCGGAACGCCGCATGGACCTGAGCGCACTCATTGCCGCTCGTGCGGCCGCGCCGCTTCGTTCGAGTTGGACCGTCCTCCTCAGCAAGGCCTATGCGATCGTCGGCCGCGATTACCCAGAGCTAAGGCGGTCCTACCTCAAGTTCCCCAAGGCCCACCTCTACGAACACCCGCACAGCATCGCGGCCCTGAACATCGAACGGCGACTCGGCAACGAAGACGTCGTGCTCTTCTGCCTCATTCGCAGCCCCGAGAATCGCTCGCTCGAAGAAATGGACGCGATGGTTCGCTACCATCGCGAAACGCCAATCGAGCAACTCCGCTGCATCCAGCGTTCGGCCGGTTTGGGGAAGGTGCCGTGGCCATTCCGCAGATGGGTCTGGTGGATGGGATTGAACGCGTTCGGTCGCCGCCGCTGCCACAACTTTGGTACCTTCAGCGTCTCGTCGATTGCTTCGCAGGGCGCGGGGTTGGTCTCGCTCGTTCCCATTCTCACCTCGGCCATGCACTACGGGTTGTTCGAACCGAACGGCATGATTCCGATGCGGATCACGTGGGACCACCGCGTGATGGACGGTGCCACGATCGCCCGCGTTTTAGTCGATCTGGAATCGGTTTTGAATCGCGAAATGGTCCGGGAACTGACCGGCAGCTACCGCGTCGCCGCCTGACAACGCTCGCCTTTGACCGGCATTTCTGATTCAATCAGAGTATGGCCATCGACCTGACCCAGACGCTCGCCGACCTCGTGCGGATTCCCTCGGTGAACCCGATGGGCCGCACGGACCTGCCTGCGGACATCTTGTTTGAACCGCGCGTGACCGCGTATCTGGAAGCGCGCCTCCGCGGTCTCGGGTGCTCGCCCCGCCGCCAAACGGTGCAGCCCGGTCGCGACAACCTCATCACCGTTTACGAGCCGCCGACTCTGCCGCCGTTCACCGTCATCTTCGAGTGCCATCAGGACACGGTGCCCGTCGATGGCATGATCATCGAGCCGTTCGGGGGAAGGGTCGAAGGCGGGAAACTGTTAGGCCGGGGTGCTTGCGACGTGAAGGCCGGCGCGACCGTGATGCTCGGGGCGTTCGCCCGACTCGTCGAGGAGAAGCCCGCCGGTTCCGCTCGCGTGATTCTCGCTTACACCGCGGACGAGGAGCACACCTTCCTCGGCGTCCAAGAACTCGTCAAGCACGACCTCGTGGCGGACTATGCCATCGTGGCCGAGCCGACACTGTTGAACATCGTGCGGGCGCACAAGGGTGTGGTCCGCTGGGTGATCGAGACGCCGGGCCGCGCCTGCCACAGTTCGCGGCCCGAGAACGGCGTAAACGCCATTTATCGCATGGGCCGCTTGCTCGCCGCGATCGAGGTCTATGCCACGGACCTCCACGCTCGCACGCCCGATCCGTTGCTCGGGCCGCGAACCGTCTCAGTCGGCCGCATCCTCGGCGGCGTCTCGGCCAACACCGTCCCCGATGTTTGCCGCATCGACGTGGATCGACGGCTCGTTCCGGGCGAATCCGCGACCGACGCCGGCCGCGACCTCGAATCATTCTTGAAGGGTTTCGCCGGTATCGACTTCCCGTTCACTTTGAAGCAGTCGCACGCGGCTTGCCTGCCGCTGAGTCCGGAATTGTCCGGCCCACTCGTTACAAAGCTCGGCAAAGCCATCGATTCCGTCGTGGGCCGGCACGAAGTGCAGGTCGTGCCGTTCGGCACCGATGCGTCCACGATCGCCCGCGCCGGCATCCCCGCCGTCGTCTTCGGCCCCGGCGACATCGCGCAGGCCCACACCAAAGACGAGTGGATCGACCTCGCCCAGCTCGAACCCGCCGCCGAGATTCTTTATCGCTTTGCACTGGGAACGTGACGAACCGCGAATCGCGAATTAGACTGAACTGCGCACCACCACCAATAAAGGGAGACACGGATGAGCATCGTTCGCATGGGTATGTCCGAAGACGGGAAGTTCGGCGACGGCTACGACTCGATCTTCGGGAAGAAGACGTCGGGCGAGAAGCCGGCGACCAAGGTCGAGAAGAAGCCGGCGACCAAGAAACCCGCCAAGAAGCCCGCCAAGAAAAAGTAGCCTTCTCAGGCTGGGTTCGCACCGGTGGAGTTGTCGTTCGCCGACCTTCCGAACTTCAAGTAGAGCGGCGGGAGTAGGAACAGGTTCAAGAGCGTCGAGGTGACGAGGCCGCCGAGGATCACGACGGCGAGCGGGTACTCGATTTCCTGCCCTGGTTTGTTCCCGGTGATGGCCAAAGGTAGCAAGGCGAGGCCAGTTGCGAAGGCCGTCATGAGAATCGGGGCGAGGCGTTCCTCGGCACCGCGAAGGACGAGGGCGAGGCCGAAGGGCATCCCTTCTTCTTGCTCCAAATGTCGGAAGTGGCTCACGAGCATGATGCCGTTGCGGGCCGCGATACCGAGGACGGTGACGAACCCGACCAGCGAGCCGAGCGACACGACGCCGGTGGTGAACATCACCGCGAAGACGCCACCGACCAGTGCGAACGGGATCGTGAGGGCGACGAGCCACGTCGGCCGCCAGGCTCCGAAATCGACGAAGAGCAAGAGCACGATGCCCACCAGCGAGAGGCCCGCGAGGGCGTACAGCTTGCGGGTCGATTCCTGGCGAGCGGCATACTCGCCCAGAAATTCTGGGTGATACTCGCGGTCGAAGCTGATCGCTTTCACCTTCTCTTCCACGTCGCGGGCCACGGCCCCGAGATCGCGACCAGCGACGTTGCAGGTCACATCGAGCCGGCGGCTCGCGTTCTCGCGTTTGATCTCGTTCGGGGCACCCACGATCACGACATCGGCCACATCGCCGAGCCGAACTTGCGTGCCGGTCGGCGTGTCGATCTGCAGTTTGCGAACCGCGTCGAGGTTCGAGCGCAGCCGCGGCACGCCCCACACGACCACGTCGAACTTCTTCTGGCCGTCGAACACTTCACCCACCTTTGTGCCCTTGAGCAAAGTCGTCGAAGCGCGGCGAACGTGGCCTGCGGTGAGCCCGAACTTCTGGGCAGCTTCGGGCCGCAGGCGAACTTCTACCTGAGCCACGAGTACCTGGGGTTCGACCTTCAGATTGGTGACGCCGGGTACGTCCTTCATCGCGGCTTCGACTTCCTTGGCCTTCGCACGAAGCACGTCGTGATCGGGGCCGAAGAGCCGCACGACGATGGTCGCGCTCGAACCGCTGAGCACTTCCTTGATGCGTTCGCGGAGGTAGGTGAGCAGGTCGCGGTAGAGCCCGGGGAAGCCGTAAACCACGTCTTCGATGCGCTTCACGGTCGGGCCGTAGTCCGCATCGGGATCGATGCTGATCCAGAGTTCGGTGAAATTCGGGCCAACCGGTTCATCCGCGACTTCGGCGCGGCCGATGTGCGAGCCGAAGTTGCGGACCAGCTTGCGGCCCTGGTCGTCTTCGAGCTTGCGGAGGTCCTGGCTCGCGCGGGCGGTCACGCGGTTCATCGCTTCGATCGAGGTGCCGGGCTTCTCGACGAAGTGCATGAGGAAGTCCGTCTCCTGGAAGTTCGGGAGGAATTCTTGGCCGAGCCGCGTGGTGGCGAGGCCGGTGAGCGCGAACGCAGCCACGAGTGCGATCAGGCACGCCCACGGGCGTGCGACGAGCGGCGGCAGCAGCTTGCGATAGACGCTCTTCAAGAGTCGCGTCAGTGGTGGTTCTTGGGTGGTCTGCTTTCGACCCGTCAGCAGCATGTACGAAAGAGCGGGCGTGACCGTGAGCGCGACCACGAGTGAAGCGAGAATCGAGATGACGTAGGCGATGGCGAGGGGCCGGAAGAACGCACCCGAGAGGCCGTCCAGGAAGAAGATCGGAACGAAGACGAGGACCACGATCAGGCTGGCGTACACCACGGCGCTGCGCACTTCCAGCGAGGCGTTCAGCACGATCTGGAACGGTGAACTCGAACCGTCGCTCTGCCGCAATCTTCGCGCAATGTTCTCCACGTCGATGATCGCATCATCGACCACTTCACCGAGTGCGATCACGAGGCCGGC
>JAYTUG010000312.1:0-6480 GCA_043744695.1 Gemmataceae bacterium
CTTTGCTCCCCAACGGGGAGAGGTGAAGAGATCGATCGTGCTTTCGTTCCATAAATGAACTGCCTACTTCGGGAGGCACACACAGCTCTGAACCTTTTCTTGCTCTTGAGCTTCAACTCAACATCGGGTTAGACTCTTGCACCGGCCTCCGCCGTACTTGGAGACTCAACCGGCATGGATGCCGAGACCCGTACTACGATAGCCGTCGAACGCATCATCGAGCCACTTTCGGGCCTCGAGATTTTGCGCGTTTCGGGTTTTTGGCAGGCACCGAATTCGCGCCTGGCACCGGATCGCATCGACGTTCGCTACGACGAACGAGTCGCGATCCACTGCCGTCTCGCGATCGCCGAGGCCGCCGACATCCCCCTCGGCCACACCCGCCTGAACTTCGGAACCCAACTCCCTACCGAAGCGGGAGTGCGCGAAGTCTCGGTCGTATCGATCGAACGCGAACGCGAAGTGGTGATCTATCGCCACCCGTGGAGTGAAGTCGGAATCGAGCCAGCAGTCGCGTCGCCTTCGTTCGCTTCCCGCGTCTGGCAGTCGCTGACCTCGGGCGAGGTTCTCTCGCCGTCGCGATGGAAAGCCCGGGTGTCGAGGCTGTTAGACGAGTTGCTCGAACTTCGCTTGAAGGTGCGTTACCGATTGCTGGCTCGCCGATTCCGCCCGCGATCCACGCACGATGCATACGTCGAAAATACGGCCATCGCACCGCGAATGCGGCAGGCGATGCTCGACGCGATCTCCAATTTTCACTTCGAGCCGACGTTCAGCATTCTCGTGCCGGTTTACAACGTCGAGCCGCGCTGGCTGAAGGAAGCTATCGAATCGGTTCGCGCCCAAACCTACCCGCACTGGGAACTCTGCCTGGCAGATGACTGCTCCACCAATCCCGAGTTGATCCGCTACCTGGAGAACCTGCCGAACGATCCGAGAATCAAACTCGTTCGCCGCGCCGAGAACGGCCACATCTGCCGGGCCACAAACAGCGCCGCGGAGATGGCCACCGGTGGGTTCATCGCATTACTCGATCACGACGACGCCCTCGCACCGCACGCACTCTTCGCAATGGCCGAGCGCTTGCAATCGCATCCGGACGCCGACTTGCTCTACTCGGATGAAGACAAGATCGACGCGGCTGGGCATCGTTACGATCCGCAGTTCAAGCCGGATTGGTCGCCAGAATTGTTGCTGAGTTACAACTACGTGAATCACTTTACGGTGATTCGGCGAACGGTCTTTGAAAGGGCCGGCCGCTATCGGCCCGGCTTCGAGGGCTCGCAGGATCACGACTTGTTGCTTCGCGTGACGGAACTCACGGACCGCGTTCAGCACGTTCCGCAGGTGCTCTATCACTGGCGAGCGCTTCCGACTTCGACGGCCGCTGCCGCGAGCGTGAAGACTTACGTTCATACCGCGGGGCGTAAGGCAGTCGAAGAAGCACTCGCCCGTCGCGGCATCCGTGCGAACCCGTTCGTTCCGCCGTTTGCGGAGCGGTTGAACTTGCCCGTGCTTGCGCTCGATGGCGCGGACGATGGCCCGAGCGTCGCAATTCTTTTGAACGGGAACACGGAAGCCGCAGAGCGAACGATCGCAGCCATTCGCGCGAACACGGATTATCGCAATTACACGGTCCATTCCGCAACGGACGCCGCGAACCGGGCCGAAGACTTACTGCTGTTTCTCCAGGCGGGACTCGAGCCGAACGACTCGCGCTGGCTCTCGCGGCTCGTGGTGAACCTGAGCCTCCCAGGCGTCGGCGCGGTCGGTGGAAAGTTGCTCGACCCTGACGGCACCGTGGTCGAGGCCGGGCTCGTTCTCGGCCAACGCGATGGTATCGCGCCGGCACCGGCGTTCGCAGGCCTCAGCTCCGATTCGATCAGCTACTACTTCTACGCCGAGGTCACGCGCAACGTCGCCGCCGTGAGCAGCCACTGCCTCCTGACTCGCCGCGAGACCTTTGAACGCCTCTACGGCCCGAGGTCGCGAAGTTGCTGGGATGTCGAATACGCACTCCGCCTTCGCGAGCTGGGTTTGAGGTGCGTTTATGTCGCGGGGGCCGAACTGAACCGAAGCGCCCTTGCGAAACGTGAGGGATACCGACCCTCCGAGCTTCTCGCCTTGAAGCGATCCCACGGCCGGCTCGCCGACCCGTACCACAATCCGAATTGCTCCGAGCGCGAAGCCTGGCGTCCGCTCGGTGACAGCCCACTGTCACTCCTCGGGGAAGCTACGAGGCCGCCGGTCCGGGCGCTCGTCGCCGCACACAATTTGAATAATCCCGAGGGAGCTCCACGCTACTTGTCGGAGATCGTCTTGGGCCTTCACGCTCGCGGGGCGATTGCTCCGATCGTCTTCTCGCCGCTCGGCGGCCCGGGTGCCGAGGTTTATGCTCGTGCCAGCATTCCGGTCGACGTTCGCGAAACGCCCTTCTCGCGGCGATTCGTGGATGGCCTCTGGTCCCCGCGCGAGTACGAATCGGCGCTGCAAGTTGCCGCAAATGTGCTTCGCGAACATCGGCCCGAAGTGGTGATCGCCAACACGCTGACGACGTTTCCGCTCGTGGAAGCCGCGGCACGAGCCGGCATCCCCGCGGTGTGGATCATTCACGAAAGCTATTCCCGCGAGCACCTGGAACGGCTCTTCCCGCCGTTCGCGCGCCTGCGGGTGATGCAGTCTTTCACCCTGGCCGCCCGCGTGATTCCGGCCTCGCACGATACCGCGAAGCTCTTCGAGTACGCGAACACCCGCGGCAACTTCCGCGTCCTTCACAACGGCCTCGATCCGAAACCGTTCGATGACTACCTGCGAGGGACGCCCCGCCTCCCCAATACTAAAAAGCAGTTCATCGCCGTCGGCACCGTGTGCGAGCGAAAGGGGCAGCACACGCTCGTCGAAGCGGCAGCAATACTGGCGCACGAACGAAGCGACTTCACCTGCCGGCTCGTCGGTCTGCGCGAAGGCATTCCCTATGCCGACTACGTGAGGCAACTGGTCGCACGGCACGAACTAGAGACCATCGTGGAACTCATTCCCGAAACGGACGATGTCTGGTCCCTCTATCGAAGCGCGGACGCATTCGTTTGTACGTCCCATATGGAAACGTTCAGCCGGGCCGTGCTCGAAGCCGAGGCGTTCGGATTGCCGATCGTTTCAACTCCCGTGTGCGGCGTCGGCGAACAAGTGTTCTGGGGCGCGAACGCCTTGCGCTTCGAGTTCGGCGACGCGAGCGGCCTAGCCGATCAACTTCGCCGATTGCTCGACGATGAACCCTTACGCAAAGCGATGGGGCTCGAGTCGCGAGCCGCGTTCGACAACCATTTGAACCACGATGAGATGCTCGATCGTTACGGTGCGGTGATCCTTGCCGCGGCCCGGATCGGCCCGCGTTCCACACGCGAACTCCCTACCGCTTCGACGGAAGCTCAACGCCGAGCGGCGTGAACCATGCCACAATCGCCACTCAACTTCCGTTCGCTCGCCCATCCCGTTCGCCGCCTTCTCCAGAAGGTGCGGCGACGAGCTCACCTCTTCTTACGCGGCGAGTCTCCCGGCCAGTTTTTCGATCTCGACGACCGCGAGGCAATCGCACGAATCACGACCTCGTGTTCGCTGATGCCGCCTCAGTCTTCGCCTCGCGAAGCAGCGTACCGCGACGGCAAGCTCGAGCGCGGCGAAAAACTCTACGAACTCCGCGAAGACCTTCGCCGCGAGATTCCGCTCGCCCTCACGCCCGCTCAACGCGGCGAATACTTCCGCTGGTTCTGCCAGTTCGGTTGGAAGGAAGCGGACATCGAACCGATGGATGTGCTGCGAGCGCTGTTCGAACAAGACGCGAAGCCGGACCGCGGGCTCGTGGCCTCCTATCTCGTACAACCGATCTGGCAGCAGAAGTACCCGCTCGCTCTCACGCCCGAAGGATGGGAAGCCTTCAAGCTCGGCCTCGCCGTGGAGTATGGCCTTCGCGGCCGCTGGTTGCGACGAGCCTCGCTTCCACCACCCTTCACCTCCCAAGTTCCGTTGCGACCGGGCGAACTCGGTGTGAACGCACTCGGGCTCTTCCGCTACACCTCGGGGCTTCAACAGGCAGCACAGTCCGCGGTCGATGCCCTCGCCGGAGCCGGTGTGCGGCTCTCGATTCGCGATGTGCCGATGGCCCACAACCGCGACGGCCGCGGCCGAACGGGGTTCGACGGCCTCGAGTGCTTTCCCATCTCGCTCATCAACACGGGCCTCGACCTGCCAATACCAGAGGTCTATCGGCTCGCGGGTCTGCATCCGCGCACCGGCGTCTATCGCATCGCGATCTGGTGGTGGGAACTCGAACAACTCCCCGAGGCGTGGCGCGGTCGCGGCGCGGACGTCGATGAAATTTGGGCGCCGACCACGTTCATCGCCAACTCGCTTCGCATACTCGGCAAGCCCGTCTTCCCGATGCTTCCCTCGGTGCGGTTGCCTTCGTTCGTGCCAAAACCAAAGACCACGTTCGGCCTCTCGCCGGACAAGTTCACCTTCCTGTTCGCGTTCGACATGAACAGCCGCTTGCCGCGTAAAAACCCGCTCGCGCTGATTCGCGCGTTCCGACTCGCGTTCGAGAAAACGGAAGCGGTCGAACTTGCGATCAAGGTCAGCCCGCAGGAACGGTACTACCCGGAGTGGTGGAACGAACTGCGAACCGCCGCTGCCGCGAACGACGTAAAGTTGATCGACCGCAGCCTCTCGCGGAGTGATTTGCTCGCGCTCATGAACGCCGCGGACAGTTACGTTTCGCTGCACCGCTCCGAGGGGTTCGGGCTCACGATGGCCGAGGCCATGCTGCTGGAGAAGCCGACGATCGCGACCGCGTATTCCGGCAACCTCGACTTCATGACGAGCGAGAACAGCTACCTCGTTCGCCATGCAATGACTCGCATTGAGGAAGACATCCCGCCGTATCCGAAGGGCTGCGAGTGGGCCGAGCCGTCCGTGGAGCACGCGGCGGCACAGATGCGGCGCGTCTTCGACAATCGAGCCGAGGCGGGTGTCATTGCCGCGCGGGGCCGAGCCGATGCCGAGCAAACACTCTCCGTCGAGGCCGCAGCCAAGCGGATGACGACGCGGCTCCTGGAGATTCAAAACCGGTGAATGCGCTCGCGCGAATTTGGACTCTCGCCTCATCGAAGCGGTTGCGGCTCGCGCTCGATTGTAGCCTGGCGTGCCTCCTATTTTGGGGAACGCACGCCGTCTATCGCGGATCGACGGGGCACGTTCAGAATTGCGATTCGGTTTACTCCCTCGCGGTCTCGGAGAAGATTCTCACCGAGGGCACGGTGAACCTTGTCGGCAGCGTGCCAGCGGATCGGGAACTGCCTTATCAACTCCTCCGGCACAACAAACCCGGCGAATCTGGGAACCCGTCCGCGGTCTACTACGGCTACCCACTCGGCTCCTCGATCTTGTCCTTGCCCTTCGTTCAGAACGCCGGCCTGAGACGCGGGCTGTCGATCTTTCACGCCGATGGACGGGTGAACTTCGCCATTGAAGACCTGCTTCAGATGAAGATCGCGTCGACCGTCTCGGCGCTGATCGTCGTACTCTTTTACGCAATGTGTCGCTTCACGTGTTCGCCGCTGGTGAGCCTGCTCATCGCGGTGGGGTTCGCGTTCGGGTCGCCGGTCTGGAGCACGCTGTCGCGGTCGCTCTGGTCGCACACCTGGATGGTGGCACTCCTGAGCGGGGCGATCGTGCTGATCCTCGCGCGGAAGCGCATCGAACGACCGACTTGGCGAACCGATTTGGCTTTCGGAACCTTGCTCGGAACATCGCTATTCTGGGTTTTGTTCACCCGGGCGCACGGCATCTTCTCGGCGGTCGCGATCGGGTACTATCTACTCCTTCACCATCGCCGCCTGCTGCTCGTCACGGTGAGTGCGGGAAGCGTGTGGACCCTCGGCTTCATCGCGCTGAGTCTGCATCTGTTCGGAACTTTCACACCGCCTTCGGTGTACAACCCGGACACGATCGACGGTCGCGACATACTGAACCGCTTTGCGTGGCTCATGGTCTCGCCTTCGCGCGGCCTGCTGATCTACTGCCCGTATCTGCTCATGGTCCTGGGGATGCTCGTCGCCTTTCGCAAACAACTCGTTGAGGCGAGCCTCCTGCTTCCCGCTGCCGTCGCCATCGCAACCCACACGCTCCTGTTCTCCTGCTACGACGGCTGGCACATGGGCAGCAGCTATGGGCCGCGATACTTCAGCGACCTGCTGCCGTGGTTCGTACTTTGTACCGCGATCGCCGTGAACGGCGCTCTGAACGCGGGTGTTTCCTGGCACAAATGGCTCGCTATCGTTTTGCTCATCGCCTGCTTCGGATGGGGCGGCTTCGTGCATTCGCGCGGAGCGAACTCGATGCGGGCGTGGCTCTGGAATTGGCGGGCACTCGCCGTCGGTCAGGAACATGCCGTCAAAGACTGGCGGCATCCGCAGTTCCTCTCGG
>JAYTUG010000313.1:0-1690 GCA_043744695.1 Gemmataceae bacterium
TTCTGGGTGGCACCGGCTTCCAGCCGGTGTTCCGGGGTGGCACCGGTGTTCTGGGTGGCACCGGCTTCCAGCCGGTGTTCCGGGGTGGCACCGGCTTCCAGCCGGTGCCACCCATGCCTACTTCGCGAGGCACACCCAGCAGTCGAGCTCCTCTTCGATGGTCGTACGACATTACCCGATAATCGTGCCGCGAACGTTGGGTTCGCTGCGGAGTTCTTCCCACTCGCGTCGCACTTCGCGCAAGCCGATGGCACAAACTTCAAACTGCTCGCTGAGCCGCCGAAAGAGCCCGGCCTCGGCGTTGTGGTCGCGTTCGTCCATGCGGCTTGCGAGCCAGTAGCCGCGCTTGCCCTGGATCGTGTAATCGACGAAGTGATCCTTGCAGTAGCGGCGGGAGCGGTTGATGCTTTCGGGGAAGACGCCGGTCCAGAAGAGGGCGAAGTCGCCGATGTGGCGGTAGTATTCGCGGCGGGTGCGGCCCCCGGCCGGCAGGTGCTCCGCTTCGAGCATCATGTCCACGACCTCGGTGAGTGGGCGACCGTCTTCCGAACGAAGGCGATGGATCGCGTCGAAGTGGACGAAACGCGAGAGCAGCGACGAGAGGTAGTCGATGAGGGGCGGGTCGGCCACGCCGAGATGGGAGAGGAAAGCGTGCTCGGCTAGCCCCGCGAACAGTCGCCTCAGCGGGTGTTCGGCGGGTGGTTCCCACATGATTTGGTTCCTCGAAAGTCTCCGGACGGTACGGGCTCGGGCGAATCGCCCGTTTGTATTCTGGCACCGACATCTATGAAATCAAGTCGCAAGTGTCCAGTCCAATATACTCCCGAGTGCCCCACTCCCCTTCGACCCGGAAATCCGATCCGAACAAGCCGCCCGCTTCGTACAATTACCGGACTGATTCATCCGTTAATCATCTCTCGCACCTGCGGTTGGTTCTCCGTGAACGCAACGACCCGCAAGCCCGGCCGCCCTCGAGACCCCGATCTCGAAGCGCGCCGCAAAGCCGAAATCCTCGACGTGGCCGCCGCGATCTTCGCCGCGAACGGCTTCGCCGGCACGCAGGTCCAGAGCATCGCCGACCGCCTCGGCGTCGGCAACGGCACCGTCTATCGCTACTTCCCCACGAAAGAGATCCTCTTCCTCGCGGCCGTCGAACGCGGCTTGCAGGAACTCACCGACCAGATCGAACCCGTGATGGCCGACCAGACCGATCCGGTCGAAACGATCCGGCGAGTGGTTCGAACGTACCTCGCGTTCTTTCGCAAGCGACCCGAGATGGCGGAACTCTTCATCCAAGAAAGGGCGGCGTTTCCGCTCCAGCATCGGCCGCTCTACTTCGCGATGAAGGACGAAGACGGCAAGGCCTGCCAGCGGGCCAGCCTCTTCCAGAAACTCGTCGATACCAACCGCGTGAGGCCGATGCCCGCCGAGCGATTCTTCGGCGTCATCGGCGACTTGCTCTACGGCACGATCCTGACCAACCTGCTCACCGGCCGACCGGCCGACCCCAAGACCCAAGCCAACGACGTGCTCGACGTCATCTTCCGCGGCGTCCTCAGCGACGGCGAACGCACCGTTCAGCGAAAGGGAAAGCGATGAAAAACAACCGACGAATGTGGGAGGAGACGCGCACTCCTCACCTCTCCCCCAGCTTTGTGGGGGAGAGGTCGGATCGCAGTTGCGCAAGCAA
>JAYTUG010000314.1:0-6465 GCA_043744695.1 Gemmataceae bacterium
GGCTGAGGCGAACTCATTGGCGGGGCCAGGAAGCGCAACTCCACATAAAACCAGCTACTACGAAGCTATCGATGCCTGTACGGAAACCGGTTGCACCCAAATGGTTAATGCCCCCCAGGATGGAGAGCACGCCGAGCAACCACTTCATCGCGATTCTTAGGATGTTCATAAACTTCATCTTCTGAAACTACTGTGCCAAAATTCGGCAAAAATTCGCGACTGAGTTCTTGACGCAGCGGTGCATTCCGGTTACTTTCCTGGGAGTACTCATGCGTTTTCTCCCATGTATCGACTCGCTCACCCACTTTCGATGAAGGCTGTCGGGATCGCCGTTGCGATTCTCGTGGCGGTCGCGTTTGCACCCAATCGAGCGGCAGCGGAGTGCGGGGAGTACGTTCACATTGTGAATTCCACCTCGACGCCAGACGCGCAGACGCCGGTTCCTAGTTCCCACAAACCGTGCAGTGGGCCGACGTGTTCGAGCAAGCCGGCGACGCCCTCGGCTCCCATTTCGGTGCCCGTCAGCGAGTCCCCATCCTCAAAGCAGGTCGCCGGCCCTTCCGATCTCGGCTGCGACTCGTTTGGGACGCGAGCAGGTTTCGCACGACAAGTTGAGTTGGATCTCCCGACCGCACTTCCCACGTCTATTTTCCACCCTCCGCGCGTAGCCTAATTCTCGCTTACCGCTTCGAGCGACTCAACGTAGCTGCGCGCGAATTCCGCGCGGGCTCGAGTCTGTTGCGGCGCGGGCTTCCGTTCTCGATCAACCGACCGCTCGGTCGCAGATTGTCCGTTCTCGTCTTTCGTCATTCATCGTTCTCCTAACGTCCTTTTTCCTTTTTGAAGGGGTTATCATGACCCGCCGTCATTCCGCGTTCACGCTGATCGAACTGCTCGTCGTCATCGCGATCATTGCGATCCTGATCGGCCTGCTGTTGCCTGCCGTTCAGAAGGTGCGGGAAGCCGCGGCACGGGCCAAGTGCAGCAACAACCTGAAGCAGATCGGTCTCGCTCTGCACAACTATCATTCGGCCATTGGCCAGTTGCCCGCCGGCGGCGACGCGCTCGGGTTCTCCGCGCACGCCTACTTGCTCCCCTACCTGGAGCAGGACAACCTGTATCGAACCATCAACTTCACCGTCGTGCCGACGAGCGCAGCTAACGCCGGACCACTCGGGACGACCATCGCGGGGCTGCTCTGCCCGTCAGACCCGCAGTCCCAGCTTCCCGCGGGTCAGGGTGGCAACAATTACGTCTGGAACTACGGCAGCGACATTCTCTTCCGCTCCAACACCGGTTCGGGGCCGTTCGTGTTCGCAGGCACGAGCTACCGGCTCACGGACATCGGCGACGGCACCAGTAACACCTCGGCATTCGCCGAGCGTCGCAAGGGCGACTTCAATAACGGCATCATCACCCTGGCGACGGACCTGTTCGGCGTGTCGGCCGCACCCACCACGCCGGACCAAGCGGTCTCGGCGTGCGACTCCTTCACACCGACCAGCTTCGGCTCGCAGTTCCGCTCCGACTACGGTTCGCAGTGGCTCCAGGCGCTCCACTACACGATGTATCAGCACGTCGGACTGCCAAACACGAAGGGGTGTGCGTTTCCCCCAGCGAACTGCGCGATGAGCGCGAATAGTGCCCACATCAACGGGTTGAATGTTGTCCTGTGCGATGGTTCGGTTCGCTTCGTCTCCAACGGCATCAGCATGCAATCGTGGCGTGCGTTGGGAACTCGCAACGCCGGTGATATTCTCGGCAACGACTGGTAGTACTCGAGCCATCCCTGCCATACTATCGAGGTGAATCCGTGCGATTGTCTTTGCTGGGAATAGCGTGCTGCCTTCCGATCCTGGGCTGCGGGAAAAACCTCGAAGAGGCCGTGGACCCCGGTAAGGCAAGCGAAGTGATAACCACCGCCCTCGAGGCCTGGAAGCAGGGTGACGCTTACGGCGGGCTGGAGAAACGCCAGCCGCCGATCTACTTCAACGAACGCGAATGGGAAGCCGGCAAGAAGTTGCTGAAGTTCGAGGTTGGACCGGTCTCACTCTCGGGTCGTCAGGGGCGCTGCTCGGTTAAAGCGACGCTTCAAGACAGTGCCGGCAAGGTGACCGAGCGCACGATCGGCTACCAGATCGATACCACCCCGAGTGTCGTCATCACCCGCGAAGCGCTCGGGCCATGACCGCGTTCCGGATCACTCCGTCGAGGTGCTATATGCGACTGACGTTTCGTATCGTTCTCGTCCTACTGGCGAGCACGTTTTCCGGGAGCGCTTACGCCCAAAAGGAGAAGCGGTCCGACGAGGACTTCATCAAGGAGAAGCCGGCAATCGGCGAGGCGATTCCCGAACTGACCGTCTACAGCCCCGACGGGAAGGAGTTCAAAACTTCCGACCTGCGCGGCCACTACACCGTGCTGACCTTCGGGTGCCTGACCTGACCGCCGTTCCTCTGGAACGTCTCCGGTCTGGAGGCGATATACCGGGACTACGGTCCCAAAAATGTGAAGTTCTTCTTCATCTACAAGACGCTCGCTCATCCGGAATTGGCCGGCAATTACATTCAGCCGATCACGATTGAGGAGCGGCTCGCCCACGCGAAGCAGGCCGAAAAACAACTGGGTGCGACGATCCCCTGGATCGTGGATGCGATGGATAACCGGTTGAAGCACGCGCTGGGAGATCGGCCGAACTCGGAGTTCATCATCGATCCGAAGGGAAAGATCGTTCGCAAGCGGGCCTGGAGCTTCCCCGCACAGGTTCGCAAAGACCTCGAGGAACTCGTTGGGAAGTCCGATCGCGTCACCAAGGAAGCGGACATCAAACTCGCCTTCGAGTTGCCGCTGAAGTCGCCGGCGGAACGCGGGCTCGTGGCGCGGATCGCGCGACCGCGGATGCAAGCCCTGGCGATGGAACCAAGGATCGAGAAGAAGGGACTGCCGTTCTACGCGAAACTTCGGGTGGAAGCCGACGCCGGTGTGCTGAACTCGGGTAGCGGGAAGATGTATCTGGGCTTCCACCTCGATCCGTTTCACGGTGCCCACTGGAACAATCTGACGGAAACGTTGAAGTACGAGATCGAGTTGCCCGAAGGCGTCAAGATCGAGAAAGCGACAGGACGGGCGGTAAAGGTGAAGGCCATCAGCGATGCCGATCCCCGTGAGTTCTTGATCAACGTCGAAGCCTGGCCCGAGGACAAGCCTCTGACTTTGACCGTCCGCTATTCCGCCTGCGTGGGAGAGCAGACCTGTCACGCAGTGAAGCAGACTTACGTGCTGAGTCGCAGGCGCGACATCGATGGCGGTGGAGCCCGCGGTGAAGGTGCCGGTTTCTGGGTGCCCGAAGAATTCGCCAAGCAGATGATGGCGAGCGACAAGAACGGCGACGGCAAGCTGAGCAAGGACGAAGTGAGAGGAATGATCCTGCCGCACTTCGACGACTTCGACGCGAACAAGGATGGCTTCCTCGACCTCGAGGAACTCAAGGAAGTGTCGTATTGGTTGAACGCACACCACGCGCCCGGTGTGCCGCAGAAGCCCAAGAAGTAACGAGGAAATTGTCGTGGCTCACATTCCACTTCCCGAAGGCGAGTTCGGCATTGCCGGGCTCATGGTGGCCTATCGGGAATCCGAGAAGCCGTTGAACGCGCTGTGCAACTCCGTGATGTGCGGCGAGTCGTCGTCGCTCTCCAAGGCCGAACGCGAGATGATCGCGACCTACGTTTCCTCGGGGAACGAGTGCTACTTCTGCACGAATTCGCACGCGGCGGCGACTCGCGAACTACTCGGCGAACGCGCCCCGATCATGGACGCCGTGCTCTGCGATCTCGAGGCGGCGGCCATCGACGAGAAGATGCGAGCGCTCCTCGCGATTGCGGGGAAGGTGCGCCGCGACGGCCGAACCGTGACGGCCGACGATGTGGCCCAGGCTCGCACCGCCGGTGCCGACGACCGCGCGATTCACGACACCGTTCTCATCGCGGCGATGTTCTGCATGTTCAACCGCTACGTCGACGGGCTCGGTACATTCGCCTCGAAGGACCCCGCGTTCTACGCGGCCAGCGGAGTTCGCATCGCCACGAAAGGCTACGGTAGCCGCTGGCGCGAAGCGTAATTCAAAGGCGTCACCTCAGGAGAAGCAAATGCGAAGTCTCTCGATTGCAGTTGTCGCGTTGGCGTCTTTCGCGCTGGCTCAGGCCTTCGCGGACGAGCCGAGTGCGCCGCGACCCAAGGCCGCGCTCGTCGGCATGCCGAAGCTTCCGCCGGGGTTCGACATCGACAAGATGGCCGATTCGAAGGAGGCCGAGAAGGCCGCCAAGTGGTTGGAGAAGGAATACCCGGGCAAGCAGCCCGAAGCCGTGAAGATGTTCATCGCCATCCTGCGCGGCATGAAGGCGGACGGCTCGAACGGCTGGTTCGGGCCCGCCGAATCGCGCTACTCTTGGGCCTGGCTCGTCGAGCAATCCGGGCTCGATGAGAAGGCCGCCGCCATCTCGAAGAAAGAGTTCAAGGGGCCGGTCGCTCTCTTCGACCAACTCGATCGCGATGGCGATGGCCGCATTACGGCCAGCGACCTCGACTGGTCCGAACGCAACCCCTACGTGATGCAAGCCTCGATGATCACGCGCCTCTTCCGCCGCATGGACGGCAACACGAACGGCGAACTCACGCGCGAGGAACTCGATGCCTTCTTCAAGCGAGTCTCGGGCGGCAAAGACCACTTCACGGCCGAGGATCTCCGCAACGCCATGATCCCGCGCGGGCCCGCCGGGTTCTCGCCCGGTGACGGCCCTTCAGTACCGGTGCTGCTCCGCGGTTTCTTCGGAAGTGAAGTCGGCTCGCTCGCCGACGGACCGCACGTCGGCGACAAGGCTCCCAGCTTCACCCTCGGTACCGTCGACGGCAGCGAGAAGGTCAAACTCTCCTCGCTGATCGGCAAAAAGCCCGTCGTCCTCATCCTCGGCAACTTCACGTGCGGACCCTTCCGCGCCCTCTACCCAGACCTCGAAGCGATCCACCGCCGACACAAAATGGACGCCGAGTTCCTGATGGTTTACGTTCGCGAAGCCCACCCGAGCGATGGCTGGAAGATGGAGCAGAACGAACGGTTTGGCGTCTCGGTGAAACAACCCACGACCCTCGGCGAACGCACCAAGGTGGCCGGTCAGTTCTGCACGAAATTGAAGCCGGCGATGCCCGTACTCGTGGACGAGATCGAAGACCTCGCGGGGAACCTGTATAGCGGCATGCCGGGCCGGATGTACGTGATCGATTCCAAGGGCAAGGTGGCGTACAAGAGCGGTCGCGGCCCGTTCGGCTTCCGCGCCGGCGAACTCGAACAGGCCCTGCTCATGACGCTGCTCGAAGAGGAACTGCAAAAGTGAGCAAGCACTTCCGCTCTTATGGAACTTGCCTCGGGCTCGTGCTGTTCGCGGCGCTCGTCGTTCAGGCTCAGCCGCCGAGTAACTCCGACGACGAGGCGTGGGCGAAGCTTCCTACGAAGTCGAAGAAGAATCCCGCGCTGCCGGCGTGGGCGCGGATGCTGGCGGGCCCGCTGCCGAAGACCACGGCGCGGATGCTCGAACTCGACTACCTGCACCGCGCCGAGAACCCGCTCGGCGCGGTCCTTGCAGCGAAGATCCGCTGGGTGGTCGCGGACGCGCTCGGTTGCGAGTACGGCGTTGCGAACGCCAATGCGGACCTGGTTCGGGCCGGAGTATCGCTTAAGGACAACAAGTTTCAGGTTCCCGCGAAGGGTCCTAAGGACGAGGCGGCGGCGCTCGACTTCGCACGCAAGCTCACGAAGGCCGGCTACACCATCACCGACGAGGAGTTCGCCGACCTGCTCCAGCACTTCGGGCCAGAGAAGACCACCGCAATCGTTCACTCGGTGGCTTACGCCAACTTCCACAATCGCATCGTGCTGGGCATCGGCGTGCCTGCGGATTCGCCCGCAACTCCACCGATGGCGGTGAGGTTCGATGCCGATGCGCCGGCGGGAACGCCCGCCGCGGCCCGACCGCCTTGGGACGATCTCAAGACCGCGAAGGGCGAAGGACTGGCCGTGCGCGTCGAATGGTCGAGGGCGAATATCGACGACCTCGGGCAAACTTTGGACAAGCAGAAGGCTCGCAAACTGCGCGTGCCGCTGCCCGATGCCTCGCGCTTCGAGAATTTGACTCCGCGCGAAAAGGATCAGGCCAACAAGATCCTGTGGAACACCGTGAGTACCGGGTATCAGCCAGCCATGACACGGGCGTGGTTCGCCTGCCTCTCCGCTTTTTACGAGGAAGCGAAAGTCGATCGCGTCTTTACCAACTCGATGTTCTGGGTCATCACGCGCACCAACGATTGCTTCTACTGAATGGGTCATAGCGAGATGCTGCTCGCGGTCGCGGGCCTCAAAGCATCCGAAGTGAAGCAACGAACCCAGAAGCTCTCGACGGCGGACTGGTCCGACTT
>JAYTUG010000315.1:0-6450 GCA_043744695.1 Gemmataceae bacterium
CGTTCACCTCGCCACGGGGAACTACAACCCGCAGACGGCCCGCACCTACACGGATATCGGCCTCTTCACCGCGAACGTGGACTTCGCGGACGACGTGTCCGCGCTGTTCAATTACCTCACGGGCTACGCGGAGTTGCCGCAGTGGCGGAAGTTGATCGTGGCCCCGAGCCGCCTGCTCACCGTGATGATCGAGAAGATCGAACGCGAGGCGGCGAACGCCCGCGACGGCAAACTCGGTCGCATCGTGGCGAAGCTCAACGGCCTGCTCGAGCCGGCCATCGTAAAATCGCTTTACAAGGCGAGCCAGGCCGGCGTCCGCATCGATCTCATCTGCCGCGGCATCTGTTCCCTGCGACCCGGCATCGTCGGAGTCAGCGAGAACATCCGCGTCGTCTCGGTCGTCGATCGGTTCCTCGAACACAGCCGCGTCTTCTACTTCGAGAACGGCGGCCAACCCGAGGTCTTTACGGGCAGCGCGGACTGGATGGATCGCAACTTGAGCCGTCGCGTCGAGGTGGTCTTTCCCGTCGAGCAGCCGGACCTCAAGATGCGACTCATCGACGAGATTCTGAAGGCGACGCTGGCGGACAACGTGAAGGCGCGCGAGTTGTTGCCCGATGGTTCCTACCGTCGCGTGAAGCCACCGGCAGGCGAACCGCTGGTGCGAAGCCAGCAGCGACTCCTGGAACTGGCGGAAGCCGGCACCCGCCAGCCAGGTGTCTGCCCGGTGGCACCTGAAGCGCCCGTTGTGCCCGAGGTACTCCGACCCGCACGCAAAACGAGAACGAAACGATGAGGCACCCATGATTCGCACCATCTTCTTCGACTTCGGGAACGTCGTCGGGTTCTTCGACCACGAGCGGGCGATCCGCGAACTCGCCCGCTTCACCGACATGAGCCCGACCGAACTCGGCTTGCAACTCTACGGCGGGCCGCTCGAAGACGACTACGAGTGCGGCAAGCTCACGACCGAGGAATACGTCCGCGAGGCGCTCTTGAACGGCCGCCTGCGCTGCACGCCCGAGCGGTTCCTCAGCCTTTACGACAAGATCTTCTGGCCCAACCCCGAGGTGTGCGAACTGATTCCGAAGTTGAAGCCGAAGTATCGCCTCGTGTTGGGTTCGAACACGAATGAGGCGCATTTCTACCGTTACACTGAGGACTTCAAACAGGTGCTGTCGCACTTCGAGCATCTGGTGGCGTCGCACCACGCGGGCAGCCGGAAGCCGCACCCCGAGTTCTTTGAGTATGCGAAGAGGTACGCGGAAGCGGAGCCGCAGGAGTGCGTCTTCGTGGACGACCTTCCCGTGAACATCGAGGCGGCGAATCGCGCCGGGTTCAAGGGCGTGGTCTACATGTCGGACGGCATGCTCGCGGCACGATTGAAGGCCGCCGGCGTCGAAATATAGCCGCCGGCTTGCCGGCGGTCTGGTAGGCGGCTCATCAAATTCGAACTAGGCGATGTGGGCACCTTGTGCTTCGACGTAGACCGCATAGAGCGATTGGCTGGCGGTCATGAACAGCCGGTTCCGCTTCACGCCGCCGAAGCAGACGTTCGAACAAATCTCGGGAAGTAGAATTTGGCCGATGCGAGTGCCGTCCGGGGCGAAGACCTGGACGCCATCGTAGCCATCGCCGACCCAGCCGGCACTCGACCAGACGTTGCCGTCGGTGTCGCAGCGAATGCCATCTGAGAACCCAGCCTTCTTCTCGCCCTTGATCTCCATTTCCATCGACGTGAACTGCTTCCCCTTGGCCACCTTCTTGCCGTCGTCCGCGAGGTCGAACATCATGATGTTCCTCGGGGCCTTTTCGTAGTGGGAAGCCCCGGTGTCGGCGACGTAAACCTTTTTGTAATCGGGGCTGAAGCAGAGGCCGTTGGGCTTGAACATTTCATCGCGTCCGATCAACTTGTCGAGCTTGCCGGTCTTCCCGTCGATGCGGTAAACGGCCTCGTCGATTTCGAGTTCGCCCTTGTTGCCTTCGTAGTGCATGAGGCTGCCGTAGCCGGGATCGGTGAACCAGATGCTGCCGTCCGGATGAACCGCGCCGTCGTTGGGCGCGTTCAGCCGCTTGCCTTCAAACTTATCCGCGAGCACGGTGATCTTGCCGTTGTGTTCGTAGCGCACGACGCGGCGATTGCCGTGTTCGAACGCGATTTGGCGACCTTCGAAGTCGAACGTGTTGCCGTTGCTGTTGCCCGCGGGCTTGCGAAAATTGCTGACGTGACCGTCTTCGTCGAGCCAGCGCAGTTGGCGATCGTTGGGGATGTCGCTCCAGAGGAGGTACTTGCCGACACCGCTCCAGGCCGGACCTTCAGCCCAGAGCATGCCGGTGTGCAGGCGCTGGATCGGCGTGTTGCCGATCTTGTATTTCGCGAAGCGTTTATCGAGTACGACGATGTCGGGATCGGGGTAGCGGGTCGGAGTCTTGCCGGTCCAATCGCGCGGCGTCTCGGCCGCGGCATGCGGCAAGATGAGTGTGCCGGCAGCCAGCCCGGCGGCGGATCTCAAAAGCGAACGGCGATCCGGAAAGGATGGAGAGGTCATGGCGAGGCTCCAAGGAAAAAGTGGGGAATTTGAAGTCGAGCGGCACATGGTCCTCGACTACGGCCGGCTCATTCCCACGAAGCTGCCGTCGTTCTCGCGGGCCAGGGCCCAGAGAAAGGCACCCAGGTCCGGGCTCTCGAAGAAGAAGCCGACCGCGTGAATGCGGATGCGTTCGCTCCCGGCAAGGGAACGGTTCCAGTCGCGGGTCGTCTTTTCGCGGATGTACTTGCCGAGGACTTCGCCGCGTTTGTTCTCGTCGAGCGGCGGGTTGGCGTTTTCTTGAGCCGCGGTGAGGCCGGGGCCGCTGGTCGGCAGGCCGTCCGAAAACAGATAGACGGTGTCGAGGCCGCGAGTGCGGAGCGCGAAGGCCATCTCGAATGCCGCGTGCAGGTTCGTGTCGCCTTCGGGCTTCACCTTGGCCAGCGCATCCTTCACGGCCAGGGCCGACTTCTCCCCTTCGAACTTCTGCCACGTCGCGTCTTCGGTGCTCAGCCATCGGGCCTTCGAAGAGAACACGATCACCTGATAGCGCTCCAGGCCGGGGATGCTCCGCATCACCTTCGCCACGGTCTCGCAGACCACGGGCCACTTGTGCGGGGCCGGCGTGTTGTAGTCGATCTTGTCCATGCTCCCGGACATATCGACGAGGAACACCACCGATTTGCCGGTCATCGCGATCCCGGCGAAGCGGGTCTCCGAATCGCGAATGATCTTGTCCACTTTGTCCGCGAGCTTCGTCTTGTCGCCTTGCAGGTCGATGATCGTGGCGTTCAAGTCGTTGATCTTCTTGGTCTGATCCTTGATGGTGCCGGCAGCAGCGGTGAGGTCCTTATCCGTCTGGGTCGTCGCCGCCTTCATGGCCGCGAGTTCCTCCGCGGACCTGGTCGAAGCCGTCTTCGCGGCCAGCGCGGCTGCATCGATTTCCTTCTTGGAAAGCAGCACCTTGGCGTTCGCGTCATCGATCAATTTCTGGGCCGTGGTGGCCTGCTTCGTCATCGCGGCGATCTCGTCGTCCTTCTTGCGAATCAGCTTCGCGAGATCGTCCGCGGCGGCGGCCACCTCCGTGGCCTTCTTCATCAGCGCGTCCACGTCCTTCTGTTTCTTGCGAAGCGAATCGTCCGCGTTGTCGGCCTTCTCGCGCAGCGTGAGAAGCTCATTCGATTTCGCATCGAGCTTCGTCTCGGCGGCGTTGAGTGCGACCTTGGTGGAATCGAGCAGTGCCGCCGCGGCCTTGGCTTCACCCTGCGCGATGCCGAGCTTGCGGGCCAGGTTGTCCTTCTCCGTGCGAACGGCTCCGAGTTGCGTCGTGAGATTCATCACCTCCGAATTGAGCCGCGTCTTCGTGGTCTCGAGAGAAGTGAGCGCGAGCTTCAGGTCCATCCGCGAGTGATCGAGTTCAGAGCTGGTGGAGAGCAACTTCGCGCGAATCTCTTCGAGGTCCGTCAGGGCGGTGCCGGCTTGCCGCGTGTTGAGCAGCCAAAGGAGGGTGACGCAGCCGAGGGCGCAACAGAAGACATCGAGCATCCACATGCTCACGAGCGTCGGCGTCTTGTGTCGCACTCGCATGGCCACTCTCCTGTTTAGCCGCGACGCGGAGTCCTCGGAGCGGAGCGCGGCATCGCCAGATTTACCCGCGTGCAGGGTTCGCCTTCGGAGAATCGACGCGCATCGACACGGCGGGAAACGAAATCGATGCGTCCAAATGCGTTCGGGGCAGTTCACCGGCGAGCCAGCGCGGCACGAGCGCCGCGGCGGCGTGCGCCACGGCCCCGGCGGGCAGCACTTCCACTGCCGTGCCTTCGGGCGACGTTTGGTGAATCGCGAGGCCCAAACCGGGAAGCCGACCCGCCGCGTGCGTGAGCCACACCGCCCGAGGCGGCGCGGGCAGGCTCGCGATCAACTCGCGAACCGCGTCCGCCCCGGCTTGTGCCAGCGCCGAACAGTAGCCTTCCAGTTCATCCGGTTGAAGCACGAGATCCTGATACCAGTGAGCCGTGCGAATGGTCAAGCTCACGCGCTGCCCGGCCCGCGCCCGATCCAGCGCTTCGTCCAGTTGTTCGAAGAGCGATTGCTCGGCGTCGGCGGAATCGCGGGGATCGCGACGGCAGAGCCGCACGCAGCGATCCGAGACCGAATCGAGCAGCTTGTCCTTCCACGCTTTCACGGCGACTCGCGTCCAGATCGCCGAGGCGAGCAACTTCGCACTGTCTCGTTCGACCAGAATGGCGGAGGCCGAGAGGGCGAACTCGTCGGCATCGAGAATGAGCACGGAGCCCGGCCCAGTGGCAGCGGGCCGCATCGGCACGACCCAACCTGGGGCCGTCGATTTTTCCGGAGGCGTCTGAGATTTTCCCGCAAGTAGAATCGCGGCCCGATGAGCGGCCACGGCCAGCGGAGCGGCCGCGGTGCCATTCAATGGCAACTTCGTTCGCGCTGCCAGTTCCACGACCCGCGTCACCTGATTGGGCGCGAGGTACGCGGGAAGCACGAGCGCCACCGAGTCGGCTTCCGCCGCGATGGGAACGCGGAGGCGATTGAAGGCCAGTTCCAAGACGGCGTCGGGCGTGAAGGCGTACTTCCCGGCACGAATCTCGCGCGGTTGGCCCACGGCCGGGAGGAAGTTCGAACCGACCGCATGCGGCATCTTGCGAATCAGAGCGTAGGCCGCACGACCGACCTCCGGCGTGCGCCGTTCGCAGGCCAGGAACATCGGCATCTCTTCGGCCGGATCCTCGAGCAGCACGACGCGAACCTTACCACCGCCGACCGACACGGCCCTGGCGCGCGACGACGTGAGATCCAACCCGATGACGCGGGTTCGATCGTGAACGGGGGCGGGCTTCTTACTGCTCCAGAGCATTCAGGACTCCAGCCGCTTGCGGCTTCGCGATTCCGAACTGCAACGTCAATCGCGAAGCCGCAAGCGGCAATTCACTCCGGCGTCGACGACGGGTCGTACAACCGCAACAGCAAATGCTCCTGGCAATACTCCTGGGCATCCACCACGAGCATTTCTTCCGCACGCTGCACCACGTGAACGAGATACATGAGTACCAAGCTCAAGAGCAGTGCCACGAGCGTACAGTCGAAGGCGATTTTCAACTGATCGGTGGCTTGCCGGGTGAAGGCAGTCACGTCCAGTTCCGCGCCGGTGCCGGCCATGCCGAACGCGCCGGCGAGGCCGCGGACAGTGCCGACGAAACCGATCGCGGGAATCGCCCACGCCAGATACTGAACGGTGCCCATGGTCGAGACGAGCCGCGACGATTCCACGTCGGCCTGGTTCCGCACCACCTCGGCCACATCCGGGGCGGCCTTCGAGATGGCGTACTTCCCCAGCGCGAGGCGAATCATGTTCGCGAGGATGAACGGCCGACGTGCCGTGATGTGCTCGACCTTACGGGCCAGTGGCCGGGCGTCTTCCGGCAGAATGCGGGCACCTTCCTCGGTGGGCAGCAATTCCATGTGAAAGGCTTGCCGCTGGCGGAACACTTCCCGATATCGGCTCTGCAATATCAGCGTGGCCCACACCGCGCAGACGTAACAGGCGATCTGTTCCGGCCCGAGGAAGAGTTTGCCAAGGCGTTCGGGCGTCCAGCGGGCGAGCAGTTCGGCGCGCGAGTCGCCCGGGTTGGCGAGTTTCCACAGCGGTACGGTGGCACCGCCGACGATGAGTAGCGCGAGAATGAGCAGGAACCATTCGCGAGCCGGGCGATGAGACGCGGGAATCGACATGGACCTTCCTTTTGGACTTCGGCTCGCTCCCTGGGCATTTTGAACTCGTTGGTTCCATTGTCGAGTTCCGCGAGCGCCGGTCAAGCGGAAGAGTGGCGGAACGCCGAATGTGCCGCTTCTCTATCACAACGCATTCGGGATCGGTAGACTGGGCGAAACCGGAAAA
>JAYTUG010000316.1:0-6439 GCA_043744695.1 Gemmataceae bacterium
GCTGCTCCACGATGAGGATCGGGCGATCCTTCATCGTGGAGCATTCGACGATCAATCGGAAACTGACACGCGACCCACCGCGGAGCGGTTTAGTTCAACCCTAATTTAACGCACCACACCAGGGTCGCATAGTCTAGCTCGGATCGCGTTCCGACCATTGCAATTTCGCTTCGCCAGATCGCGGCTGAGGTCGCTGCCTGTTGCCGCTGGGTCAACCCTTCCCACGGTCGCACCATCCGCACCGTCCGTGCCACTGGCTGCTTCACTTCAGTAGCAAACGGCACGAGCGTATGGAGGTCGTGGCGGTCGAAAGTCGAACTGCCATCGACGCAACACCGAACCGAGGCCCCTCGCTTGCAATTCCACGTTCCAGGCAATCGCATCACCCGAGCCAAATCGTGGGTGTGATCGCCACCGATCCGTTGGCCGACGCCTCGACAAACCGCCTCGAACCCCTTCCGCTCGGCTTCCGTAGCCATCGCAACTGGTGATGTTAATAGCCAATATAAGTGGACGCCGTATCCACTCGAAACGACAATCGAAGGGTATGGGACACCGGAATTGTCCACCCGGTCGAGTGCCGCATCAACTGCGATGTGGTCGCAGTCGCACCATACGGCCCGTGCTGTCGTGATGTTCTCTGTACGCCCCGGTAGGCCGCCAGTTCGCGGACATACGCCGATGTATACGCCGTAATTGCGTGCTTTCGCATCCACGGCAATTCCCTCGATGTACTCGCGGTCTATTCGAATCGAAGGCCCGAACCCGCACAGGAGCTGTTGACGGATAGCGAGGTCGGCCCGAGGCTTTCACCGGCATCGCACAACGACTCGAAACGTTCGCGGAGCCGTTCTTGACCTCGCTGCCGAGCCCCGAGAGCAAAGTTCACGGCCACACGTACCTGGAGGGACTTCTCTCGGATGTCGCCCGCAAGAATACGGAATCGATCGCCTACCGGCACGACGTCGATCGCCAAGTGTTGCAGCGCTTCATCGGCTACATGGATTGGGACCACGAGCCGCTCTTGGACGAGTTGACTCGGCAGGTCGCCGCGGACCTCAGCCCGGCGGGCGATTTTCGATTCCACCTGCGTTCGAAGGGCTGCGCGGGAAGCAATTTTCTTCTTGGCGGTTTCCACCTTGGTGCGGATCGGGAGCGATAGCGAGAGCGGAAGGGGCTTCCCTCCGCTGGTAATGCGTTCCGCCTCGATCTGGATCGCTTCCCAATCGGATTCGGGAGCGGCACAGAGTTCGACGAGCGACGAGAAGGGGTCGGTTTGAAAGGGTGGAATGAGAACGAACGGGCGATCGAGGCAAACGTGAAGGTCCTTGGCCCAGGACCGCACCTCGGCGTCGGGGCTCTTGAAGAGTTCGGGCCAGAGTTTCGAGGCGGCCGGGTTCGCCATATCCGCGGCCGAGAACAGCATGTTCTCGATTTCGGGTTCTTCCACGAACCGTTGGAACAGGCCCGGATCGGCGGCGGACGCGCGGAGCGCAATCAGGATGACCCACGCCGGGAAGTGGTCGAGGTTCAAGCTCAACGACTCGGTATCGCGGCAGGGGTGAACGTACCCTTTCAAACCGAACTCGAAGCAGGGCTTCGGTGGGTCGCTGATCAAGTTGGGTACGCACATGCCGTCGTAATCGACGAGGACGGGGGTGTGATCGTCCCGTGCACTGCACCCGTCCTTTTTCCCCTTGCGACTTTTCATCGCGGTGCGACGATGGCCGCATTCTAGCGCGCGAGCATGTATTTTCAGCCATTCACTTCAGCCGCAATTGCCTCGTTCGCGTAAAATCACTTCGCGGTTCGGTTCACTCCTCTTCCACTCGCGGAGTTCTCCCATGAAGGCTCGCTGGCTACTCGCTCTCGCGCTCGTCGCAATCGGTTGCGGGAACATCACCGCTGCGGACGCCAAGGCCAAACGGTTGCTGCTCGTCACGGATAGCGGCGGGTTCGTCCACGATTCCGTCGGCCTCGCCGAACAGACCCTCAAAGAGATCGGGCCGAAGAACGGCTTCGACGTCGCGTGCTACCGCTACACCCGCGACCCCAAGGATCCGGCGTTCGCCAAGTACGCGGAGAACTTTCGTAAGGTCACCGGTATCGCCGTGGAACCGGAGAGTTGTGGCCGTGTGAACAAAGAGACGCTCAAGAACTTCGATGTCGTGCTGTTCTTCACCACGGGCAACCCGCTCACGAAGGAAGAATTGGTCGATCTCCAAGACTGGGTGAAGGCAGGCGGCGCGTTCGCCGGCACGCACTGCGCGACCGACACGCTCTACAACACCACCTACGGCGCGCTTGTCGGCGGATACTTCGACGGTCACCCGTGGCACCAGAAAATCAAGTTGAAGGTGGAAGACCCAAAGCACGCCGCCGCGGCTGGCTTCAAGGACGGCGACGAGATCACCGACGAAATTTATCAGTTCAAGGACGCACCGTATAGCCGCGAGAAGTTGCACATCATTTTGAGCGTGGATAACTCGTCGATCGACACTGAGAAGAAGGGCGTGAATCGCAAGGACAAGGACTTTGCGATTGCCTGGGGTCAGGAGTACGGCAAGGGCCGGAGCTTCTACACTTCGCTGGGCCACCGCAAGGAAGTGTGGAAGGACGTACGCTTCCAGCAGCACCTGATCGGCGGGTTGAAGTGGGCGGTGAAGCGAGCCGAAGGTTCGTCGGCCCCGAGTGCGAAGCCGTAAGAATTGCCGCTCGCGGCTGTGCGCCACAACGCGAAGCCGCACGCGGCGGAATTGGACTTGCCGCGGTCATTCCGCGCTGGGCTTCGATTTCAGTCCGACCGTGTTGACTGCAATTACGCGGTAGACGTGTTTCTTGCCGAGTTCCGCCTTCGTGTCGGTAAACTGCATGGGTGCGAGCGGCAGAGTGGGTGTGTCGCTGTATTGCAGGTTTTGAAAGATCGGGCGACCGAATGGGTTCTTGCCCCGCTCGGGCACGTTGGCAAGAAATTGACCATCGCGCTCGATCGCGAAACTCGCCAGCCCGCTTTCGAGGTCGGCCTCGGCTTCCCAGGTCAGCTTGTTGCCCTGCACTCGCACGTTCGTCGGCGCGGGGGGCGGCGTGGTATCGGCGACCTTGGTGTCCTCGACGTACTCCATCCATGCCTTCGCCATCGCCTCGTTCGGCAACCACGCGGCCTTCAGGGGCTCACCGGAAAACTTCGCGGCTGGAAGCGCCTCGCCGCCGAGGGGTGGGGCGAGCCATGCTCCCTCCGCCGGCATGGCTCGGAGCGGGTCGCCGGGGGCTTTGGCTAAGCGAGCGGTCAGACAGGCGTCGAGCCAGGGAATGGCGAGGTAGCGCTGGTTGCCGCAATCGTGACTCGACAGCGGATCGACCGCGACGCCGATGAGTCCGCCCTTGCCGCGAACCTCGTTGAAGAACGCCTCGTTGGCGGGCCAGACCCCCGCGAACCCCTTGTCCTTGACGGTCACGCCTTCCTTCGTGCCGAGGTTGCACATCAGCGGCACCTTGAGTGCGGCCTCCGGCAGAGTATGCACCTTGATCCCCGTTCGCCCGGGTTCCGCCTTGAAGAGCGGCACGCCCGATCGCAGCCACGCCGCGGCGACGCGGTCGGGGTGCAATAGCACCATTCCTCCAGCCCAGTGACCGCCGCCGCTGTGCCCCCACAAGGTCCACGGCACCCGGGCCAGTTCGGGGTGGTCCGCCTTCTTGCCGAAGTCGGCGAGACACCTCTGGAACGCTGCGTCCGAGCCGTTGCGTGGGTCGCACCACATCTGGCAGTCGGCCTTCTCAGGCTGCTCGTAGGACGGAGAGAGGAGCGCGCACTCGTGCTTCTTCGCCAGAGCCTGCCAGTGGAGGTCGTACGCGCCGGTCAACCCGGACTTGCAGGAACCTTCGCCGCAACCGTGCTGATGGACGATGACGCCGCGAAGCGCCTTCACGTCCTTTGGAATCCAGATCGTGTAGTTGACCGAGAACGCTAACTCGCCCGACTTGTTGGAAGCTTCGTAGCGCACGCGGTAGTACGGTGCTTCCGCCAGCGGAAAGACATCGTATGGCGGCTTCTGAGCATGCAGATCTGCTACACCTGCGACGAGAAGTAGGCAGAAGGAAGTGGATGAGCGGATCATGGACGGGTTCTCCTGAACAACGAGTCTGTTGCATCCGTTATAGCCACATCGTCTAAATTGGGATTCGTTCGTCGGACACGGATCGCCTCGTCGCCGTGGTGGCGCTGGAGCAGTCCTGGTACGTGTTGCGCCGGGTTTTAAAGGCCGGTTGCGGCCGTTCCAAGTATGGTGAATGCAAACCTGTCCGAGCTACGGAATTCCCGAGCTAGCGACTCTAAACGATCATCGACCTCTCAGGACTGCTCCATTCCTAGTCCCGGAGTGCCCCATGAAATTCCCACTTGGCGAGATGAGCGCCGGCGACATCCTCGACCGCGGAATCAAACTGCTCTTCGCCCGCCTGCCCACGTTTTACCTCATCAATCTGATGGTACTTACGCCGGTAATTCTAGTTCAAATCGCCGCACCGCTCGTCTTTCAAAACGAAGGCAATCCCGTCGATCCGAACGCGCTGTTCGCCACGCTCGGCTTTTTAGGCTTCGCCCTGATGTTGACGCTCCTGCTCTATCCACTCGGAGCGGCGGCGATCCTCCACATCGTCATGGAGGAATACATCGGGAACAAAGCCTCGATCGGGCAGGCGGCCTCCTTCGCGCTCACGCGATTTTTCCCCCTGGTGGGAGCCTCGATTCTGGTCGGGCTTCTGATCTTCGTGGGCACCTTGCTCTGCTGCATTCCCGGAATCTACTTCGGGGTTACGTACGTGTTCGTCAGTCAGGTCGTGGTGCTCGAACGGCTCGGGGCCGGTCAAGCACTCGAACGGAGTTCGAAGCTGATCAGCGGCCACCGCTGGCGCGTGTTTGGCGTTCTGGCCCTGATCTACTTCGCAAATTGGATCGTGCAGACCACGATCGGTGTGGCGCTGGGCGTCGCCATGCCGGCGCAGGAGATCGTGCCGGCGGCGAACGGGCCGCGCGTGCAGGTGAACGTCCTCAATCACGTCGTCACCACGCTCGTGGCTCAACTCGTCAGCATCGTCTTCACCACGTACATCGCGGTCTGCACAACGCTGCTCTACCTGGACCTGCGCATTCGGAAGGAAGGCTTCGACATCGAACTGGCGGCGGGCGGAGAGTACACCCCGCGTGAAGATGACGAAGATCGAGACTTCGACCGGGATCGGGATCGAGACCGAGACCGGGATCGGGATCGAGACCGAGATCGAGACCGCGATTCGGACGACTTCAATTTCGGCGGTCGCGACCGATGAGAAGCCCATTGAAATGGATGGCGTTCACCTTGCTCGGCGCACTCGCACTCGGTGCGAGTGCCTCCGCGGCGGACACCTCGCCGAATGTCGTCCGCGAGAAGCGAACCGAGGTCTTCAATCGGCCCGAGTTCAAGTCGGCCGATCTCAGCGACAACTGGCTCAAGCGGGCGCTGCGCGATTTCTTCGACTGGCTGGACTCGCTTTACGACACGGCACGCTGGCTGTTCTGGCTGATTCTGATTGCCTGCCTCGTGCTGCTCGGTGCCATCGTCTACTACATCGTGTACACGGTGCGGAGCGCCCTGGCGTCCGGTCGAGTCCGCGGCCCCGCGGACCCGGGGCACGCCGAGCGGATTCTGCTCTCGGTTAGTTATCGTCAGGAGGCCGATCGGCGGGCTACCGCGGGGGATTACACCGAGGCGGTGCGATTCCTCTTCCTCTCCCTCGTCTACCGCTTCGATGAACGGGGCCGCGTGAGCCTGCACAAAGCGTACACGAATCGCGAGTACCTGGTTCTGCTCGGAGATCGCACGCCGGTTCGGGCCGCGATCGGCGTGATGGTCGATACGCTCGACGATCACTGGTACGGGCAGCGGCCCTGCGAACGACCGCAGTTTGAAGAATGCCTCGCGATCTACGAACGACTCCTGGCCTCGGTGTAGAGCATCATGGCGGTTGACTCCGACCTGCGACCCGGCGATCCGCCGGCCGATCCCGCCTCCCGACTTTGGTGGGCGGTTCCGGCCGTTGGAACGCTGTTGCTTGCACTCTTCGGCATGATTTTCGGCGGCGAGCCCGAGAAGGTCGATTACGGAACCAGCTACGATGCCTCCGGCGGCGGTTCGCGTGCAGCCTTTCTCCTGTTCGAAGAACTCGGCTACCCGGTCGAACGCTCGCGCCGACCGACCGGCGGCGATGTCCGCTGGCTGCTGTTCCCCAGTCAAACGACTCCGAAAGATGCCGCGACTCTGGACGATTGGGTTCGTCGCGGAGGGATCGCCCTTCTGGCCCTGGACGAGGAGGCGTTCGCGGATCAACTCGGGATGCCGGTGAGTGTGGCGGGGCGTCGCCGGATCAAGGTGCCGGGGCTGACGGGCTTCGCGCCGAGCCCGCC
>JAYTUG010000317.1:0-6398 GCA_043744695.1 Gemmataceae bacterium
GTACGGCGGATAGAAGCAGCCGACCTGAATGTCGTGGACGAACGGTGTGCCGCAGAAGTGATAGGGGTTCCAGAGCGGAAGTTCGCCGGTCTCGCGCCACTCGCGGTTCAGAAAGATCTTCGCGGGGAGGTGCTCGGCGAGGAAGTCCGAGTACAGAACCTGCGAGGGGTGCAGCACCAAGGGATGGAAGTAGACGCACCAGACGAGTGCGAGCATGAAATAGGGGCGTGAAAGTTCCCAGGGCGTTGCCCGGGGCTTAGGGCTATCACCCCTTTGGGGTGTCTGCATGTCTTCAGCCTGAAGGGCTGGGAGCCCTCAGCCCAGGGCAACGCCCTGGGTCGGCGGGATTCCCACAATCACTTCTTCGCCATCAAGATCGGCGTCGTCCGGCCCGACCAGACGCCGGGGAGTTGGCCCGCAGGGGCCGACATCGCGGGCGGGCGGAACAAGACGCTTCCAAACAACACGGCCAGGCTACTCATCGTTCCGATCGCCAACACGTACTTCACGATCGCTCCGAGCCACGCCGGAACGAGCAACTGCCACAAGCACACACCCACGAGCAGCACGCAACTCATCGGCAAGAAATACTGCAAGCACGTCATCATCACCTGATCGATTCGCAACCGCGGCAGCGACCAACGCATCCACATCATGATCAGCACGAGCATCCAGCATTTGCTGCCGAACACGATCACGTTGAGCAGAGTGCCGGGCCAGAATCCGAACTCGACGCTCGGTTCGAACGGCAAGAAGCCCGTGTGCCAGCCGCCGAGGAACAGGATCGAGGCGAGTCCGCTGACGGCGAACATGCTGCCGTATTCCGCCAGGAAAAAGATCGACCAGCGGAAGCCGCTGTACTCGGTGTGGAACCCGGCCACGAGTTCGCTCTCGGCTTCCGCCAGATCGAACGGTGCCCGCTTGCAACTGGCCGTGGCCGTCACGTAGAAGATAATGAAGGCCCCGAACGTGAACGGGTCGTGGAACACGTTCCACTCCCAGAACCAACCGGTCTGCTGGTGCCCGATCGTATTCAGGTTCAACGTGCCGGTGAGGCAGATCGGCACCACGACACACATGGCCCGCGGCACCTCGTAGCTCACCACCTGCGCCGCTTCGCGCACGCCGCCGAACAGCGACCACTTGCTCGCCGAGGCGTACCCCGCGAGCACCACGCCGAAAACTTCACTCGACAGCACGGCGAGCATGAAGAAGACCGCGACGTTCATCTCTTTCGCCACGAGCCCACTTCCAAACGGCAGCGCGAGGAACCCGCAGAAGCTCGCACAGAAAGCGAGGTAGGGCGAAAGCCGAAAGAGAAACTTATCGGCACCCGTGGGTGCGTGATCTTCCTTCGAGAGGAGCTTGATGCCGTCGGCGAGGGATTGCAACAATCCGAACGGCCCGACCCGCGTGGGCCCGAGGCGATCCTGAACGCGGGCGGAGACTTTGCGTTCGGCCCAGATGGCGAGGAACGCCGAGATGCCGATGAACCCGAACAACAGCGCGGCAGCCGTGACCCCGGCGGCGACGAGATTCCAGGGGGTGTCCAAAAATTGCGACCAGAACTCGGGCACGACAACCTCGGTTCGGCGGGAGCGACAACGAGCGGCGAAGGAAGTCTACCGAACGGCCCGACAACTTGCCACAGCGAGTACCTTGCGAGGCGTGCGTGTAGATTTTGGCACGTCGAAACCGATGCGGCCATCCGACCCTCTCCCCGCCGGGGAGAGGATGGTTTGCGATCTGCGAATGCAGTTCGCAAACCGGGTGAGGGGCCTGGCTTTGAAGTCGAGTGCCCCTCACCCTCTCCCCCGCAAAGCCGGGGGCGAGGCGAAGAGGCCGCCGGGCCACGGATAGCGACGCGTTGCTTACCGAACGACGCACGCCCGTTTCCGACCCGCCTTCCCGTTCGTTCGACACTTCCGATACTGACAACTGAGTTTCGACTCCTGCCACTCAGGTGAATCCATGCCTCTTCCCGGCCAGTTGAACCCGTCGCCGCGCTTGCTCCTCGGGCCCGGTCCCAGCGATGCCCATCCGCGCGTGCTCACCGCGATGGCCACGCCGCTCCTCGGCCACCTCGACCCGCAGTTCATCGAGATCATGAGCGAGACGCAGGAGATGCTCCGCGCCGTCTTTCAGACGAAGAACGCACTCACGCTTCCCATGTCGGCCACCGGCATGGCCGGCATGGAGACTTGCTTTGTGAATCTCGTGGAACCGGGCGACAAGGTCGCGCTCTGCGTCGCCGGTTATTTCGGCACCCGGATGGTCGATGTCGCGGGCCGCTGCGGGGCCGAACTGACCGTCATGAACGGGCCGTGGGGCGAACCGTTCGAACTCGACGCGATTCGCGAGACCCTGAAAAAGGTACGGCCCAAGGTGCTCGGCATCGTCCACGCCGAGACTTCAACCGGGTGCTTGCAACCCATCGCGGAACTCGGCAAACTCTGCCACGAATTCGATACGCTCCTCATCGCGGATACCGTGACCTCGCTCGGTTGCGTGCCGGTGAAACTCGACGAATGGGAGGTCGATGCGGCTTTCAGTTGCTCGCAGAAGGGGCTGAGTTGTCCGCCGGGCCTCTCGCCGGTGAGCCTCAGCGAACGGGCCGCAACTCGGATCAAGACTCGCAAGTCCCAGGTGCAAAGCTGGTACTTCGACCTGAGTTCGATTCAGAGCTACTGGGGCGGGGAACGCACGTACCACCACACCGCCCCGATCACGATGATCTACGCGATTCGCGAGGGCCTTCGCCTCGTACTGGAAGAAGGACTCGAAGTCCGTTTTGCCCGGCACGTGCGCAACCACCTCGCGCTCAAGGCGGGGCTCACGGCACTGGGCTTGAAGTACACTTCAAAGGAAGGTTTCCAGCTTCCGCAACTGAACCCGGTGCGCATCCCCGACGGCGTGGACGACGTGGCGAGCCGCAAGCGCATGCTCGCCGAGTTCGGCATCGAGATTGGCGGTGGCCTGGGCGACTTCAAAGGCAAGGCCTGGCGCATCGGCTTGATGGGCCACAACAGCCGCCCGAACTGCGTGTTCCAGGTACTCGCGGCGCTGGAGGTGGTGCTGCGCGGCGCGGGGGTGAAGATCGAACCCGGCAGCGGCGTCGCCGCCGCGGAAATGGTGTACGGCGGTTAGTTCAAAACCGCGCCTCGAACCCGACCACGAGCCCCTGCGTCCAGAAATCCGTTCGCGTCAGCAGTGGCGTCGGGCGCTCGGGACCGGTGAAGGTCTGGCCGCGGCCGATCAACGGAATCTGCATCGGATTGAGGGTGCGGTCCACCTGATCGCCGGGCCGCACTGCATCGCTGATGTAAAGGAAGTTGTAACCGACGTAGAAGCGGCCGCACTCGCCCACCTTCAAACCCACCTTGAACGTGCCCTCCGGCACCACCGCGAACACGGATCGCGTGTACTGCCCGATGTTCGAGCCCTGGGTGAAAACGCCGCCGTGATACGACTGCAGTAGTGGCACGGGAGAGGCCGCCGTGATGAGGTGCGTGGCACCATCGAGGCGGACCATCTCGAAGTTCGTACCGAACGCCGCCTTCCCCGTGAATTCGAAGTAGAACATGCCGCGATGCACGTCCGCCATGAGGCCAACTTGCCCACCGTGGAACTCGTTGTGGGCGTCGATCTGGTCGGCGATCATGCCGAGCGTCTTGTAGTTCGCCGATTCCGGAGTTGGATATTGAAGCCACTGGCTCTCGACGCGAAGTCCTTCGTTGACCTGGAAGAAGCGGTAGCCGGCAATCGCATGGATCTTCAAGCCGCCCGAGGCGTACAGGTTCCCGATCACGTTCGCCTCGGCACCTTGAACGCGGGTACTCGTGGAAACCGAGACCAGCGCACTGCTCTGTCCCGGCTTCGCGAGGGCGAGTACGTCTTCCTGCCCCGTGACCGCATTCAGGAACGGCAGGCCGATCGACCGCGTGCGTTCGTTGCCCAGATCTGTGACGGAACTCGAGAGCGTACGCGTACCGAGGAAGAAGTAGCGGCCCTCGAAACCGACGGTATCCTCGTTATTCAGGGACCAACCCATGGTGAGGCGATACCCGGCGACGTCTTGTGAATCGATCGAGCGATTTCCCACGAGCAGGGTGGTCGTGGACGGCCCGAGTACGGGGTACGCGCCGCGACTCCCGGTGACCAGCGGCGGCAGCGAGTGCGCCTTTGGCCACCAGATCAGCAGTTCGTCGTTGTCCCACCAGTTGCCGAGTACTTTGCCCGTTTTGGCATCGCGACAAATATCCACCGGTCGAACGCTGGGCGTGGGATTCTCGATGGTTGCCGGTAGGGCTGCCGGGGAAGGCACGTCCACTAGTTGCAGCGGTTGAGAAACCGAGGTGCCGCCGGGAAGTATTTGATCCGCGGGCGGCAGCATGGTCGCGAGCGGTACCGGCGGGATCGCAGGCACTCCGGGCTGTGCACTTGCGCGAAGGCCCACCATCAACACCAACGCACCGGCGAACGCTCCCGCACGCATGAACTCCCCTCTCGCTGTGATGGAAACTGCTATGCCGCAGGGGGCGGAATCTGTCTAGCCGAACCGCTAGACTGAGAGCGCACGCTCCGCTCCGAGGACTCCGCGTCGCGGCTAAACTGAGAACTCCCATGCACGACCAATTACCTGGCTTCCCCACTTCGCGCCCGCGCCGCCTGCGCTACAACCCGCTCGTGCGCGATCTCGTGCGCGAAACCGAAGTGTCGCCGAACGACCTCATCCTGCCGCTCTTCGTCAAGCCCGGCAAAGGCCTCCGCCAGGAAATTGCTTCCATGCCGGGCAACTTCCAACTCAGCGTCGATACGCTGGTCGAAGACGTCGGTGCCGCCCGCGATCTCGGCATCAAGTCGTTCATCCTTTTCGGCATCCCCGCCACGAAAGACGCTCGCGGAACCAGCGCCCTCGAAGACCTCGGCATCGTTCAAGAATCGCTCCGCGCCCTTCGCAAAGCCCACGGCACCAGCGTGCTCTTGCTCACCGACGAATGCTTTTGCGAATACACCGATCACGGCCACTGCGGCATCCTCCACACTCGCGGAAACGCGCAAGACGTGGACAACGACGCCACGGTCGCCATCCTCGCCGAGCAGTGCGTGAGCCACGCGCGGGCCGGTGCGGACGTCATCGCGCCGAGCGGCATGATGGACGGCATGGTCGGGGCGATTCGCCGCGGGCTCGATGCTGCGGGCTTCGAACACATCCCGATCCTGAGCTATGCCGCGAAGTATGCGAGCGGCTTCTACGGCCCCTTCCGCGACGCCGCCGAGAGCCCGCCGCAGTTCGGCGACCGCAACACCTACCAGATGGACCCGGCCAACGGCGACGAGGCGATGAAGGAAGTCGCACTCGATCTCGCCGAAGGGGCCGACATGATCATGGTGAAGCCGGCACTTGCGTACCTGGACATCATCCGGCGGGTGAAGGAGCGGTTCCGCGTGCCGGTGGCCGCGTACAACGTGAGCGGCGAATTCGCGATGGTGAAGGCCGCCGCGAAGAACGGCTGGATCGACGAGAAGCGCGTGACGATGGAAATCCTGATGAGCATCCGCCGAGCCGGCGCGGACATGATCCTGACCTACCACGCGCGCGACGTGGCCAAGTGGATGAAGGCGTAGCTACTCCACGTAGAGAAACGCATTGCTGGCCAAGAGCATCTGGCACAGGTCCGCCCAGGCTCGCGTGTCAGCATCCTTTTCCTTCGCATACTCCGTTCGCTGCGATGCCAAGAACTTGTCGCAGGCCTTGCGTTCCTCCGCGGTCGGTTCGCGGCCCGCGACCATGCGAAAGGCCAGGGTCATTCGCTTCGCAACATCTGCTTCCTTTGCGATTCTCGCGGCGAAACTCGCGGCGCGGAGCCGGGCGAACTCGGAGTTCAACAGTGCCAGCGATTGCAGCGGCACGGTGGAGGGCGAACGCTTCCCGCAGGTCGAGACGATTGCCGGTGCGTCGAAGAGTTGCAGGAAGGTGACGACCTGCGTGCGGCGTTGCTGCAGGTAGAGCGAACGCTTGCGAGCACCGTCGGCCTTTTCGGAAACTTCGACCACTCCTTCCGCCGTGCGCACGCTCGGCACGTAGGGCCCGCCGCTGCGGGGATCGAGTTCACCCGAAATCGCCAGCATCGAATCGCGGACCGACTCGGCATCGAGCCGGCGAATCGGGAAGTGGCTGAGCAGGCGATTGTCTGGGTCGATGGCGGCGAGCCCGGCCCGCGGCGAACTCGTTTGTCGATACGCGGCGGAAGTGAGCATCAGGCGATGCAGCGCCTTCACACTCCATTCGGACTTCACGAACTCGGCGGCGAGGTAGTCGAGGAGTTCGGGGTGCGAGGGCTTCGCGCCGGAAGCGCCGAGATTGTCCGACGTGGCGACGATCCCGGTGCCGAAGT
>JAYTUG010000318.1:0-6388 GCA_043744695.1 Gemmataceae bacterium
CGCCTGGCCAGGATGGCTGCAAGGTCCCCCGTTCGAACCCCGACGGTGGGACGTTGAATGGCCGACCGCGCTCGAACGGGGTGCGGCGGCCATCCGCCAATGGCGCGAGGAAGGAGTATTCCCAGCCAACACTCGGACGCTCCACGTTTCGCCCGAGACCGCCGATACCTTTGACTGGTTCTGCCCCGAAGACCAAAGACTTCTCGATGATCGACTGGCGGCGGACATTCCCGAAGCGCTCACCCTCGACGACTGGTTCCGGGTCGAGCGTTTGACCCGGGTGATCGTTCACGGGTCCGACCGCCGTTCCCAGGCGGTGTTAACACGCCTGCTTGCCGACCCGGATCGCTGGCCCCTGCTTCACCTGAAAGGAGGTGTGGTTGTGTTCGGGTGGCGGGATCCGGACGGGGCCGGACGGGACGATCCGTTCCTCGGGCGGGCTGTAGACCTCGACAGGCTGGCATTCCACCCAACCGAGGGCGAGAAGGCACCGGCCTCAGGATCCGCGAGGGCGAGCGAAGGCCGGTGGTGGGATGTGTTCCGGCAGCCGGTTCCGCCGCGATCAGCCGACCGGGACGAGGCGGCAGTCTTGCTGCTCAAGGCCGAGGCCCTCCAGCAGAACGCCCCGGTCCGGCACCTGGCCGAGTGGGAGGCATCTCAGGCGGCCGGGCTGGTGGCCGCGGCCGCAGGGACGCCTGTGCCTACCAATACGGCGTTCCGGCTGACCCTTCTCCGGCCCCCGGTGCCTGAGCGCGGGCCAGCCGGTGCCCCTCTTCTGCCTATCACCCGGACCGTGTTCGCTCTCCAGAGGCAATACGTTCTGATTCGGGGTGATACCCCACCGGGAGTGCTATACGCGTCCATCCGGGCCGCTCGCCGGGCGGTGGCGATCGACCCGAAGCAAGCAGGCGCGTATCTCACTCTCGGAAAGTCGTACCTACGCCTCCTGACTACTACTTGCGAGCGCGGGTGGGCTGCTCACCTGCCGCAACTGGCCCGGCTCCGGCAAGTCCAAGCGAGCGCGGCCCTGAACCGGGCGATTGCGCTCAACCCGGAACTGGCGGAGGCGCACCTCGAACTCGGATTCCTGTACCAGCAAATCGGCTGCCTGGACCTCGCCGTTGCACGACTGCGTTCGTACCGCGACGCAACGTCCCGAGCCGGCCGGAAGCCGGCTGCAGCATTCGACGAGGAACTGGATCGACTCACCGAGGCACTAGATCGGGAGACACGGCAGTTAACTGCGGAGGTGGACCGGGCCCCGGTGGCGGACCGCGCGGCGATGGCCGCCCGCCGCGGGCTGGTGGGCAAGGCCCTCACCCTCCTACTGGAATCCGACGTTGCGGCGTTCGGGGCGCATGGAACGAAACTCGAGATTGAGCTCCTCCTCAAGACCGGTCAGGTTCATGACGTTTCACTGTGGATGACTCCGGAGCTCGAGGGGTCACTCGGTAGCCTCTCGTTCCACTGGCTGAGAGCCCAAGCCTTGGCTGCCGCCGGGGAGTACGCCGCAGCAGACGTCGAGTTGTCTGAGCTTACCGGAAGGGCCGGCAAGGATCAGGTGGCTGGCGCGTTCGGCCGGCTGGTCGGCCGGGCCGTCCTCAACGAGCAAGCGGGGCTGCAGTACCTACCGCAGCTGGTCTGGCGAGCCCTCGCGCGGAACGACTTCGTGGCCGCCGCGGAGGGGATGATACGCGGCCTGACCGAAGAGTCGGACGCGGCCACTCTCCGCGGCCTCGTCGCCCTGGAGGCCGGTGAGATAGACCGCGCCCGGGAGCATTTTCGTCAGGCCCTGGCGTTCTCCGACGACCGGACTGTTGGCAGCGTGCGCGACTTCGGAGGCTGGCCGGTCGCCCGCACCTGCCTGAACTGGATCGAACGGACATTAGGTCCAGGCTAGTGCGTCATCCACTCTTAATCTTCGGGTACAACCGCTTCAGTTTTGTCCGGGCGTCATCGATTTTGAACTGCCAGTCCACCCCGCGTTGTTTGGCATTCGTTTTGTCCGCCCAGATCCCGATCTCGGCTTGCAGCAACGGCAGTTCGCCGATGCGGCGGCCGCTCAGACATTGGCTCGTCAGGCAACTCAGTTCGCATTCGGCGACGTTCAGCCAACTCCCATGCTTCGGCGTGTAGCAAAAGTTGATCCGCTTGACGTAGGCCCGCGCCTGTTCGGGAGCGAACGCGGTGTAGAACGCCCCTTTGGTATGCGTGTTGAGGTTGTCGCACACCAGTGTGATCTGCTCGCAGTCGGCGTAACGAGTGTCCAACAAATGGGCCACTTCGAGCGCCCAGTCGACCTTGGTGCGCTGGGCGCGGGCGGTCGCCTGGCGAAAGCCCGACAGCGGTTCCGCGAACAGGAAAATGCTCGCAGTCCCGTTGCGTTCGTATTCGTAATCGACACGCTTGCCATGCTCTTTCGTCGCGGCGATCGGCACCTTGGTTTCTTTCAACCATCAACTCGTGATAGCGGCGGTGCGCGGCGGCCTCGTCGGGGCCGAGGTTGACTTGCTTGCCACCCAGCTGGACATACCAGCGGTTTTTCTTCGGACGGAAGAACGGCTTCGGAAAATGCGACATCGCGAACCTCCCAGTGCGAGCACCGGGCCGGAAGGTCCGCAGCAGCCCCCAGTCGGTGTAAAAGACCGGCTGGGGGCAACTTCTCTGGCAGTGGTACCAGTTCTCTGGCACTTGAATCACTGCTTGATCGACGTAAACCCTTACACTTCCTAGCGAGGATGACGGGACTCGAACCCGCAACCACCGGATCGACAGTGTGGTCCGCCACCCTTCCCTAACCCCTTATCCATGGTCACTTGCGTCAATAACTCTTGACAGCCTCAAGGGATGCTTCTAATCGGCGTGTAGCACCGCATGGCACCTATATTATACCATGTTGTGCCACATGGAGGCACTTATGAGGCACCGCGGCAAGGGACTGGCTGGCGAAAAGGGGATCGCGGACGCGCCGCCATTGGCTCGCGACGAGCCCGCACGGGCAAGCCGAAGCCCGGCGGCCGGCGACTGTTGTAGCCGGCAACGAGAACCAAGCGTCGGGCTCCGGTGCGAACCGGGAGAGTATGCCCTCCCCGGTGGGCGGCAACTGGGGGGCCGTGGAATGTCCCCGGCGTGAACGGCCGGTCGCGGTCACCCGATCTGGGCCGCCACCGGGCACCCGGTTCGCGATTGCAGGCAAGGACCACAAGTGTGTGTGGGCCGACGCGAAGATCGTCGGGGAGACGGTCGTTTGCACCCACCCGGACGTGGCGAACCCGGTCGCGGTGCGTTACGCCTTCACGATGAACCCGGCTGGGGCCAACCTGTACGACCGCGATGGCCTGCCCGTCTCCCCATTCCCTACCGACGACTGGTAACCCCCGGAGCCAAAATGCGAACTGTAACTGTCTTCATCGCCACGATCCTCGTCGGCCTTCTCGCCATCCCCGCTGGTGCCGCGGAGCCGGTGCTCGCACCACAGCCCCTGCTCGACCGCGAAACGTTCTGGGACAACAAGGACTGGGACTGGTACAAGGCGAACATCCCCTTCTTCGAGTGCCCGGACGCCGACATCCAGACGACGTACTACTACCGCTGGGAACTGCTCACGAAGCACCTCACCTACGGTTCACCGAACAGCGGCTACTCGTTCACCGAGTTCATCGACCGACCGTTCTGGTCCGGCGCGTACGGGGCGATCTCGTGCCCGGCCGGTCACCATCTGTACGAAGCCCGGTGGCTGCGCGATCCGAAGATCGCCCGCGACTACGCGCGGTACTGGTTCCGCACGCCCGGGGCGCAGCCGCGGAACTACAGCACCTGGCTTGCGGACGGCGTCTGGGCGGTTCACCGCGTTCACCCGGACGACGCGTTCGTCAAGGACCTGCTCTCGGACCTGAAGCAGAACCACGAGGGGTGGGAGAAGCGGCACTTCGTCGCAGACGTGGGGCTGTTCTGGCAGACCGGGCACGACGACGGGATGGAGTTCAACATCAACAGCCGCCAGACCAGGGACATCCTCCGCGGCGCGCCGGGTTACCGGCCGACGATGAACGCCTACATGTACGCCGACGCCCTCGCCATCGCCCGCGTTGCCGACCTTGCGGGCGACAAGACCACAGCCGATACGTACCGTGCAAAGGCCGCCGGGCTGAAGGAGAACCTTCAGAAGAAGCTCTGGGATCCGAAGCGGCCGTTCTTCTTCCCGATGTCCAAGCAGGACGAGGAGGCCGACGGGCACAAGGTCAAGGCGCTGACGCTCACGCATCAGACGGGCCGCCACGCCGGCAGCGAGTACGGGCGCGAACTCATCGGGTACGTGCCGTGGCAGTTCTCGATGCCCGAGGCGGGCAAGGGGTACGAGGTCGCGTGGAAGAAGTTGCTCGACAAGGACGGGTTCGCCGCCCCGTTCGGCCCGACCACCGTCGAGCGGAACGACCCGATGTTCCTTCTCAAGAAGACGTGTTGCTGGTGGAGCGGGCAGTCGTGGCCGTACGCCACCAGCCAGACGCTCAAGGCGATGGCGAACCTGCTCCAGGAGTACGACCAGAAGGTCGTCGCACCCGCGGACTATGTGACGTTGCTCCAGACGTTCGCGAAAACGCACCGGAAAGACGGGAAGCCGTACCTGGCCGAGGCGTGCCATCCGGACACCGGCTCGTTCGAGGGGCACGACGGGTACAACCACAGCGAGCACTACTTCCATTCGTCGTTCAACGATCTCGCGATCACCGGGCTCGTCGGCCTGCGGCCGCGCGACGACGACGTGCTCGAAGTGAAGCCCCTCGCCCCCGCGGAGTGGGCCTACTTCGCGCTCTCGGATGTCCCGTACAAGGGCCATCTCGTGAGCGTCGTGTGGGACCGAGACGGCACCCGGTACAAACTTGGCAAGGGTTTGAGGCTCTTCGCCGATGGTAGGGAGGTCGCGGCGTCTGAGAAACTCGCCCCGCTGTCGGTGAAGTTGCCGGCCGTGAAGCAAGTGCCGCAGCCGGTCAAGACCGCGGTGAACTTCGCGGTGAACAACGACGGGACGTACTTCCCGCGCGTGCTCGCTTCGTTCTCGAACCCGAAGACGCCGCCGTCGAAGCTGATCGACGGGAACTACTGGTACCACCGCGACCCGCCGAACCGCTGGACGTGCGAGGGGTCGCCCAACGCAAGCGATTCCGTCGCCATTGACTTCGGCACGAGCCGGACGGTTCACACGGCGAAACTGTACTTCCTCGACGACGAGAAGGGGATCGTTCCTCCCGCCGCGTACGATCTCGAATTCTGGGACGGCAAGGACTGGAAAGCGGTCCCGAACGCCACCCGCTCCCCGGAGAAGCCGACCGGCCGGCGTGCAAATGTGGTCCGTTTCCCGGCGCTCGCCGCTACAAAAGTGCGGGCGGTACTGCACCACGCCGAAGGCGGTAAGTCCGGTCTCACCGAGTTCGAGGTGTGGGGCGATGCGAAGCTCCCACTCGACCCGCCCCCGCACCCGGCCGGGAACATCGCGTACAACCCTGGCGACAAGCCGTTCCCGAAGGCCAGCGCGTCCTACGCCGACCGCTTCGGTGGCAAGCCCGCGCTCGCCATCGACGGGAAGACGAACTTCTTGCCCAGCCCGACCAACCGCTGGACGAGCTACGAGTCGCCCAACGAGACGGACTGGCTCGAAGTGGACTTCGGGTCCGAGAAGGAATTCGCCCGGGTCGAACTGGCGATCTACGACGACCGCGGCGGGGTGCAGCCGCCCACGAAGTACGAGGTCGAGTTCTGGGACGGCAAGGTGTGGAAGCCTGTGACCGGGGTCACGAAGTCCCCCGAGAAGCCGACTGGGACCCAGTTCAACGAAGCGCGGTTCGATCGCGTCAAGGCGAGCAAGGTCCGGGTCGTGTTCACGCACGCCGGCAGGGCCCGCAGCGGCGTGTCCGAGATGCTCGTCTGGAACGACTGACCGCCAACGGGATTAATTCCTCTGTCATCGATGAGTCCGATGCGTCGCGCCAGGAGATGGATGGCACCGATGCCGCCGCAGAGGATCCCATTGGCTTTGTCCGAGACTTCGTAGTGGATGTTGCGGGCGGCGAGTTGCGGTTCGACGGCCGGAGTGTCTTTCGTTTTGTCGAGGCGGCGTTCGATTCGGCTTTTGCGGTTGGCGAACCAGCGCGAGAAGATGTTCCTCACTTGAAATCCTTTTGTGTGTTGGTGGTGTTTGGGAGTGTGGTTACTTCCTTAAACACCGCAAAACACGGGAGGATTTCAAGTATTTTGAGACCACCGATGCCAACGATTACTGCCTGACCCAGCGCACCAGGAAGGCCTCTCCGCGGCGTAGCCGTCACCTTTGACTTGATCTCTGATATCCCCCCACGCAATAGACCGAGACGACCTGACACTCGCCTCAAAA
>JAYTUG010000319.1:0-6382 GCA_043744695.1 Gemmataceae bacterium
CTTCGGCGTGGCCAAGGCGACCGGCTCGGCGCTCACCGAGAAGACGCTGCACACCGGCTTCGAACAAGTCGTCGGCACTCCGGCCTACATGAGCCCCGAGCAAGCCACCTTCAACCAAATGGACATCGACACGCGCTCGGACGTGTACTCGCTCGGCGTGCTGCTGTACGAATTACTCACGGGATCGACGCCGATCGAGCGCGAACGGTTCAAGAAGGCGGCGATTTTGGAGGTGCTGCGAGCCGTGCGGGAGGAAGAGCCGCCGCGACCGAGTACCCGGCTGAGCGCGACCAGTACCCTACCGAGCATCGCCGCGAACCGGCACACTGAGCCAGCCACCCTCAGCAAACTGATGAAGGGCGAACTCGACTGGGTGGTGATGAAGGCGCTGGAGAAAGACCGCACCCGGCGCTACGAGACGGCCAACGGCTTCGCCGCGGATGTTCTCCGCTACCTCTGTGGCGAGTCGGTCCAGGCCGTCCCGCCGAGCGCGGGCTACCGGCTCCGGAAGTTTTTCCGCCGGAACAAGGCGCCGGTCGCGATCGGGGCGGCGCTTGCCGCACTCCTGCTGTTGGGGACGGTGAGTACTTCGATCGGAATGGCCTGGGCGCTCCGGGCGGAAGCGAAGGCGGCGGCGGCGGCGGCGGACGAGGCCCGGCAGCGAACGGACGCCGAGGGGCAGCGCGACCGCGCGCGAATTGCCGAGGCGGACGCCACGGTTTCCCGCAATGCGGCGGTCGCGGCCGGCACCGCCGCCGATGCGGCGCGCGAGATCGAACTCCGCCAGCGCTACGCCGCCGACATGGTCCTCGCCAGCCGAGCGGTGATCGAAGGCCCGCTCGCCCGCGCCGTCGAGTTACTCGACGTCTGGCTCCCCGAACACCGCGCGGGCCAAGACAATCGGGGCCGCGAATGGCACCTACTCCGCCGTCTGTGCGACACGTCGGAACGGACCATGATCGGGCACGTCGGCCCCCTGCGTGCTTTGGCGTGGTCGGCGGATGGAAAGCGGCTCGCCTCGGGCGGCGCGGACCGCGTCATTCGCGTCTGGGACGCAGCAACCGGCCGGAGCGTCCACACCCTCGTCGGACATTCCGCCGGCGTCTACGACGTGGCCTTCAGCCCCGATGGAGCGTGGCTCGCCTCGGCTTCCGCGGACAGCACGGTTCGCCTCTGGGAACTCGATTCCGGGAGGGAGCGGCACGTCCTGCGCGGGCACATCCTCCCCGTCTATGCGGTCGCGTTCCACCCCGACGGGAAGCGGCTCGCTTCCGCGGGCGGCGACTCCGCGATCAAGCTCTGGGACGTCGCCGCCGGCACCGAGCTATTCACCCTGCAAGGGCACGAAGCCGCCGTCGGCCGGCTGCAATTCGACGCAACGGGAAGCAAGCTCGCTTCCAGTGGGATCATTCGCGGGACGCTGATTTGGAACCTCGCCACGCGGAAGGTTGTCGAGCGACTCCGGCCGACGGGCGACATCGCGTTGACCGCCGATTTTGACACGGGTGTATTCGCCGCACCAGGGGGAGAGATCGGCATCCTCGACGTGAAGGCGAGTGACATCAGCCGGGGCAACCCCGGCGTCAACGGTATTCACGCCCTCGACGTGAGTGCCACGGCGCGGCTCGTCGCGATCGCGGGGGCCGACGACACCATCCGCGTCGTCGACCGAGAAACGGATTCGACGCTTGCGACCCACCGCGGACACATCGGACCGGCTCGGCGCGTCGTCTTGCGTGCGGACGCCCGCAAACTGGCCAGCGCCGGCGACGACGGCGCGGTCCGCATCTGGAACGTGCCCGACCCGAACGAGCCGGTGGCTTTTTCGCGCCATCACGAGCACAACGTCACGTCCGCTTCGTTTTCCCCCGACGGGACGCTACTCGCGTCCGGCGACTACCTGGGGAGCATCGCCGTGTGGAACGCGCAGACGGGACGGCGCGACGTGATCCTCGGGTCGCACTACCTGCGGCGCAAGTCGCAGCCCGTCCCGCTGGAAATCGGCACGGGTAAAACACTGGACAAAGGGAAGACCCTGCTGAAGTCGTACACCTCCTTCACGGCCAGCGCGACCAGCCGGAATCCCATCGTCGAATGCTTCACGACTCGCGGGCACTCCGGCGAAATCCGCGGAGTTGCCTTCACACCAGACAAGAAGACCATCGTGTCCGTCGGCGCGAAGGATCTGATCGTCTGGGACCTCAAGAGCGGAAAGCCGCTGAAGGAAGTCGAGCACCCGAGCCTCGTGTCGTCCCTGGCCGTGAGCCCGGACGGCACGCTCGCCGCCACCGGCTGCTGGGACGACATCGTCCGCATCTTCCGCCTGCCCTCCGGCGAACTCGTGAGGGCACTCGAGGGTCACGGCGACGACGTCATGTGCGTGGCGTTTAGTCCCTCCGGCCAGGAGTTGGCAACGGGCAGCCGGGACCGCACCGCGATCGTCTGGGATGTCGCGACCGGCCGGATCAAGCACCGGCTCGCCCGCCACGGCAACACGGTCTCCGCCGTGCGCTACACCCCGGACGGAACACGCCTGGTGACCGGCGGAATGGACAAGGCCATCCACGTCTGGAACTCGGAATCGGGGAAGTACGAATCGACCCTCCACGGCCACGCCGATGGAATCACGAGCCTGGCCTTCTCGGCCGACGGGAAGTGGCTGGTCAGCGCGTCCGACGGTGCCGAGGACACGGCCGCGAAGATCTGGCTCTGGTACCCGGAGCAGCAGCAGTTCCGTCACGGGGCGCTGATCGAGCCGGCCGGCAGCAAGGGTCCGACCGCTCTCGCCGTTCATCCCATTACCGGCGATCTTCTGATCGGTCGGAACCAGTTGACGACCATCGAGACAACGAGCTTGGTCGTGGTGCCGCCGTCCGCCGTGGACCCCGTGGCCCCGGAACTCCTGAGGGAGAAAGCCGCTGCGGATGGGCGGCTGAAAGTGCTGGGGTACGCGCTGGTCGATGAGATCGCCACCTGGCCCGACAGCGAAAAAGGGCGACTGAAGGCGGGTCTGCCCGGTGCCAAGTTCCTCGTCGTCGCGACCTCGCTGCCGTTCAGCAAACTCAAGCTCGGGGAGGCGGACTACCAGCGGTTACTCGACATCAAGAAAAAAGACCCAGACGCGACCGAGCCGCTCAAGTTCAGCACCCTGCTGATCGACCCGAAGCGGTTCGTACTGGCCGGCGGGGACGCAAAGCCCATTTCCGCGCACTACGTGGGCCGGATGTCGACCTCAGAGGCAGTCGGCTTCGAATTCATGAAGAAGAATATCTCGCTACTGGAGATGATGACCTCGACGCCCCAGCCGGACGACCGCGAGTACGTTTACCTGGGCTGGGAAGTCGGCAAGGATTTCACCGCCGCGGGGCTGCGGTTCGATGCGGAAGAAGCCGTGGCGATCCCCAAGTTGGAACTGGAGTCGTTCCGGCCGGGTAAGCCGTTCTATCCGGGTTCGCGTAGTTTCGACGCCGGCGAAGGCGGCACCCGCCTCCGCTCCAACGTCACGCGTTCGCCGGGGCCCTGAGGAGCCCGCACGTCAAGGTGTTCAGCGGCGCCACGGGCGCGGAGATCCGGAGTTTCTTCGCGTTCGGGGCGAGCTTCAGCGGCGGCGTCTCCGTGGCGGCGGGGGATGTGGACGGCGACACCCGGGCCGATATCATCACCGGCGCGTGGTCCGGCACCTCCGGGCACGTTAAGGCCTTCGATGGCGGGATCGTGGAGTACCCGCTCAACAAGATCATTGACTGAGAACCGGGAAGCATGACCTACTCCCCCGCGACCGCAACCTGAACGATCGGCCATGCGAGTGCCTTCATAGGAACAGGTACACCCGTATGTTCCTCCCGGTAGCGTGCTTGCAGTGTGGGAAGCTGTTCCAGGTGCCGCAGGCAGCAGCGGGTACGGACGTCGCATGTCCGTGGTGCAAGGCGACAACCTCGGCGCTGCCGGTGGCAGGCCTCCCGACTCCAGATCTGCCTACGGAAGAGCCTCTCTCGTTGGACGATGCCCCCGAGGAAGCACCCCGCAGGGTGAAGGCCAAGCGCGGCGAACGCCCGTGGATTCTGAACGTCGCGATCGGCTTCGTCGTCGTCGTTGTGGTTCTGGGAATCACGGTGGGCGCTCTGCAACTCCGCTCGCTTCTGTTTCCACCGACTTGGGCCGAGTTCGCGCCTCCGGACAATTCTTGCACGATCGCCCTGCCCGGACGGCCCACCGAAGAAAGCATCGAGCCTACTCCAGCAGACAACATCGCGCGCGGGTTGCACCTCTACACGACGCAGGGCGGGTACCCGCAGTCCGAGGTCTGGTTCGGCTGGCGCGATCTCGACCCGGTTTGGGTGAAGCAGGCGCTCATGGATCGCGACGGAGCCATCACATCGCCGGTACTCGCAGCCGAGCGCGACCTGAGAAAGGAACGGGTCGGCGGCAGGATCGCGAAGGAAGCGACAGTTCGGTTCGGCTCGAATCTCGGGCTCGAAGTGCAGATGGAAACGGCGAGGGGAAAACTGATCGAGCGCTACATCGCCGTCCTCGACGGGCCGCAGCCTCGGCTTTACTTCATGGGCCTCGAGTCGAAGAACGCCACATCTGAAAGCGCCGACGCTCAGAAGCTGTTCAACTCCTTCCGCATTCGGAAGGAGTAAACGCCCAACGGCGGACCTTTCGGTCCGCCGCGGGTTTTGGTTCCACTCGCGATTCGATTCAATACCGCATGCTCAAGCCGAAGTTCACGCCCATCAGCCAGAACTCGTCTTGCGAGAAGATCTGCCGCGGCACGATGGGCCGATTGAGCGCTCCGTAGTTCGGGCTCGATGGGACCGTGGCACCGTTCACAATCGGGTTGATCTGATCGCTGGGGCGGGCGATGTTGTTGATGTAAAGGAAGTTGTACCCGAGGTACGCGGTGATCCCGCGCGTCACGTTCAGCCCCACGTTGATGTTGATTTCGGGGATGAAGGCAAACTCGTCGTGGTTGTAGCGGCCGATGTTGGAGGCGTTGGCATAGAGCCCGCCGAAGGCACTGCCGGTGTTCACACCGCCGGTGTTGGGGTTGGGCCGAGACAGGTCGGAGTAGCCGCTGTTCCCGTTGATCTCCAACCGCTCGTTCATGTTACCGAAGGCGAACTTCACGGTGGTGGAGGTGGTGAACATGCCGTAGCGAGCTTCACCGCGAAGCCCGACCTGGCCGCCGTTGAAGCGGTTGACGACCTTGAACGAATCCTGGACGACGATCGAGGCCGGCGGCGAGATCGTGACTCCGCCGAACGGGACGTTCGCAGGCGCGACGCTGGTGCCCACCTGGGTCAGCACGCCGAACGGGCCCTGCGCGAAGATCGGCGTGACGGTAGGAGCCTGGTTCAACGTCGTCGAGGTGTTGATGTCGAGGTCTTCTTGCACCTGCAAGTAGCGGTAACCGGCCAGGAAGTCGAGGTTGAACGACCACTTCGTACCCGGTTCCGAGCGGTACAGATTCACGACGCCATTCGCTTCGATCCAGAAGGTCTGGTTCGTCGTGCCGACCACGGCTCGACCTTGCCCGAAGTTGGGGTTGGCGATCACCTGGCTCGAGGTGAGTCGCACGTTCGTCGAGTCGATGAACGGACGAGCCAGCGTGGGGATGTTGGTGGCGGACGACACGTCGGTGACGTTGGCCTTATGTTCCAGAACGGTCGCGCTGCTCTCGAAGCCGTAGCGGCGATCTGCGTCGCCGAAGAACCCGGCATTGATGCGGAAGCCGTTGACCGGGTTGTACGAGAGGTCGCTGCCCCCTGCGAGTACGAGGGTGCTCGGCCGGCCGAGCAATCCTTGGTCGGAGGGCGCACTGGTCGTGAGCAGGGGGAAGTTCGCGGGCTGGCCTTTGGCGAAGTAGAGGAGGTAGTCGAGCGAGGTCCACCAGTGTGGAGCCCCACCGGTGCTGCCACCGCTGCCGGGCATCGGCGGCCCGGGCTGGAACGACGGAGCCGCGTAGGCACCGGGGTTCGGATACATCGGCCCCGGAGGCGGACCGAAGCCACCGACCGGTCCGAGGCCTTGCGGATCGCCGCCGGCCGACCCGAAGCCGAGAGGCGGCATGATCACCGGGGCCGGGGCCGCGGGGCGGAACAAGCCTCCGAGCTCGCCGAGCCCTTGAGCTTGAACCACGCCTGCTGGCGCAACGGCGGCTGGCGGCGGCGGATCGCCTGCGGGAGCCGGAGGCGTTTGCCCCCAGGCTGACCCGGCACCGGCCGCCATTGCCGCGATCGAACCCAATAATCCCTTACGCATGGCACGCTCCTGCTCGGCTCGCTGGGTTCCGGCTCCCCTACGCACGAGCGTCCCCCGACACTCGCACGACCGGACAATGCCTATCGGCCTGCTGTCCGGAAGAATCGGCACAACCGGA
>JAYTUG010000320.1:0-6367 GCA_043744695.1 Gemmataceae bacterium
CGGCTGGCACGTCGATTCCCGCATCAACGAAGACGAAGACACTTTCCACTTCAAGCCCGTACTCCACGACGACGGCCCGAAGAGCGTCTTCGGCAAAGCTGGCAACTGGAACGGCGAAGACATCGTGCGGCTCTGCTGCGACAAGCCCGACTGTGCCACCTTCCTCGTCGGCAAGCTGTACGCGTTCCTCGTGAGCGAGACGCGGCCACCCGAGGCCTTGCTCGTGCCGCTCGAGGAACGCTTCCGCAAATCCGACTACGACATCGCGGATCTGGTGAAGGCGATGCTCGGTTCGCGGCTCATGTTCTCGCAGCACGCCTATCGCAAGCGGGTGAAGTGGCCGGTCGAGTATGCGATTGGCGCGATTCGGGCCGCGGTGCCGGGCCGCGTTCCGCTCGGCGATTTGGTCGATCCGCTGGCCAAGATGGGGCAAGTGTTGTTCGCGCCGCCGAACGTGAAGGGCTGGCGGACCGGCACCGATTGGCTCAACAGTGCGACGCTCCTCGCCCGCAACAACTTCGCCGAGACCGTGGCAACGGGGAACTGGCCCCGTACGCCGAAACAGAGTCTGTTTGGTTCGAGTGCGAGTACGACCGCGCTCACTCCGACACCTCCCGCGACCGTCGATGATCTTGGGGAAGTAACGTTAGAATCTCCGCAAAGTCTCGTGACGGGCGCTGCCGTCGCGGGGGTGCCGGCGCTCTATTCGCCGGTTCGCGAAGTTGTCGCGCCGGATGGTACCCGCACGGTTGTTTCTGTCGTTTCAGTCGAACAGGCCCCGGATAGCCCGAAAGCCGGACCTTCCCCAGCTGCACCGATTGCTCCGCCGACCGATCCGAGTGTCGATCCAACTGAAGTGCTCTTCAAGCCGAAGCCGAAAGACGTGGCCGCACTCGTAACGAAGATGGGCGAGTTGCTCTACGGCGAAGGGATCGCACCGGCCGCCCGCACCAAGATCGAGAAGTTCCTCCTCGACGGTAAGAAGACCATGAGCGAGAAGGAGCTGGACAACCCTGCGTTCCGCGCCAAGGCCCGCGAAGCGCTGCACGCAATGATGTGCTTACCCGAATATCAACTGAACTGATGCCGCTCGCGGCTTCGCGTTCTTGGTTTCCAATCGCGAAGCCGCAAGCGGCCAATCCAAGGAGCTTCCCATGACCACGCGCCGCGATTTCCTCTCCCGCACGCTGGGCGGCAGCAGCTTGCTCGCCGTCGGCGGAATCGTCCCCGAGTTCCTCGCTAGCACCGCCGTGGCCGCGGACAAAGATCCGAAGGGCAAAGACACCATCCTCGTCGTCGTCGAGATGACCGGCGGCAACGACGGCCTCAACATGGTCGCCCCCTATGGGGACGATCTCTACCAGAAGCTTCGCCCCACGCTGGCCCACACTCGCCGCGAGATTCTCAAGATCGACGACTACGTTGGCCTGCACCCCCGCATGACCGAGATGAAGGCGCTCTACGAGAACAAGCAACTCGCCATCGTCCAGGGCGTCGGGTACCCGAACCCCGATCGCTCGCACTTCGAGAGCATGGACATCTGGCAACTCGGCGACCCGAAGCGCAGCCAGAGTAACGGCTGGCTCGCCCGCACGATTCCCGGCATGAACGTGAACGAGGCCGGCGTGCCCGGCATGTTCATCGGCCAGGAACGCCTGCCGCTCGCGATGCAGGGTGCCGATGGCGGCGTGATCAGCCTCGCCGACCGCGCGAGCTTCCACTTGAAGCTCACGGGCAACGAGAAGCCGCGTAAGAAGTTGATCGAGGATCTGAACTCGGGCGACGACGCGAGTGCCGACCTCGCCGCGTTCGTCCGCAAGCGCCAGCTTCAAACGTACACCAGCCTCAAGAAGATCGAGGAAGCGCTCTCGGACATCGGCCAGCCGAACCAACCGGTGCCGGTACCTCGGCCCGGACGCTCGCAGCCGATAAATAACGAGAGTCTCAGCACCCTGAACGGGAAGCTGAACCTGATTGGCCGGCTCATCAACAAGGGGCTCGGCACGCGGCTTTACTACGCCTTGATCGTCGGCTTCGACACGCACTCGGGCCAGGCCGACCAACATGCCGAACTCATGGGCGAAGTGTCGAGCGCCATCGGCGGGTTCTTCACGACCCTCGGTTCGAACGTCGGCCGCGTGGTACTTGTGACGTACTCGGAGTTCGGTCGTCGGGTGAAGGAGAACGGCAGCCGCGGCACCGACCACGGCGCGGCGTCGTGCATGTTCGTGGCCGGGGCGAAGGTGTCTGGCGGCCTCGTCGGCAAGCACCCCAAGCTCGACGACCTGACCGATGGCGACCTCAAGTACTCGACCGACTTCCGCTCCGTCTATGCCTCGCTGCTGGATAACTGGCTGGGCGTGGACAGTAAGGGCGTCCTCGGCGAGAAGTTCGTCGACCTCAAACTGATCGACCACGCGAAGAAAGTGGACGTTCCGGCGGGCGTGCCGAAGGCCTCGGGCATCGCGCCACAGCCGGCACCGCCCGTTCCCGTGAAAGAATAAAGCGTCGCAGTTTAGCCGCGACGCGGAGTCCTCGGAGCGGAGCGCGGCATCGCCGGCGACTTCGCGCCAAACGGAATCACCTCATTGCAGGAGCACCCATGTCGCGACGGTTCTGGATCGGGCTCGCGGTCGTGCTGTTCGCCGCGGTTCCCGCATCGGCGCAGGAACCCGAGAAACTCCTCTCCCCCACCGCGCAGCTTTACATCAAGTGGGATGGCGTCGCGGCACACGCCAGCGCGTACAAAGGCTCCGCGCTCGGCAGCATCGTGGCCGGGCCCACCGGCGACTCGCTCCGCACCATTCTCGCCAAGGGGCCGAAACTCCTCGGCTCGAGCCTGCTCGCCGACCCACTCCTCGATGGCAAACCGCCCGAAGAACTACGCGCCGTTCACGCCGATCTCAAGAACGCCGAGAAGGTGCTCGGGTTGCTCCAAGATCGGGGCTTCATTATTTCGGCCGAAGTGAACGAGCCGCGGCCCACCTTCAGCGGCATCGGCAAAGCCTTCGGCGGCTTGCTCAACGGCAAGGCCCCGACGCCCGATTCGTTTCTTCCCGATGGCCGCGTGTTCCTGATCGTGCCGGACGTCGGCGACCAGGCCGAGGTGCTCTTCGGCGGCATCCGGCTCCTCACCCGTCAGAGCAACATGCAGACCGACCCGCTGCCCGCCGCCCTCGAACGCAAGGGCTTTAGCATCGTCTATGCGGACAAGAGCAACCCGGTCCGCGTGGCGTGGTGGATGGAAGGCAAGCACTTCGTCTTTTATGCCGGTTCGGCCACGGTTGAAAGCGCGGTGAAGGGGATGCGCGAGAACGCGGCCAAGGGCGGTATCGCGACCAACCCGCTTTACGAACGCACCCTCAAGACCGGCGACTTCGAATCGGTCGCCCGCGGCTACGTGGATGCGGGCAACGTGGTCAACCTCGCCAAGCGGCTCGCCGGGCCATTCGTGCCCGGCCTAGCGGATAAGATCGATGCCGTCGGCCTCGGCAACCTCAAGGCCATCGTCTTCTCGTCCGGATTTAAGGGGAAGGAATCGCGGGCGCTCTACGAATTCGACCTACCCGGCCCGCGCCAGGGGCTCGCGAAGATTATCAAATCCACGCCGGTCACGCTCGCCGATTTGCCGCCGCTGCCGCCGGACGTGAACCGCTTCTCGCTGCTCCGAATCGACCCGATGGGAGCATACGAAGCGGGCCTCGTCGCATTCGATTCCTTCTCGGGCGAATCGTTCGGACTCGAGGAGAAGGGCAAAACACCCGAGGAAATCGCGAAGCTCCGCAAGGCGTACCTCGAACGCGAACTCAACAAGTTCCTCGGGCTCGATTTGAAGGAAGACTTCCTGCCGCACCTCGGCGACAAGTTCGCGATCTACCAGACGCCGAGTGAAGGCCTCTCGGTGTTCGGCACCGTGATCTGCATTTCCGTGAACGACGCGGCGAAGGTGCAGGCCGCGACCGATCGCCTGCAACGCGGGCTCGAAACAATCGCGTCGAACCCGCTGAAGATTCGGCGGAAGGAACTCCGCGGCATCGAGATTCGCGAGGTCTATTCGCGCGGCTTCGGGTTCATCACGCCCACGTATTCCGTCGTCGGCGACTGGCTCGTGATCGCGGGCCACCCGCAGCCGGTGCAAGGGATGGTGTTGCGGCACAAGGGCGAACTGGAGAAGTGGAAGCCCGACGCGGAGACCGCAGCCCGCCTCGCGAAGATGCCCGCCGACTCGATCGGCATCCAGTATTGCAACCCGAAGTCCGTCGTTCAGAACCTCTGCACCGTCGGGCCGCTGGCACTGAGCACGTTATCGAGGTTCGGCAACGACAGTGCTGAATTCGCACCCCTCGACATCGGCCTGATCCCCAACGCCCACGAACTGAGCAAGCACTTGTTCCCGAACCTCACCTATACGCGCGACGACGGTAAGACGGTGCGCATCGAGGCGAACGACTCGTTCAGCCTGCCGCTGGAGTTCATCGGTTTCGAGCCGGCCGCCTTCGGCATCCTGAGCAGACTCTTCGCGTTTTGAGAACCCGGTCGGGTGGGCTTCGCGGTGTGAGGCCTGCCCGATACAGCCGACAGCTTTCCACTTTTTGCAACCCCACTTCGCCGCTTGTAAGCACTTCGCACGACTCGGAAAAAGTTGCTCTTATCTTGTAAGAACGCACTTGGTACAGTTCGCCCGCTTTAGTCTCGGAATCACGGCAACATGGAGGTTGCACCGTGGCCCGTCCTCGTCGCTTGCGGCACAAACTGATGCTCGGGCTGGCCCTCGTGGTCGGCAGCGTCGGGCTGTTGCTCGGCGGCACCGCCTACGGATTCCGCGCGTACCTCAACACCGTCCACATCACCGAACGTAAAATCGTCGAACTGAACTACGTCAACGTCACCGTGGCGGCGCTCACCGACAACAATCAGCGCCAGGCGGCCGACGATAACTCGGACTTCGCCGATTTCACCAACCGCGTCGACAAGACGCAGGTCTGGTGCGGCGAGTACCGCAAGCAGTTGGTCGAGACGGTTCAACTCGGGCTCGACCCCGACAACGGCGAGATGGAAACCGAACTGCTCAATCGGCTGGACCTCGTCCTTCGCAAGCTCACGATTGCCCTTCAGAAAACCCGCACCGGGGCCGAACCGGTACCCATTCGCAACGATCCGGACGTGAAGGCCGCGTACGACGAAGCCCAGAAAATCTGCCACGATTTGCGGCAAGCCGTGGTGGACGACGTCGATCGCGGCATTCGCAAATCCAACGCCACGATTCGCCAGAGCCTCTGGATCGTGGTTGCCTCCACGGTCGAACTGCTCGTGATCGTGCTCGCCCTGCTCTACTACTTCCGCGAGTGGATCTATACGCCGATCAAGGCCCTCCAAGGTGGCGTTCAGCGCGTTCACTCCGGCGACTTCGACCATCCCATTCAACTGACTTCCCGCGACGAACTGGAAGAACTCGCCAACGAGTTCAACGCGATGACGGCCCGGCTCAGTTCCATCTACAAGGACCTCGCCCGGCAAGTCAACGAACGATCTCGGCAACTCGTCCGCAGCGAACGGATGGTCTCGGTCGGGTTCCTCGCCGCTGGCGTCGCCCACGAGATCAACAACCCGCTCGCCAGCATTTTGTTCTGTTCGGAGGCGCTCGAGAGCCGGCTGGAGGAAGTGCTGAGTACCGACGCGGCGCCCGCCGACGTCGAGGTGCTCACCCGCTACCTCAAGATGATTCAGCAGGAAGCGCTTCGCTGCAAGGACATCACGCAGAAGCTGCTCGATTTCAGCCGTTCCGGCGAACGAAAGCGCGAATCGACGGACCTCACGGGCCTCATTCGCGGCGTACTGGAAGTGGCCCGGCACCTGCCGAACTGCCGCGGCAAGACCGTGAACTTCAACCCGGACACGTACATCGTCGCGCCGGTGAACGCGCAGGATTTGAAGAGCGTGATCCTCAACCTCGTGGTGAACGCGATCGACAGCCTCGACGAGAACGGGAGCCTGTCGATCGCGCTTCGCACGAAGGACGGCTTCGCGGAGATGGCCTTCACCGATACGGGCTGCGGCATGGCACCGGAGGTGTTGCAGAACATCTTCGAGCCGTTTTACACGCGCAGCCGCACCGGCAAGGGCACCGGCCTCGGGCTCTTCATCAGCCATCAGATCGTGGACCAACACGGCGGCGTGATCGAGGCGGCGAGTGCGGGTCCGGGCCAGGGCAGCACCTTCACGGTGCGCGTTCCGCTGCAGGAAGCGCCGGCCCAACAGTTGCCGATGGCGACGGAGGAATCGGAGGCGATCCTGCCGTTCCCGGGAAAGATGGCGGCATAGAAATCATATAGCGGCGGGCTTGCCCGCCGCGTTCGAGATGGCGGGC
>JAYTUG010000321.1:0-6330 GCA_043744695.1 Gemmataceae bacterium
CATCGCGAAATACTCTTCCGATCGCGTTCGCAACTACGGCCAGGTCTGGCTCGGCGGCACGATCATGTGTGCCGAGTGCCACAACCACAAGTTCGACCCTTATACGCAGAAAGACTTTTACGCGACCGCGGCTTTCTTCGCGGACGTGCAGGAGTCGCCGATTGGCCGTCGAGAACCGGGCCTCGTCGTGAGCACGCCCGAGCAGGACGCGCGATTGAAAGCACTGACGGAAGCGGTTGCAGTAGCCCAGGCCCAACTCGCCGTTCGTTCGACCGTTCTGCCGCAAGCCATCCTCAAGCGGGAACGCGATGCGGTCGCCGGGGCGATTAAGGCCAAGACGGACTTCGAAGCGACGATCCCAAAAACACTCGTGACCACGGCGGGAGCGCCGCGAACGGTTCGCGTGCTGGCACGGGGCAACTGGCAAGACAAGACCGGCGAAGTGATGCTCCCCAACACGCCGGGATTTCTTCCCCCGCTTCCAGTCAAGAGCGGCCGGTACACGCGCCTCGACCTGGCGAAGTGGACGGTCGCGCCCGAGAACCCGCTGACGGCCCGCGTCGCCGCGAACCGCCTATGGAAGCTCTTCTTCGGCTACGGGATCGCTCGATCGCTGGAGGAAACCGGCACCCAGGGTCAACTTCCCACGCACCCCGAGTTGCTTGATTGGCTGGCAATGGAGTTTCAAAGCTTGCACCCGAAGGAAGCCGGGCATGAATGGGACGTGAAACACATCGTGCGCCTCCTGGTCACTTCCAGTGCGTACAAACAATCGTCGGTCGAGACGCCGGCATCGCGCGAACGCGATCCGTTCAACAAGCTCTTCGCTCGGCAATCGCGCTGGCGGCTCGAAGCCGAGTTCGTCCGCGACAACGCGCTCTCCATCGCTGGTTTGCTCAGCCCGAAGATGGGGGGCGAAAGCGTGAAACCGTACCAGCCCCTCGGCTACTGGGCGGCTCTGAACTTCCCCACGCGCGAATGGCAAAAGGACGCAGGCGAGAAGTCCTATCGCCGCGGCATGTACACCCACTGGCAGCGGAGCTTCCCGCATCCGGCGATGGTCGCTTTCGATGCCACGAGCCGCGAGGAATGCACGGCCGAGCGGCCGCGTTCGAACATCCCGCAGCAGGCACTCGTACTCTTGAACGATCCCGAGTTCGTGGAAGCCGCAAAGGCGTTCGCGGTGAAGGTGCTTGCCGATGGCGGCAACGACGAGGCACGCATCGTCGCGATGTTCTCGCGAGCCACGGGGCGTTTGCCGAAGGCCGAGGAAGCGAAGATTCTCCTCGGCATGTTGGCGAAGCACCGCAAGGAGTACGCCGAGAAGCCCGACGAGGCGAAGAAGTTGCTCGCGGTCGGCGAGGTGAAGGTGTCTGCGGAAGCGGACCCGATTGAACTCGCCGCGTGGACCAGCGTCTGCCGCGTGGTCCTGAACCTACACGAGACGATTACGAGACAATAACGTTGAACCGCGAGGCGAAGTCCGCGGAGCCGAGCGCTGCGGTCGCAACGCGCTCCGCTCCGAAGACTCCGCGTCGCGGCTAAACGGGAGACCAACATGAATCCGATCACTCAGCAACAGCGTCGCACCTTCCTGGGGCAATCGTGCCGCGGTCTCGGCGCGATGGCGCTCGCCTCGTTGTTCCAATCGGTGCAGGCCGCGCCTGGCGTCGTGGCCAAGCCACACGTGAAGCCGAAGGCGAAGCGCGTCATCTTCCTCGTAATGGCCGGAGGGCCGAGCCACCTCGAACTGTTCGACAACAAGCCGGTACTCGCGAAGCACGACGGCCAGCCGATGCCGGACTCTATCACGAAGGGGCAGCCGATCGCGCAACTTCAAGGCGCCAAGCTGACCTGCCTCGGGCCGCAGTGGGGTTTCAAGAAGCACGGTGCCGGCGGCGTCGAGATGAACGAACTGTTCACGCACTTGCCCACGGTCGCCGACGACCTGTGCATGATCCGTTCGATGAAGACGGAGGCCATCAACCACGACCCGGCCCACACGTTCATGAACTCCGGGTCGAGCGTCTCCGGCCGGCCGAGCATGGGTTCGTGGATCACGTATGGACTGGGTTCGGAGACGGAAGACTTGCCGGGGTTCGTGGTGCTCACTTCGAGCCGCGGCGGGCAGATGCAGCCGATCGCGTCGCGGCAGTGGAGTGCGGGTTTTCTGCCCGGCAAATTCCAGGGGGTCCACCTCCGCGGCCAGGGCGACCCCGTGCTTTACCTCACCAACCCGCCCGGCGTCGACCGCGAGAAACAGAAGGACGTCATCGACGCCGTCTCGCGACTCAACCAGCTTCAGAACGGCGTCGTGGACGATCCTGAGATCGCGACGCGGATCTCGCAGTACGAACTCGCGTTCAAGATGCAGGCCAGCGTGCCCGCACTCATGGACATTTCGCAAGAACCGAAGGCCGTCCTCGACAGCTACGGCGTCAAGGGTTCCGACGGCTCGTTCGGCGCGAACTGCCTGCTCGCTCGCCGCCTGGCCCAGAAGGGCGTCCGCTTCATCCAACTTTACAACCGCGACTGGGATCACCACGGCGGCGTGAAAGACGGCATCAAGCAGAAGATCGCCGAGATCGACCAACCCTGCGCGGCTCTCATCAAAGATCTGAAGCGACTCGGCATGTTCGAGGACACGCTGATCGTGTGTACCGGCGAGTTCGGCCGCACGCCGATGTCGCAGGGCGGCAGCGGCCGCGACCACCACATGAAGGGCTTCTCGCTGTGGATGGCCGGCGGGGGAATTAAGGGTGGCGTCACCCACGGAGCCACCGACGACTTCGGTTACCACGCCGCCGAGAACGCGGTCGAGGTCTTCGACCTGCACGCCACCATGCTGCACTTGTTGGGCGTCGATCACGAACGTCTGACGTTCCGCTTCCAGGGCCGCGACTACCGCCTGACGGATGTTCACGGCAAGATCGTGAAGCCAATCCTGGCGTGATTCCGCGCGAGCAATTGCGTTAAAATGATGACGAACGAGGTGCCCGCATGACTCCGACTCTCGCGTCGCCACTTGCCGAGTTGTACGAAGAAGACGAGACCGCCTGGCTGGATGTCATGGCCGAACTCGTCCTTCGTCGCGACTTCTCGGCTCTCGATTTGAAGAATCTCGCAGAGTTTCTTTCCGACATGGCCCGACGCGATCGCCGAGAAGTGAAGAGCCGCCTGACGCTACTCCTGGCCCATTGGCTCAAATGGGACTATCAGCCGGAGAAGCGTTCGGGAAGTTGGCGGGCCACGATTGCGACGCAGCGGAGCGAACTTTGCGATTTGGCGGAGAGCGGCGTCCTACGACATCATGCCGAGTCCATTCTCGCGGAAGCCTATGCAAACGCCGTCGAGCAGTCGGCACTCGAAACGAATCTCCCCGATTCATCGTTCCCGACGGATTGTCCTTGGAGCCTGGATCGGCTTTTGAATGCAATTCCGGACGAATCGTAACGTCCGCTATGTGCTGTAAGCCGCTCGCTCCGCCCCGGTATCTTCCCCTACCCCCGCCACGCCTATTTGCCGGCGAGCTATCCATGACTTCACTCCGCCGATTACCGCTTTTTCTATTACTCGTCCTTCTGTCGCTCGCAATCGCGGGGTGCGCGAAGCCTCCGGCACCGGCCATCAAACCGGCACCGCCCGATGTGTTCGTGGAAGTGCCCATCAGCCGCGGCGTCACCGATTACGAAGATTTCACGGGCCGTACGGAAGCTTTCAAAATGGTGGATGTTCGGCCGGAGATCACCGGTCGCTTGAAGTCGGTGTACTTCCGCGACGGGGAATTCGTGACGGCCGGGAAAGCCCTTTTCGACATCGAGGATGAACTGTACCGGGCGGCGACCAAGAAGGCGGGGGCCGACCTCGAAAAGTCGAAGGCCGACATCTCGAACTGGAAAGCACAGATCTTGCTGGCGAAAGCGGAATTGCGTCGCGCCACCAAGGCCGCCGATGAATCGGCCGCACCGCAGACCGATGTCGATAAAGCCCGCGCGACCTTGGACGTGAACACCGCGCAACTCGCCGCCTCGGAAGCCCAAAAAGACGCCGCCTCGGCCGCGGTCGATAGCGCAAACATACAACTGAGCTACACGAAAATCGCCGCCCCCTACACCGGTCGCATCAGCCGCCACATGGTCGATCCCGGCAACGTCGTGAAGGCAAACGACACCATCCTCACGCGGCTCGTCGTCATCGATCCCATCTACGTCTCCTTCGACATCGACGAACGCACCGTCCTGATGTTCCGCAAGCTGATCGCCGCCGGGAAGATTACGTCGTCGCGCGATGCTCGTCTCGATGTACTCATCGGGCTCGCCGACGAAGAGGGGCACTCGTACTCCGCGCCGCTCACGTTCGCGGACAATCAACTCGATTTGAATACGGGCACCCTGCGCTTCCGCGCGGAGATGAAGAACCCCAGCCTCCAGTTCGCTCCGCTTCCCGCACTCGTGGGATCGGCCGCAGCCGTCGGAGCCGAACAGAGGGGCTTGAATCTGCTCTCGCCCGGCATGTTCGTTCGCGTGCGTCTGCCTGTGGGCAAGGAACATCCCGGCATGTTGATTCCCGAGGAGGCGCTCGGCTCGGACCAAGGCCAGAGGTTCGTTTACGTGGTGAATGAGAAAGACGAGGCAATCTATCGCCGCGTGAAACTCGGCCCGCAAGACGGCAAGCTCCGCGTGATCGACGAGGGCCTCGCGGCCGGCGAGCGCATCATCGTGAGCGGCCTCCAACGCGTGCGGGCCGGGATGAAGGTGAACCCCAAAGCCAATACTTCCTCCGATAAGAAACTCGCGATGCCGGGCAGCGACTCGAAGAAGTAAGACTTTATGATTCCTCGCTTCTTCATCGACCGTCCCATCTTCGCCACGGTGCTCTCGGCCGTGGTGTTCCTCGCCGGCGCGCTCGCCGTCTTCAAACTTCCCATCGCTCAATATCCGCAAGTTACCCCCCCCACGATTCAAGTCGATTGCAACTTCCCGGGTGCGGATGCGAAGACCGTTTCGGACACGATCGCCTCGCCGATCGAGCAGCAGGTGAACGGCGTCGAAGACATGATGTACATGACGTCGCAGTGTACGAACGACGGCAGCTATACGCTCACGGTGACATTTCGGCCCGGCACCGACTTGAACATGTGCCAGGTTCGCGTGCTGAACCGCGTGGCGCTAGCGATGCCGCAACTTCCGCCCGAGGTTCGCCAGACCGGCCTCACCACGCGGAAGCGTTCACCAGAACTCTTGCTCACCGTCAGCTTCAACAGCCCCGACGGAAGCTACGATCAGTTGTACCTGAGCAACTACGCCTCGCTCCATCTCAAGGAAGAGATTGCCCGCATTCCCGGCATCAGCGACGTGACGATTTTCGGCCAGCGCGACTATTCGATGCGAGTCTGGGTGAACCCCGACAAACTCGCGGAACTCGGCCTCACTCCCGGCGACGTGGTCGCGGCCATTCGCGCCCAAAACGCGCAAATCGTCGCCGGGCAAATCGGACAAAGTACCGGCGGCGCACACGAACGAGCATTCCAGGTCACCCTCAGTGGCATCGGCCGTCTCACGACCGAAGAGGAGTTTCGCGACATCGTGCTCAAAGTCGGAACCGCGGGACAACTGGTTCGCATCAAGGACGTGGCCCGCGTCGAACTCGGCTCCAAGAATTCGGACGTCAGTTCGCGCTTCGACCGCAAACCCACCACCGGCCTCGGCATCTTCTTGCTCTCCAGTGCCAACGCCGTCGAGACCTCCGCCGCCATCCAAGACAAGATGCAGGAGTTGGAAAAAGACTTCCCGCCCGGTGTGAAGTGGGAGATCGGCTACGACACCGCTCCGTTCATCATCGCATCGATTCGGGAAGTCTTCTATTCGCTCCGCGATGCGATCGTACTCGTGGCCCTCGTGGTACTCGTGTTCCTCGGCTCGTGGCGGGCCGCGGTCATTCCCCTCTTGGCCGTGCCGGTCGCCATCATCGGGACGTTCGCGGCAATGTACGTCGCCGGTTTCAGCATCAACAATCTCACGCTCTTCGGCCTCGTTCTCGCGGTCGGTATCGTCGTGGACGATGCCATCGTCGTGGTCGAGGCGGTGCAGCATAAACTCGATCTCGGGTTCGCGCCGCGGGAAGCCACGATCCGCGCCATGGAAGACGTCGCGGGGCCCGTCGTGGCCGTCGGCATCGTGCTCTCCGCCGTGTTCATTCCGTGTGCGTTCCTCTCCGGCCTCGTCGGCTCGTTCTTCCGCCAGTTCGCGCTCACGATTGCCATCTCGACCTTGATCTCGACGATGAACTCGCTCACGCTCAGCCCCGCACTCGCGGCTTTGCTTTTGAAGC
>JAYTUG010000322.1:0-6329 GCA_043744695.1 Gemmataceae bacterium
CGGACTCCGGGTCGCGGCTAAACGGTATCATTTCTTCAGCGGCACCTTCGACGCCCCTTCGTTGAACTTCTTGAGTGCGTCCGCGTAGCCGGGGGCGGCAACGGTCGGACCGCCGGCACTGCCGGTACTCGCGGCACCCTTCGATTCGATTTTGCTGCTCTGGCCCACGTTCTGCGTGGGCGGCTTCACGCCGGCCGGGTCGGCCTTGTCCAGGTCGTCGGCATCCTTCTTGAGCTTCGCCACTTCCTTACGGTAGTTGTCGAGGAACTTTTCGTACTGCTCCTGAGTCATGCCGGTGTCTTTGAGAAGTTGCGCGTTGTCCTTGTTCTTCACGAACTGATCGAGTTGAAGTTGGGCGGACTTGGCGCGGTTGCGAGCATCCTCCTTCATGGCCTCGCGAACGGGCACGGTCGGGTCGCCGCCCTTGGGCACGATGTTGCCGTCCGGGTCGACTTCGGCCCCGCCCTTCTTCGCCATCTCGTCGAGTTGTTTCTTCAACTCCTCGGCTTTCTTGGGATCTTTCGAGGCTTCCTGAAGCTTCTTGCGGGCCTCTTCGCCAAGTTGCTTGTCGAGTTCCTTTTCAGCGTCCTTGCGCTTGGCTTCGTCCGGGCTGTTGAGGTCGTTCAACTTCTTGGCGAGTTGCTCGATCTCTTCCTTGGTCAGTTCCTTAGGCTTGCCCTTGGGCTTCGGATCGCCCTGCTTTTTGGCCATTTCCTCAGCCTTGTTGAGCAGGTCGTCGCGGCCCTTGCGGCCATCGGACTGGTCCTTGAGATTCTCCGAGTTAGCCTTCTTGGTAAGGTCCTCGGCCTTGTCGCCGGTGCCTTTGCCGAGTTGATCGTCGAGCTTCTTCTTGGCCTCGGCTCGCTTGTTCGGGTCGTCGCTGTTCAGGTCGTCGAGGGCTTTCTCGACCTCCTTCGGATCGACTTTCTTGCCGCCGGCACCGGGGGTGTCTTTCTTCTTCGGCGGGTTGTTCTTGGCTTGATTCGCGAAGTCCTTCAGTTCCTTCTCGGCGGCGGCACGCTTGTCCTTGTCCTCGGACTTGAGGTCGTTTTGAAGTTGCTCGGCCTTGTCGCCGGCACCCTTGCCCAACGCCTTGTCGAGCTGATCTTTCGCGGCATCGCGAGTACCCTTGTCCGGACTCTGAAGGTCCTTCATGGCCCCTTCGAGTTCCTTCGAATCCGGCTTCGCCTTGGGTTCGTTGCCGGCACCGTCTTTGGGCTTGGGCTGCTTGTCGCCCGCGCCGGCCTTCGCTTGAAGGTCCTTGAGCTTCTGCTCGGCCGCGGCCTTCTCCATCGGATCCTTCGAGTTCAGACCCTTCTGAATGTCCTCGATCTCCTTGCGGTTCTTCTCCCCGACCTGCTGATCGAGCTTGTCCTGAGCGTCCTTCCTGGTCTTGTCGTCCTTGCTGTTCAGGTCCTGGACGTTCTTCTCGAAGTCCTTCATTCCCTTTTCGATGTCCTTGCGGTTCTGTTCGCCGACCTGCTTGTCGAGCTTGTCTTGGGCGGCTTTCTGCTTCGCGGGATCCTTGCTGTTCAAGTCCTTGACCGCGTCCTGGAAGTCCTTCACTTGTTCGGGCGTGGGCTTCTGGTTTCCCGCGCCGGGCATCGGCTTCGTTTCGGGAGAAGGTTTGACGCTGCCGGGTTCGCCGCCCATCGGCTTGGAACCTTCGGGCTTGGTGGAGGAGGGCGTGCCCATGTCCGAAGGCATCGGCTTGGGGTCGCCATCGCCCGCGCCCTTCATCGGGTTCTCGTCTTTGGGGGCGGGCTTGGCGTCGGCCGGTGGCGGGCCCGACTGCGGCTTCGCTTTGCCGCCTTCGTCGGGTTGGCTCTTCGGATCTTGGGAACCGCTCGGTTTGGGTTCGGGCTTGTCGGTGCCGGGGTCGTTGCCGGGCATCGGCTTCGATTTGGCGGAGCCTTCGGCCGGGTTCGGTTGCTCCATGCCGGGTTCGGGCTTCTGTTGGGTCGAAGGCTTACCACCGCCGCCGCCGTTCTTGTCTTCGGAAGGCTTGTCCGGGTCCATTGGCATCGGCGGGTTCATCGGCTGGGGAACGGGCTTGTCGCTGCCCGCGCCCTTCATCGGATCCGTGTTCTTGGGCGCGGGTTTGTTCTCGGCCGGGGGCATGCCGCCCATCGGGTTCATGGGCGCAGGTTCTGGCTTGGTCGCAGCCGGGTCTTCGGGCTTGGGCGCATTGCCCATCGGCTTCGACTCGGCACCGTTGGAACCTTGCATCGGGTTGGAGGGATCGTTCTCCTTCGGCGGCTCTTTTGAGCCCGAATCGGGTGGAGGCATCTCGCCCGACATCGGCTTGAGCTTCGGTTCGGCCGGGTTCGCGCGATCCTCGTCCTTGGACGGCGCGGGCTTCGCCGACCCCGAGCCCTTTTGCTCGTCGAGCTTGTCCTGAATCTTCTGGGCATCGCTTTTGGTCTTCGCGTCTTCCTGCGTGGACGGCATCGGTGCCATTGGTGTGCCCATGTTCATCGGCGGCATCATCGGCGGTTGATTACCCATGTCCTTGGGCGTGCCTTCGGGTTCCGTCTTCTTCGGCGGCGTGGCCGGGTCCATCGGCATGGGCATCGGCGGGTTCGTGCCCTCGGGCGGCAACTTGTCTTCGGTCTTCGGCATCGGCGCGTTCGGTTGGTTCGGTTCGCGCGGTTCGTTGTCGAGACGCTTCTGCTGCGTCTGGTTGTGGTTCTTCTCCTCGTTTTTGCGCTGATCCTTCTTCGCGTCCTGATTCTTCTGATCTTCCTTGGCCACGATGGGTGAAGTGAGACGCACGCGCTTCACGGCCGATTTGCCGAGGTTCGGGTCGGGCTCGGGGCCGCTTGCACCGGGCTTCGTGCGGTTGTCCGTCGCTTCGAGCCAGTATTCGAGCACCATGCCTGCTTGAAGCAAGACGGGTTGACCGCCGGCGTCCGTGAGCTTGCTCAGTTCGACGGAATCCTTGTACTCGAAGCTCGTGGGCCACGAGGAGGTGCCATCCTTCTCGGGCCGATGGAACGACTTGCCTTCCTGGTAAGGCTTGCCCGCGAGGTCGCGCATGAGCGGTTCGACGAGCCGCATTCGCAGCGTCGCCTTGTCGATGCCGTGATCGTCGGTGATGGCACCGTCTACAGACAGAAGTCCGTTGGCAGGAAGCGTGATTTCGAGTGGCTCCGGCATCACGATCTCGACGCTCGGTGCCTGGTCTTCATCGACCGCGATCTTGAACGGCGGCGGCTCGGGGCTCCGCTCGCCTTCGGACGAGGTGAACGTCGGACGGTAGTGGCCACTCGTGCTGAGGGTGAACGGGAACTGGATGCTGTCCGGTTTGTCGGCGAGGAGTTTACCGGGAAGTGCGTCGCGGGTCGGCGGGTCGAAGGCGAGCTTTCCGTCCTTCACGGTGCGGTTCGTTTTGCCGGTGATGGTGACCTTCGTGCCGCGGATCGCGCGGAGGTTCGCATCCTTCGAGGTCTCTGGCTTCAAGCGGGTGTAGGCGGGGAACTCGTAGGTCACCTCGTAGTCCGAGATGAGCGGCAGCGAGCGCACGCTCACCTTGTATTCGGGGGTCTCGGCGTCGCCGCCAGCGACCTTGTACCAGAAGCCGTTGCGAACGAGGTAATCGGGCACACGGATCTGCCATTCCCGCGAATTCTCGCCTTTCTCTAGCGGCAATTCCTCGAACTCGGCATTCGCCTGGTTGTGCCGAATCAGCACGCGAACGCGATCGGGATTGTCCGGGGAGGGGACCTTGCCGCCGACGTTGACCTTGATGGTGACGGACTGCCCAGCCGTGATGGTGACATCGCCGGTCGGGGGTTCGAGAAGCGTGAGTTGCGTGCGGGCCGCGATGGCTTCCGAGGAGAACGGGGCGAAGGTGCGAGCGGCGAGGGAACGGAACTGGGCGGGGCGGAAGACGAAGAAGAGCACGATGAGTGCAAGCAGGAAGACGACCGCGACGGCACTGGCGTAAACCAGATTGCGGTGATCGACGGCGTGGTTCACATCGGCTTCCCCAACGCTCTTGGCGGCCCGGGCACCCATCGCGGCACGCACGGCGGGGTGAATGGCCTCGTTCTCTTGAGCTTCGACGTAACCGGCCAGGCTGTTCTTCGAGTTCTCGATGGTCTTCTCGACCTGCACGGCGGCGTAGATCGGGTTAATGCGCTGGCGGAGTGGTCGCACGAGCGTGAGGTAGGCGATGCTGCTGGCTGCAGCAAGAAAGCTGAGGAGGCCGAGTTGTCGGACCCACTCGGGGAGCACGGCGTACTTGTCGAGCACGATCATCGCGGTGGAATAGACCAGCAGAGCGGCGACGATGAGGACGCTGCCGAACGCGATGTCGTGGACGCGAATGCGGCTCGTGGCCTGGGCGAGTTGTTCGTCCACTTCGGAAGCGTATTTCGCGGCGGGTGCCGGCTTTTCGAGTACCGCAGCCATGAGGACTTCTCCGAGGCAGTTGTGCGTTACGAAGGCATTCGCCGAGCGCGGGCTGAGATTTTCAAGTAGGAAGCCTTTTCACCACAGAGGCACGAAGATCACACAAAGAGACACCAAGAGGATGAAGCAGGAAAAGCGGTTATTGATTCTTGCTTCGTGTTCTTTGTGTGAGCTTTGTGCCTCTGTGGTGAGTTATGAGTTCGGAAACCCGGCGGCTCACGCCGCTCGGCTCGCCACGACTGATTCTAATCGCTCGCACCGGCCATGCGAAGGGCTTTCCTAACCCGTTACCGCCCGTTACGCGTCTCGCCCGCTTGCGAACCGGGCCTCCCAAAAATAGGATAGGCCCACGAGGCCGGTAGAATGCCGGAGAGGGAACCATGGCCAAGAAAGACGCGAAGTCACAGAAATCCCAGATCGTCGCCTTCAAGGTGGAACAAGATCTGGCGGAGTTTCTGGACAAGCTTCCGAATAAAAGCGAGTTCATCCGCAAGGCGATCCTCGCGCAATTCGGCATGACCTGCCCACTCTGCACCGGCAGCGGCGTCGTGCCGCGGGGGATTCACGACCACTACCGGCCGATCATTGCCGAGCACAACACGAAGGCATGTGAGAAGTGCAAGACCTCGGTCGTCGTACCGCTCACGGCGGATGCGGCCCAACCGGTCGATCGACGGCGCTTCGAACAGTTCCTTCACGGCGGGCCGCTGTATTGCGTGAAGTGCTATCCCACGATTGAATCGTGCGATGATTGCGGCTGGCACGTCGCCACCGAAAAGATGGTCGACCACTTTAAGAGAGTCCATCACGCCCGCGCTCACTAAAGGATTCGCTCATGGCCAAGGAGTTCGATGTCTGCGGGCTCGGCAACTCTCTCGTGGACATCCTCCTCGAACTGACGGACGAGGAATTCGCCGACCACGGGTTCGAGAAGGGCACGATGCGGCTCGTCGAACCGCAGGAGCAAAAGGCGCTGCTCGAACAGTATCGCGACCACGAACCGCGACTGGTCAGCGGCGGGTCGGTCGCCAACTCGGTGATTGCCTGTTCGCAACTCGGCGGTCGCGGCGCGTTCATCGGTTGCGTCGGCGACGACCGCTACGGCCTCCACTACACCGAGGAATTCTCGCAACTCGCGATCGAGTTCGCCACGCTACCGCTGGTTGGCGAAACGACGGGCACGTGCGTGAGCATCATCACGCCGGATGCCGAGCGGACGATGCGCACGAGCCTGGCGATCTCGAGCCACCTTGCGGCCCGGCACGTGCCGGCGGAACGGATCGCCGCCAGCGAGTGGCTGTTCGTGGAAGGTTACGTCTTCGCGAATCCGAACACGGGCCAGCACGCGATAAAAGAGGCCTTGAAGGCTGCGAAAGCGAACGGTGTGAAGGTCGCGCTCACCTGCTCGGATGCGTTCATCCCCGAGGTCTTCGGCGACGCCTTTCACAGTGCCCTCGTCGCCGCCGATCTGCTCTTCTGCAACTCGACCGAGGCGATCGCGGTCGCGAAAGCGTCGAGTGCCGCGGATGCCTTCGCCCGGCTGAAGCACATGGTGCCGAACTGCGTGGTAACCGATGGCCCCAATGGTGCGTTCGTGCGTTTCGGCGGTGAGGAACACCACGTTCCCGCCTATCCGTGCGAACCGAAGGACCTGACGGGTGCCGGGGACATGTTTGCCGGTGCGTTCCTCTATGGGATCACGCACGGCGTGCCGCCCGCGAAGGCCGCGAAGGCCGCGAACTTCCTTTCTATGAAGGTGATTACCCAGATTGGCGCGCGGCTACACCACGGAGCCAAGCCGTTCTGGGAAGAGGTCGTTGCGGAAGGGTGATTGCGAATTTCGTTTAGCCGCGACGCGCAGTCCGCGGAGCGGAGCGAGAGCACTCCGACGATGCCGCGCTCCGCTCCGCGGA
>JAYTUG010000323.1:0-1651 GCA_043744695.1 Gemmataceae bacterium
GTTGCCCTGGGCTAAGGGATACCAGGCTTTCAGCCTGAAGATCGAACAGCCTCAATTTGTTCCGGTTGGCTGAACTCCAAGAATGGATGGCACACCCCTTCGAAACGCGTTCGGTTGCGGTGATTTGCTTCCTCCCAATCGGATGTTACACTTCTCGCGCCTCCTTTCGGTTCACCTTCATGGCGAATCTTGGCCGTCATCCGAGCGACCTTTGTCGAGCATGGCCGGTGTGGTCATGGCGACTTCTCACGGAGGTGCGTGTCGGGGTTCGAGTTGCGCCCGAATTAAAAACGAGCACGACCAGCGAGGCCAGGTGCCGGTCCCGCTAAATGCTGGTTTTTAGGGCGAATTCGAGTGACGTGACCCGTCTAAATAAAAGAGGCAACCAAGGTCATGAACGGCCGCGACCCGGCTCGTTTCGGAGCCGGGTCGCGTCGGTCGCTTTCACTGACGGAGGGTACGCTTAATACTTCGACAGATCCTGCGTGGTCTGACGCTGCACTTCCGGGTCCGGGCCCACGTACAGGTGCAAGTGGTCCTTGTCGATGTAGATGACCTGCGTTCGCTGCTTCTTGATCTTGACCGGGAACGGGTAGTCGGACTGCACCGTCTCGGTGTAATAGATGATGCATTCCCAGTGGCAGTGGTGCAGTTGTGCCGGCCCGACCAGCGGGAAGAACCGAGGCGGATCGATCTTGTCCACGAGGCGGTTCTTCACCACGACGATGTCGTCGCGGAAGGTCTCGTAGCCGTACGGTACGCCGCGCGGGATGCGGGGCATGGCCCGGAGCACTTCCTGATCGCTGGGCGGATCCTCGCAGATCGGCGCGGGGAATCCGTCGCGGATCGGCGGCATGATCGGTGCCCGGCCGTCATTCTTGTGTTCGTATTTCGCCTGCATCCGCTCCGCGACCCACGGTTGGATCGGCACCGGAGTCAGGAAGCCCATCGCCAGCGGATTGCATCCGGTGCTGCAAGCCGGCAGCACGGCAAAAGCCAGCAACCAGAGTTTCCGTCGCATCCAGGACATGCTCCCCTCCCCCAATCAGATCCGAATCGTCCGCGATTGCTGCATTTATCGGTTCTCCGGGGAGCGGGCTTGAGTTCTAAGTTCCAAGTTCCAGGTTCAAACTTGAAAATGTCAATGTCGTCGTTTGCCGCGTGGCAGTGTGGGGGAGCTTCAGTCGATGCGGCAACTTCGCGTGCCGCATTATCCCGACACCACGGGGTTAGTGAGAGTGCCAATTCCGGTAATGGAGATGTCCACGATGTCGCCGTTGCTCAGGTTGAACTCGTCCGGGGGAACGATGCCCGTGCCGGTGAGCAGGAACACGCCGTGGGGGAACTCGTTCTCGCGACCGAGCCACTCGACCAGACTCTCGGGCGTGCGGTTCAGTTGCGAAAGCGACGTGGTTCCCTCGAAGGCGATCTTGCCGCCGCGGCGAATCGCGAGGCGAATCTCGACACTTGGGAAGGCCGGCATCGCGTCTACCAGCGTGATGAGCGGCCCGAGCGAACACGACTGCTTGTAGATTTTCGCCTGCGGCAGGTACAGCGGGTTCTCGCCTTCGATGTCGCGGGAACTCACGTCGTTGCCGATGGTGTAGCCGACGATCTTGAGGCTGGGGGAAACGACGAGCGTGAGTTCGGG